>JAEZKW010000159.1 GCA_023415375.1 Bacillota bacterium
TCGGCCAGGGATAAAATATGGTGAATTCCGGTCCCGGCATTTGGAAAGGCTTTTGAATGTGACGTCCTTGCTTTTAGCCACAGTCAAAAAGCACAGACTTTCTACTTTGGGAATCAAATATTTTAGATCTAGGTGATCTGCTTTCCCAAAGTGATATCGTTGAGCTTGTCTCAAAAACTCCTGATATTCCGAATCTGGTGCAGATTAATAGTGGGTTGTATAGCAATGATCTTTATTGCCGCCAGACAAACCGCTCAATATACCCAAGAAAAGCTTTGATGCCCTCATCGATCAACAACTCACGATGGGAAATCGGCTGCTTAAGGTAGAGGTTGTCCAGATTGCGCACTCGGCTTAAGGCGACATAGATTTGGCCGGAATCAAAGGCACCCCAACCAGTATCCAGATAGATGTTTTTTAAGGTGAGACCCTGGCTTTTGTGAATCGTCAGAGCCCAGCCAAGTTTCAGGGGAAACTGGCTAAACGTACCGATTACGTTTTTTTCAATTTTGCCGTTATTAAATTGATACTGATATTTTTCCCAGGTTTCCCGAGATACAGGATAATCAATCCCATCAACCTCAATGATAAGCTCATCTTCATCAAGCTCTTTAATGACCCCGGTCGTCCCGTTGACCCACGCTTTCCCCGGATCATTTTTGATAAAAATCACTTTGGCACCCACTTTTAATGAGAGAATGGGCAGGGTGGGGAAATCTTCCCGGCTGAATTTACCTTCAATAATTGCTTGATACTGGCGTTTTGGTGTTGGGAGCGCCTCAAGTTTATTGTTATTATAACGTTGGGCTGCTTCATTGGTGCAAGTTAACACTGTAACCTCATCAAGTTGATCGATAATGTCTGCGGTAGTGACCCGTCCATTTAAGGTGCGGATTAAATCCTGACTGAGGTTGCTCTGGCGGACTTGTTCTAAAAGGTTGATGAATTCCTGGCTCTCTTGACGAAAAATTGCCGAAAATTTGATGTATTTAAATAATTTATCCAGGATGGCGGAGCGGATGACTTGAGAATTGAAGAAAAAACGATTTTTATAACGCCCGCCGGGGCCAAATTCGGACTGCTCCTCGCGAACGACCACCGGTGGCAATTGATATAGGTCCCCAATCAATATCAGTTTCACGCCGCCAAAAGGAGCGGTTGATTTACGGTTAATTTGGAGCGAGTAATTGATGGCATCCATTAAATCCGCCCGTACCATGGAAATTTCATCAATGACCAGATAGTTGACTTCTTTGTAGATTTGTGACTGCCGACTTTCCTTGATTCGTTCGGGGTAAAGCATGCCGTGTTCTAAATTGAAAAAGGAATGGATCGTCTGCCCTCCGATATTCAAAGCAGCAATACCGGTGGGGGAGAGAAAGACCGTATTACCGGGAAGTTTGGTTAGTTCATGCTTGGTGAAGGTGGATTTCCCGGTACCTGCTTTACCGGAAATGAAAGTGACCGGAGTACCACTCGCGATACAATCGAGTGCGTCTTGAAAGGCGGGAGTAGTGATATAGGGCTGTTCGAGAGCTGAATTTGGCATTTCGGTTCCCTGTAAATATTTACAAATTGAAGTTTAACGAGAATATTACAGTTACTTTGTTTTCATTATGCCTTATTTTGTGATGAAAGACAAGTGGGAAAGCGACTGATTTACCATCAACTACTTCAAGTGAGGCATAGTTATAATAATCCTGCAGGAACCTTATGCCGTCCGTAAAAGTGTACTTTTACAATCTCAGTGTTTGTACATAAAAAAGGAGCCGTCTCTGATCAAGACGGCCCTTCTTATGGGACAGTTGCTTAATAGTCCATACCCATTCCACCACCGGGCATAGCCGGAGCAGCAGGTTTTTCTTCAGGAATTTCAGCAACGACGCATTCGGTGGTTAGTACCATCGCTGCGATACTGGCTGCATTTTGCAGTGCGCCGCGGGTAACTTTGGCCGGATCAATAATACCGGCTTTAACCATATCCACATACTCACCGGTCAGGGCGTTATAGCCTTGTCCAGCAGACATTGATGAGACTTTTTCTACAACGATCGAACCCTCAACACCGGCATTTTGGGCAATTTGTTTTAAGGGCTCGGTGAGTGCTTTCCGGACAATCGAAATACCGGTTGCAACATCGCCAGTTTCTTTTAATTTGTCGAGAACCGGGGCGATCTGTAATAAGGTAACTCCACCACCGGGAACCACGCCTTCTTCGACAGCAGCCCGGGTTGCTGAAAGCGCATCCTCAATCCGGAATTTCTTTTCTTTCATTTCGGTTTCGGTAGCAGCTCCAACTTGAATTACAGCTACACCGCCCGACAATTTAGCAAGTCGTTCTTGTAATTTCTCCCGATCATAATCGGAAGTGGTATCTTTGATTTGAACCTTGATTTGGTTGATGCGAGCCGCGATTTCCTTTTTATCGCCTTTACCATCCACGATAGTGGTCTCATCTTTGGTCACTTTCACTTGACGGGCTTCACCAAGCATCTCAAGGGTAGCGTTCTCCAAAGTAGCGCCTACTTTTTCGGAAATAACCTGACCGCCGGTGACAATCGCAATATCGGCAAGCATTGCTTCACGGCGATCACCAAATCCGGGGGCTTTGACAGCAACAATATTCAAAGTACCGCGAAGCCTGTTAACGACCAATGTAGCCAGGGCTTCACCTTCAATATCCTCAGCAATCAATAAAAGCGGTTTGCCGCGTTGCATTACTTTCTCCAGGATTGGGAGCAAATCTTTGATTAGATTGATTTTTTTATCAGTAATTAAGATGTAAGGGTTGTCCAGCACAGCTTCCATCCGTTCCGAATCAGTAACCATGTAAGGGGATACATAACCTTTATCGAACTGCATCCCTTCAACGACTTCCAAGTTGGTGCCCATGGTTTTGGATTCTTCAACGGTGATTACGCCGTCATTACCGACTTTTTCCATGGCCTCGGCGATAAGTTTACCGATTTCTTCATCTCCGGCTGAAATCGCTGCCACCTGGGAAATGGATTCTTTCTTATCAACTTTTTTGCTGACTTTTTTAATTTCTTCAACGACTACGTCAACTGCTTTTTCAATACCTTTTTTCAAAACCATAGGATTGGCGCCGGCAGCGACATTCTTAAGACCTTCCCGAACCATTGCTTGGGCGAGCAAAGTAGCGGTGGTGGTTCCGTCACCTGCGATATCATTGGTTTTGGTGGCAACTTCTTTCGCAAGTTGAGCTCCCATATTTTCAAAAGGATCTTTTACTTCAATTTCTTTGGCAATGGTAACTCCGTCATTGGTAATGGTTGGAGAGCCGTATTTCTTTTCCAAAACTACATTTCGTCCCTTGGGGCCCAAGGTGACTTTTACAGCATCCGCCAAAGTATTTACGCCCCGTTCCAGAGCGTGGCGGGCTTGTTCATCAAATAAAATCTGTTTTCCTGCCATATTCTTAGCCTCCGATTCAAAATTAAATAGTCGCGATCTAGGATTGAACTAAAAACGTAATCTTAGTCCGCAATAATCGCCAGTATGTCGTTCTCTTTTAAAACCATGTATTCTTCTTCATCCAGTTTTACTTCCGTACCGGCATATTTGGCGAAAAGTACTTTATCACCGACTTTGACTTCTAAAGGAAGTTTTTGACCGTTATCAAGGACCCTTCCCGGGCCAACTGCTACTACGGTACCTTTTTGTGGTTTTTCCTTGGCTGTATCCGGCAATACGATACCGCTCTTGGTCTTTTCTTCGCTTTCCAATACTTTGACGACGACTCTTTCTCCTAAAGGTTTGATATTCATGATATCCCTCCTTGCGTTATTGTTAGCACTCACTACTCTTGAGTGCTAATTACAAAAAATATTGTATTAAGCTTGATCTATTTTTTCAAGAAAAGGAAGATGGGATATAAATTACATTTTAGCCAAAATCTCCGATCTAATGAAATTGTCTTCTTTTTTCTTTTGATTTCTAGCTCTTAATCATGATTTAACCATCTCATGATTTAGATGCAACTGGGAGAAATTTGGGGAAAATGAGCAAATGAAGATGATTGTTGTATAATGAAACATTTCACTTCCTTGTAAAAAAGGGAGCAAGGAGAAGATAACTTTTTCATGAAGGTAATGTAAATTTTTATGGTTTGTAAGAAAACAGACTATTAATTGTTGGCGGAGTCGATTTTTATCCCCAATCTCTCCAGTAATTTCACATCCGGTGTAATAATCGCGGTTTTAAAGAAATCATAAATAACAAACCCCGGTTTTGATGCAGGGGGTTTCTTGATATTTTTGCGTTTTGTATAATCGACCGGAACTTTGGTAGAATTTTTGGCTTTACTGAAATAGGCTGCCAGCTGACAAGCATAATTGAGAGACTCGTCATCAACTGGGATTCCAGGTTCCGGCCTCAAAATTACATGGGAACCGGGTATCTTTTGGGTATGGAACCAAAGATCGTTAGGATCGGCAATTTTAAATGTTAAGCGGTCATTTTGAATATTATTGCGGCCAACCAGGATGGTATGTCCGGCAGGTGTTTTAAATTGACGTGGTTCCGCTAACTTTTCTTTTTTGGTAAACTTTTTAACTGGGTGGGCTTTAGCTTTTTTGGCAGCCTCATTTTGTCGAAGTTCATCGGAAACCAGATGAAGGTCGGAAAGGTTCAAGGCGTTCTGGGCCATAACCTCAATGCTTTCCAAGTATTCGAGGGCTTCGACGGTCTTGGCAATTTGTTCACCGATTGCTATTTGGCCTTTTTTTGCTTTTTGATATTTTTTAAAATAAATTTGCGCATTTGCCTGGGCTGTTAAGGAAGGATCCAACTTTATCAGCAACTCTTTGCCTTCAGGGTCATAATGATTCAAAAGTTTTACTTCTTTGTTCCCTTTGGTAATCTGGAATCCGTAAGTGGTTAAAAGTTCACCGGCAATTCGTAATTGATCTCCTTGATCGGCGGCAGTTGCTTCCGCTTGTTGCTTCATTAATTTAGTGCGGGTTTTTTCGATTTGAGCATGAATTCTTTTTTCCAGATTTATTTTTGCTTCTTTAAGACGGTTTGCCAATTGTCTGGGATCGAAGAGAGCAGCAATTTCCACATGAAGTAAGGGGATAGGACGGGCCAAGGTGTTGGCGGGTGGAAAAAGAATAGGCAGAGCCGAACAATCAATCAGTTTTCCAGTCTCGTCAAACAAACCGGTTGGTTTAAAATCCCCCCTGCTGACGCTACTGGCCCAAGTACAGAAAGATTCAAACAATTTAGGGTAATCCTCTGTCTGAACATTATGGCAGAGAGTATCCGGAGAAAAATGGGCCGCGTGGGTGATCTCATGAATAGAGAGGGCTGATAATCCATACCAATGTTTTAGAAAAAACTTTTCCAACGAAGCGTCGCTCGGCAGCTGGCTAAAAAGAACGGAAAATTGTTCTTCAGTGATGGAAACGGGCTGCCAACGTCCACCTGTCGTGGGGAGTTCATAGGAAATACCCGGGGCTATCTCCCGCTCTTCGGGTCTTTTAGGTCCTACTTTACGCCAAGCATCAGCAATGATCATGTTTTCATCGCATGCGATTAAATTGGAACTCTTACCAGTCAGCTCAACAAGGAGATAACGCTGGGTAATCCCAACCGCCTGTTCATAAACTTCAAAGGTCAACTTAATAATTCTTTCAAAAGGGACTGCTTCAAGGGCGATCAACTTGGAACTAGAAAAACGTTTTCGCAAGGAGGCGCCAAATATTGATGGGGAGGTTAGAGTTTCTCTTGAATCAATCCTCGAGTTTGGGTTCACCAGGTGAAAACGGCCGTAACCGGCATTTAACGAAACTAATAAATTGAAATCGGTACCGGATCCATAGCCGCTAAGGATAAACTCGTCTGTAAATGTTTGATCAATTTGATTGATTCTTACCGGTAAGTGGCGAGAAAGTTCGATACAAATTTGGGCAATCACTGGAGCATCAATAGGCATTTTTTTTAACCTCCTTTAGTAAGTATAGCGGTGAAAGACAGTTTGGTCAATGGAGGAGAATATGTCCAACTGGTTTAACATTGAAGCCAAAGATGTAATCAAAGATTTTTCGAGCTGTGAAAAAAATGGCTTGGCAACTTCGGAAGCTAACCGCAGACTCGCTAAAGTCGGCCAAAACCAATTAGAATCAGGAACAAAACTTTCACCGTGGCAAATTTTCGGATCCCAATTTAAAGATTTCATGGTGTTGGTGCTGATTGGAGCCGCCATTGTTTCGGGTTTGCTTGGAGAAAAGGCTGATGCCATAACGATTGTCGCTATCGTCATTCTAAATGCTTTTCTGGGGTTTATTCAGGAATACCGGGCGGAAAAGTCTTTGGAAGCTTTAAAAGAACTAACGGCTCCCCTTGCCCATGTATTTCGGGATGGCAAAGTTCAGAGAGTACCTGCCAAATCAATCGTTCCAGGCGACATCCTGGTTTTGGAAAGTGGCGATCGGATTGCAGCCGACGGTAGAATTATAGCTGCAACCGACTTGGAAATTAATGAAGCAACTTTAACCGGGGAATCTTTGGCAGTATCTAAAAGTGCGCAAGTTAATAAAGAACCCCATCCGGCTTTAGGTGATCAAAGAAATATGATATTTGCGGGCACAATTGTTTCCGGCGGCAGAGGGCGGGCAGTTGTTACCGCAACCGGAATGAAAACTGAGATTGGTAAAATTGCCGGAATGATTAGTGATGCTCAAAGCGAAGAAACACCCTTGCAAAAGCGTTTAGAACAACTGGGTAAATGGTTGGTAATCATTTGTTTAGGAGTTTGTGCAGCGGTGGGAACAATGGGGGTGTTGCGTGGCGAGCCACCCCGTCAAATGTTTTTGGCTGCAGTAAGTCTTGCTGTAGCGGCTATTCCTGAAGGTTTACCCGCTATTGTCACGATTGTCTTGGCGGTAGGGGTTCAGAAAATGATCCGTCGCAATGCGATTATCCGTAGACTACCGGCAGTTGAAACTCTGGGATGCGCTACGGTAATTTGTTCGGATAAGACAGGGACCTTAACCCAAAACAAACTGGGAGTTACCCGGCTTTGGGCGGGGCAGCGGGAATATAGTCTGGAAACAAATCATTCCACCCAAAAATCAGCAGCCGATATTGGCGGAGTATTTAAACGTCTGTTGGAAATAGGTATTCTGTGCAACAATGCTGAACTCGAAACCGAAGGAAATTCAATCAATATTATCGGTGATCCGACAGAAGGGGCATTATTGGCGGCAGCTCTAAATTATGGGATTGACCCCCGCCAATGCATCACGGAACAAATGCGCTTCGGGGAAATACCTTTTAGCTCCGAACGCAAACGAATGAGTGTATGGGTTAAGAGTCCGGACGGCCCTTTACTATTTACCAAAGGAGCTGCCGATATCATGATAGAACGTTGCAGCCATATCTGGTCCAGCGAGGGAATTGTTCCTTTTTCATCTAAAATGAAAATGGAAGTCAAAACCTATATTGAAATATGGGGTTCCGAAGCATTACGGATATTGGCCTTTGCATATCGGCCGGCTCGCCTTGATGAAATCAATCTTAAAAACAATGATCCTGAAAAAGGGTTAATCTTTGTCGGATTAATGGGAATGACTGATCCAGCGAGGCCAGAATCACGAGGAGCCATTGAAAAGGCTCGTCGGGCCGGCATTCAAACTAAAATGATTACCGGCGATTACCCACGAACCGCAGCGGCTATTGCCAAACAAATTCATTTGCTTAGGCCTGAGGGAAAAATCATTACCGGAAGTGAAATTGATCAGCTAAGCGATGAGACACTTGTTAAAATTATTCATGAAATTGATGTTTTTGCCAGGGTTTCACCCCATCATAAATTACGAGTCGTTAAAGCTTTAAAACAACATGGTCAAATTGTGGCCATGACCGGTGATGGCGTCAACGATGCCCCTGCAATCAAAGAAGCTGATATTGGTGTAGCCATGGGTCAAAGTGGCACTGATGTTACGAAAGAGGCCTCGGCAATGGTCATTGCGGATGATAATTTCGCCACAATTATTGCAGCGGTGGAAGAAGGTCGGACAATTTACGACAATATCCGTAAGTTCATCCGCTATTTATTAAGCTGTAATATGGGTGAAATTTTAACCATGTTCGGAGGAATTATGATGGGTTTACCTTTTCCCCTCTTGCCCATCCAAATATTATGGGTTAACTTGGTTACCGATGGTCTTCCTGCAATCGCTTTAGGAATGGACTCGGCCGATTCCGACAATATGAACCGGAGGCCCAGGCCCCCGCGAGAAGGAATCTTTGGCCGGGGTTTAGGCCTCAAAATAATGTTCCAGGGTGTAATGATCGGTGTGGTTACATTGATTGTTTATATTTTGAAGTTAAAAACAGGTGGGGGCCTAATGGAGGCGCGGACAGCCGCTTTCGCGTCTTTGGTTTTTGCTCAATTATTTTTTGTATTTCAGTGCCGTTCGGAATCAAAGAGTCTGCTGCAACTCAATCCCTTAAAAAATCGGTACCTTTTGGGTGCAGTCATAATCTCAAGTACAATGCAAGTGGCGGTTATTATGATCCCCTGGCTTCAGCGGATATTTTATACCACCCCCCTAAAGATTACCGATTGGTTTATGATAATAACAATGACACTATTTTCAACGATCATCGGTGATTTAGTATTTCAGTTTCGGAGCGTAATTAAGAAACATTTAAGTATCTTTCATTGGGAAACGCATAGGTCCACACTTTAGTGGAAAAATAACCACAGACTGGAAACCTTGGGGTGAATCTGTGGTTGAGCTTCTTTTATTCCTAAGTGCTATTTGTTTATGCTTTTTCTCGCCGGTACAATTCAGGATTTTTTATCAAAAAGTTGCCTGGGACGATGCTCTTGTCTTAGAAATGTCGTTTTTACATGGCTTATTGAAAAGGCGTCGATCTGTCAATTTACTTCAATTAACACCCAGAGGGGTGAAACAACACCAGAAAATCTCCGGCCGATGGTTCTTTTTAAGAAAAAATCAACACAAAAAAACTACAGCGCCCTATCAAGGAAATTCCCGCAATTGGCGGGAATTTTTTCAGCGTTATCAAGAATACGGTTTGGGGATGACTTTGCTGACTTATTTTTTGCCCGCTAATTATCATCGTTATTTATTCGTAGTCGAAGATTTGGAACGTCGCGGGTACTTTACGAAATTTACATGGGTTACTAGATTTGGAACTGGTAATCCGGTGAGTACGGCCACAGTTTATGGAGTTTTATGGGGAGTAAAATCAAGTTTATTAAGTTATCTCCATCGCAAAACGAAATTTGTCGTTAGGCCCGATATTCAAATAATTCCGGATTTTCAGAACTCCAGACTGGACTTGAACTTTGACTGTATATTCCGTGTTAAACTGGGCTATATTATTATTGCTGCTTTTATAGCGAATTTCCGCTATCGTATGATGAAAGGAGGTATCGGATTTGGAAGATCACCCAATTGAAGGTTTAATGAAAACTGCTATGCAGAATATTAAAGAAATGGTTGATGTAAATACCATTCTCGGAGATCCGGTAGAAACACTGGATGGCAGTGTTATTGTACCAATTTCGCGAGTTTCATTTGGTTTTGCAGCTGGGGGCAGTGAGTTTGAAGCCAATATGGTAAAAGCTAAAGATAAGGAACGCGAACGAAATCAGGAACCAATGGAAAGCAGCAAAAAATTTCCATTTGGCGGAGGAAGCGGCGCCGGAATTACCATTAATCCGGTAGCTTTTTTAGTGGTTGGTAAAGAGCAAACCAAATTGTTACCGATTGAAAGTAATGTATTAGTGGATCGTATTTTAGATTCAGCTCCACAGTTATTGGATAAATTACATGAGTTCATCAGCCCCAAGAATCACGAAAAAGAAATCCATTAATGTTTAAAAAAAAGCAACAATATTAAATGTCGTTGAGAATTCTTGGAAAGTTAACCGCGTAAATGCGGTTTTTTTATTGGCAAAAACAGAAATTCAGTTTTTTGGCAACTTCATCCACCCTATATAGCGTTATGATTAGAGGTTACGATCACGTCCATGAATTTCCAGATAAAAAGTCAATGTATACGAAGGATTTCGTGACTGTTTTTCGAAATGAATAAAAAAAACACCTGGGTGGAGGCTTTTATGAAAAAGCGGCTTTTCTATTTTTTCCTATTGATGATTCCAATTATTTTTACAACCAGCGCATTTGCCGCTAAGGGAGTCGGAGTTACCGCTTCGGCAGCAGTTTTAATGGATTATACAACCGGTGCAATCTTATATCAAAAAAACGCTTCTGTAAAATTGGCCCCTGCCAGTACTACCAAAATACTAACCGCCATTATAGCAATTGAACGTGGGAAGCTGAATCAAGAAATGGTCGCAAGCACTAAAGCCAGTAAAACAGATGGTTCTTCCATTTGGCTCGCTCCCGGTGAAACCCACACTCTTGAAGATTTATTATATGGTATCCTTTTGAATTCCGGAAACGATGCTTCCGTTACAGTCGCAGAAAATCTTGCCGGATCGGAAAGTAATTTCGCAACCTGGATGAATGAAAAAGCAAAAGAGTTAGGGGCGAGGGACAGCAATTTTGTAAACTGTAATGGCCTTCCAGAGAAAAATCATTACACTACAGCCCATGACCTGGCCCTAATCACCCGTTATGCTCTACATAATTCGGTTTTTGATGAAATTGTAAAGACCAAGAAAAAAATCATCAGTTGGCCCGGACACAAGTGGGATCGAACTATGTACAACCATAACAAACTGTTATGGCGTTATCAGTATGCTGACGGAGTGAAGACTGGATATACCAACCAGGCCGGGAATTGTCTAGTGTCATCGGCTACCAAAGACAACCACCGATTAATTGTTGTAGTATTACACAGTAAAAATGAGTATGCTGATTCAACGGCTTTGTTTAATTATGGATTCAATCATTTTCAACTTTATACGGTATCTTCTCCTACAAAAAAGTTAGGAACGGTAAATGTTGTCAAGGGAGTTCAACGGCAAGTTCCGGTCTCTACCATTAGCACTGTTAACTTAGTTATCCCTAAAGGGGCAGAATCAAAACTTCGGATAAACTTGAGTTTACCATCCTCCGTTGAGGCGCCGGTTGAAAAAGCTCAACACGTTGGTGAGCTCAAAGTACAACTGGGCGAGCAGATATTAGAAAAATGTCCAGTGGTTGCCATAGCTCCGGTAAAGCGTAAAGGGCTTTGGCAACGATTTTGGGAATGGGTTATTGGATTCGTTAAATAAACACGATGCTAACGGGCTTGACGTCTTGCCATTCCGATGCTATAATTTTGTATACGATGCGAGAGTGGCGGAATGGCAGACGCGCTAGACTTAGGATCTAGTGGGCAACCGTGCGGGTTCAAGTCCCGCCTCTCGCACCAAATAAATTGTTTTAATCTGAAGCTATTGACATTTTAAGATAACAAAGGTAATATTTTATTATCCTCGGATAGCCGGGGCTTATTTTTTATGCTGAAATTTTAACGGGATTTACCGGAATTATGCAGATAAAAATTTGCAAAGGGAAAATATGAATTTCGGTTACTTCTTTAGCCTCATGGTGATAATAGTTTAGCAGGATTTCAAATCGAAGTGTCGAAATGCTGAATGCAGATAAGGGGCAAGAAATTTCAGCGTCAAACATATATTATAGTACAGATTCGGAGGAGCATAAATGCAGTTTAACCTGGAAAAACTAGAGCAGAATTTTGTCATGTTGGAGGTAACGGTTGAACCCAAAGAGATCGAAGATGCATTGGCAGAAAGTTACAAAATCGTTGTTAACAAGGTAAATTTACCTGGCTTTCGTAAGGGACATATTCCTCGCCAAATTCTGGAAGCTCAATTTGGAAAAACCGTTCTTTATGAAGATGCTTTAGATATAATTGTAACGAAAGGATATTTCAAAGGAGTCGAACAATTCAATTTAGAACCCATTGATCAACCCAAATTGGATATTAAGGAACCGTTTGAAGAAGGTAAAAATTTTATTTTTAAAGCTAAAATTGAGGTATTGCCTGAAGTCAAATTGGGGCAATATAAAGATCTGGAAGTTGAAAAGGTAAAAGCCACCGTCACTGAAAGTGAAATCGAAGAACGGCTGAAATCGTTACAAGAACGCCATGCGGAGCTTGTGGTGAGCGATAAAAAACAACTTGAAAAAGGTGACTATGCGGTCATTGATTTTGAGGGTTATGTTGATGGTAAGGCATTCCCGGGCGGAGCCGCTCAAGGATACTCGCTGGAAATTGGATCCGGCAGTTTTATACCGGGTTTTGAGGACCAGTTGATAGGGATGTCCACTGAAACTTCTAAAGATATCACTGTTAAATTTCCCGATGACTATCACAGTAAAGATTTAGCTGGTAAAGAAGCAACCTTTAAGGTGACTCTCCATGAAATTAAGGTTAAGGAAATTCCGAGCATAGATGATGAATTTGCCAAAAGCGTCGGTGATTTCGAGACTGTAGATAAGTTAAAAAATGATCTCCGTGAAAAAATTCTAGCAATGAATGAGCGGGAATCTGAAGCTAATTTTAGCGACGCGGTGATTAATAAAGCTGTCGAAAGCGCCACGGTTGAATTACCGGAAACGATGATTAAGCAAGAAATGGAAGACTTATTACACCGTTTTGAGCATAACCTAGCTTATCAGGGTTTAACCTTAGAGAAATATCTGGAATATACTCAAAAAACAAGTGACCAAGTTAAAGAGGATTTTCGTCCCGAAGCCGTTAAGCGAGTTAAAACCGATTTGATTTTGAATAGCGTTGCCAAGACCGAAAATATTGAGGTTTCTGAAGATGAAGTTGATCAGAAAATGCGCGAATTGGCAGCCATGTATGAACAAAAAAATCCTGAAAAATTAAAAAAGGATTTGGAGAAAAATGGCCGGCTCTCTGGAGTCAAGCAGGCTATTTTATTGGAAAAAACTGCTGATTTTATTAAAGAACAAGCTAAGGTTAAAATTATTGAAAAGTAAACATTTAATACCAGAGCTAGGAGGGGATAAAATTGATAAATATGAACTTAGTACCAATGGTTGTTGAACAAACCAATCGCGGCGAACGGGCTTATGATATATATTCTCGGCTATTAAAAGATAGGATTGTTTTTTTGGGTGGCCCAATTGATGATAATATAGCAAATTTAGTCATAGCTGAATTGCTTTTTTTGGCAGGAGAAGATCCCGATAAAGAAATTTTCTTATATATCAATAGTCCTGGTGGGGCAGTATATTCTGGCTTAGCAATTTATGATACAATTCAGCATATAAAGCCAGTAGTGTCCACAATTTGTGTGGGTATGGCGGCAAGTATGGCTGCTATCCTTTTGGCAGCCGGAAGTAAAGGAAAACGTTTCGGATTACCCAATTCCAGAGTTTTAATTCACCAACCTCATATTCAGGGCGGTGTAGGGGGTCAAGCAACCGATATTGAAATTCAAGCGAAAGAAATTCTAAGGATGCGGGAAATAGGCAACCATATTTTGGAAAAACACACCGGCCAACCTCTTGAAAAAATTGCAAAAGACGTAGATCGTGACTACTGGATGTCTGCAGAGGAAGCTAAAGAATACGGTATAATTGACGATATATTTATCAGTCAAAAGAAGTAAGTTTTGTATTCAATGAAGGAATAGTTCATTGAATAGGGAAATGAAATTTCCGCAAAATAAGCCGAAAGCGAGGTGGAAAGATGCTTAAATTTGGAGATGAAAAAGGCCAGTTAAAATGCTCTTTCTGCGGTAAAGCACAGGAACAGGTAAAAAAACTGATTGCCGGTCCCGGAGTGTATATTTGCGATGAATGCATTGAACTCTGTAATGAGATCATTGATGAGGAACTTAGTGAAGAAGTTAATTTGGACATTGGTAATAATCCAAAGCCCAAAGAAATTAAGGAAATTTTGGACCAGTATGTAATTGGCCAGGAAGATGCCAAGAGAACTTTGGCTGTGGCTGTTTATAATCATTATAAACGGATTAATTCTGAAGAACGTTTTGAGGATGTAGAACTTCAAAAGAGTAATATTTTATTATTGGGGCCGACTGGTTGCGGGAAAACCCTTCTCGCACAGACTTTGGCGAAAATTTTAAATGTTCCTTTTGCGATTGCCGACGCCACCTCATTAACGGAGGCGGGGTATGTTGGAGAAGATGTTGAAAATATCCTTTTAAAACTTATTCAAGCGGCTGATTATGATGTTGAACGGGCTGAGAGAGGAATTATTTATATCGATGAGATCGATAAAATTGCCCGTAAATCGGAAAATCCTTCAATAACTCGCGATGTCTCCGGTGAAGGAGTTCAACAAGCATTATTAAAAATATTGGAAGGAACTGTTGCTTCAGTTCCTCCTCAAGGTGGTCGCAAACACCCCCATCAGGAATTTATCCAGCTTGATACGACCAGTATTCTCTTTATATGTGGGGGAGCATTTGATGGGTTAGAAAAAATTATTGAAAACCGAACTGGTAAAAAGACTTTGGGATTTGGTGCTGAGGCCCGGTCAAAAACGGAAAAGCCCTTGGGAGAAATTTTACGCCAAATTATGCCAGAAGATTTGTTAAAATTCGGTCTGATTCCTGAATTTGTGGGTCGGCTCCCGATAGTCGTAGCCTTAGATGCCTTGGATGAAAAAGCCTTGGTTCAGATTCTTACTGAACCCAAAAATGCTCTAGCCAAGCAATTCCAAAAATTGTTTGAACTGGATAATATCGAACTCTCTTTTGAGCCGGATGCATTAGATTCAATAGCCAAGCAAGCCATTAAACGTAATACCGGTGCCAGGGGACTACGGGCGATAATTGAAAAATTGTTAATGGATTTAATGTATGAGTTACCTTCTCACAATGACTTAAAACGTTGTGTTGTAACTAAATCAATGGTAGAAGAGAATGGTGAACCGATTTTGGTTGGGGTGGAGCCCCGTAAAAAAAAGAAAGAAGAATCCGCTTAAACAAATTTGATTTCGTTTTTTAATCCCAGCCCATTGGTTGGGATTTTTTATTGATGATTCCCGGTTTAAATAGGGCCATCTTGGTGATACTAGTAAAGCGTCACGTAATAAAGTCCGTGTGAAGCTAGCAAAGTGACGCTCTGCTTAAGTAAAGCGTCCTCTGCCTAAATTAATATATTATTTCAAGGACGTTTTTACTACTAATAGACTGTTTGAAAGGAGTATGCCAAAATGGAAGTATTAGGGAATGTACTTGGTCTCATCAATCTGTTCTTTGCAATCGTAATTGGTTTATATTTCTGGAACCTGCTAAAATCGCAGCAGGGTAATAAAACTGCTGTCGACAGAGAATCCCGTAAAGAAATGGAAAAATTGCAAAGGCTTCGGCGGATTTCGCTTACGGAACCACTTTCCGAAAAAACACGTCCGAGCAATTTTGAGGAAATTATCGGTCAGGATGACGGCTTAAAGGCCTTGCGTGCCGCGTTATGCGGTCCAAATCCACAACATGTGATACTTTATGGCCCTCCTGGTGTCGGGAAAACAGCCGCAGCTAGGGTTGTATTGGAAGAAGCTAAAAAGCAAGGCTATTCTCCGTTTAAAGAATACGCACGGTTTATTGAAATTGATGCAACCACAGCGCGTTTTGATGACCGTGGTATCGCCGATCCTTTAATGGGATCAGTCCATGATCCGATTTATCAAGGAGCCGGGCCTCTAGGAATCGCCGGAATTCCCCAACCAAAACCCGGTGCGGTGACCAAAGCCCATGGTGGTGTTTTATTTATTGATGAAATAGGAGAACTTCATCCTATCCAAATGAACAAGCTGCTGAAAGTTTTGGAAGATCGACGAGTATTTTTTGAAAGCGCTTATTATAGTTCCGAAGATACGAATATTCCTAGTCATATCCACGATATTTTTCAAAATGGATTACCGGCCGATTTTCGCCTTGTAGGAGCCACAACACGTATGCCGCAGGATATTCCGCCTGCCATTCGTTCCCGCTGCGTAGAAATATTTTTCCAGCTATTGTCTCCTAATGATATTAGGCGGATTGCTGAAAACGCCGCCCAAAAAATCAATTTTGAATTAGAGACGGGCGTTATTGATATCATTACCAAATATGCCACCAATGGCCGGGATGCAGTCAATTTGATTCAAATTACAGCGGGCTTGGCAATTACTGAAAATCGTAAAAAAGTCACAGTAAAGGATTTGGAATGGGTTATTCATAGTAGTCAATATTCCCCACGACCCAGTGTCAAAATACCGCCTAAGCCACAAGTGGGGTATGTCAACGGCTTAGCGGTTTATGGGCCCAATATGGGTTCTGTTATTCAGGTTGAAGTTTCCGCCATTCCTGCGACCGAAGCGGGTAAAGGAAAAATTACCACAACCGGGGTCGTAGATGAGGAAGAAATGGGCCAGGCCGGGAGAACGATCCGCCGTAAAAGTATGGCTTTGGGTTCCGTTGAGAATGTACTTACAGTTTTACGTAAATTTATGAATATTAATCCTTCCAATTACGATATTCATATCAATTTTCCCGGAGGTACTCCCATCGATGGTCCTTCAGCAGGGATTACTTTAGCTACCGCAATTTACTCGGCAATTACCGGTCAAGCTGTCGATAATGAAATTGCAATGACAGGGGAAGTTTCTATCAGAGGCGGAGTGATGCCAATTGGGGGTGTAGTAGCCAAAATTGGCGCCGCGAAAGAAGCGGGTGCTAAAAAAGTATTGATACCCAAAGAAAATTGGCAGAAAATTTTCGAGGATGAGACGAATATTACCATTATCCCAGTTGAGCGAATTGAAGAAGTTATTCGGCTTGCCGTATTGAAACCGGTGTTGGAAGTAATTCCTCCTATCACAATAAGTGGCGAGCCGGTAATTTCTGCCTAAAATCTTTTCGTTTTATTAAGCGGGGCTGCACTTTATTTAAAGACAGCCCCGTTTTTTTGAGTTTAAGTTAAAATACATTGAAAGATTTTAATAAATTTGCTCGCAGTATTTACCTTTCATTTGATATTATGTAATATATAGAAGGTAAGACATTTGCTTCCCAGCATTCTACTTTCATCATTTCAATTACCCCTGGAAGCAGAGTAGATGGCTACTTGAAGGAGATGTGCATTCTTTACAATGACGAACAGTTATCCCAAAATAGTATTGGCACTCGGCGGGGGAGGAGCCCGGGGTTTTGCACATATCGGTGTGCTTCAGGTTCTAAAAGAAGCTGGTATCAAAGTTTCCGGAATTGTTGGTACTAGTATGGGGGCATTAATAGGATCCACCTATGCAGCGGGTACTGATCTTTACTATTTAGGACAACTTGTTGAATATTTTCATTGGGAGGATTTGATTGATTTTCACCTTCCTTCATTAGGCTTAATCGATGGTTCCAAGGTAAAGGCCGTGATCGAGTTACTAACTAAGGGCAAATCCTTTGAAGAGTTACCAATCGAATTTTGGGCTGTGGCCACTGACCTCTTTACCGGGGAAGAAGTTGTCTTTAAGAGCGGTCCCCTGGCACCGGCTGTCAGAGCCAGTATATCGATACCGGGTGTGTTTACACCGGTTAGCTTGGATGGCCGAACTTTAGTAGACGGCGGGGTTGTCGCCGGAGTTCCTGTGTCGGTAGCCCGTCTTTTAAATGGGGATATAACAATAGCGGTTAATGTAGGATTTGATCACACTCAACATGAAGTCCGGAATATTTTTGATGTTATGTCAAAAGTTTTAGATATTATGGGAAATATGCTAGATTCTCAGCAGATTTTACAAGCTGATTTAACAGTTACACCACAGTTGGGGAATATCGGCACTTTACATTTTCATAAGGCTAAAGATTGTTTAGAAATTGGGCGAGAAGCAGCCAAGCAAATTGTTCCGGACTTAAAAAAACAAATAGCTACCTTTATGACCCAGGAGGACCAAGTGTGTTAAAACCGGATGCTGATTTAATCGTAATAGGGGCTGGACCTGCCGGAATAATGGCTGCTTTCACTGCAGCCCGTCATGGCGCTAGCGTGATATTATTGGAAAAAAATAAAACCATTGGAAGAAAGCTAGCAATAACGGGAGCTGGTCGTTGTAATCTCACGAATTTAACGGATATGAATGAGTTAATTTCAAATACTCCTGGAAATGGCCGCTTTTTATACGGTGCCTTTCAACGTTTAGGCCCGGAAGCGCTAATGGATTTTTTTCAAAATAAATTGAGACTTCCTTTAAAAGTTGAACGGGGTAACCGGGTTTTTCCCGAATCGGATAAGGCTCAAGATGTAGTCAGTGTTTTATACCAGGAACTGAAAAGTAGTGGAGTTGAAATTAGAACTTCAACCAAAGTAGCTGGTCTGGTTATAGAATCCGGTCAAATTGGCGGTGTTCGGCTTGAGGGCGGGGAAGAGCTAAATGCACCAATGGTATTAATTGCTACAGGAGGTCTTTCTTATCCGGGAACCGGAAGTACCGGGGATGGCTATCAATTTGCACGCGGGGCAGGTCATCAAATTATTCCTTTAACACCTTCGTTGATACCCCTTGAGACACAGGAAGCTTGGGTTAAACGCTTAGAAGGTTTATCTCTGGTCAATGTGGAAGCTACATCTTTATATCAAGGGAAAAAGCTCCAGAGTGAATTTGGTGAGATGCTGTTTACTTCTTTTGGGGTTTCTGGACCGATTATCTTAAGTTTAAGTAGAAAAATCTCTCCTTTGGTTTTGGAGAAACCGAATTCAGTGACACTTAGGATAGATTTGAAGTCGGCTTTGTCAAAGGAGGAGTTGGATTTACGAGTTCAAAGAGATTTTTCTAAATCCATGAATAAAATTTTTAAGAATGTTTTAGATGATTTATTACCCCAAAAAATAATTCCGGTAATCATTGAATTATCAGGTATTGATCCCCTTAAACCAGTGCATCAGATTAATAAAGAAGAAAGGGCGCGGCTGGTTGATTTATTGAAAAACTTAACTTTAACGATTCAAAAACCAAGGCCAATTACAGAGGCTATTGTTACCGCAGGTGGAGTGAGTACTAAAGAAATAAACCCCAAAACGATGGAATCGAAGATCCTTCATGGGTTATATTTAGCCGGAGAAGTGGTTGATGTCGATGCTTATACTGGCGGTTTTAATTTACAAATTGCATTTTCTACTGGATTTGTAGCTGGACTCGAAGCCGCCCGCAGTATTATTCCTGTTAATTAGTCAAACGATATAGCTTCAGTAAAATTTGGCAATACTACCCATAGACCCTTAAAATCAAGGAGAAGCTTTCTTTGGCATTACGGCATCATTGGTACGAGAAATTATTTTTTAAACTTCAAATGCGCGAACGAAAATGCGCCTGGATGATGGTGGTTTTTTTCTTAATCATGTTGCTTATGCAAATCTTGTTAACCAATTCGGCTTTCCGCAAAAATTTTATTTTAACGGAAAAATATGAAGGGCAACCTGTTAAGTTTTACAAAAGTTTAAATTCACAGTGACTTGTAATCAACCCTATTTTATGCTAAATTTAAATGAAGTTTAGAGTATGCCAAAGCACTGCACCAATCGGTGCTTTTTTATTCAAGTGGGTGCTGTCTCAAAAGAAAATTCAGTGCGTTTACGTGCTTTATGCACGTACGCGCACGCATGATAGAGATATACAATATATGCAAGCATTATATGCAAGTCTACTTATTCATTGAAGCAATATATTGGCGCGCCAAGGCGCGAAATCTCATTGATTTTACAGCAATTTTGAGACAGCCTCCAAGTTTTCTTCTCCAAAGGAGGATACCCGGATGGAAATCGGTAGCAGAGAGGTTGCTAAAGCGGCCCTATCGATCGCTATGACTGCTTCACGTG
Source organism: Bacillota bacterium (assembly GCA_023415375.1). Lineage (GTDB taxonomy): Bacteria > Bacillota > UBA4882 > UBA8346 > UBA8346 > UBA8346. The sequence goes on from JAEZKW010000159.1 coordinate 19,824, forward strand.
AAGATGAAAAACTGATGAAAGAAGAATACCGGACCCGGGAAATATGGACCGCAGCAATTGACTATGGCGGGGAGGCAATTCCTGCTATGAAAGCTTTGGTTGAACGGGCCATTGTAGCCGCCAAACGCGAACAAGTCATAAAAGAATGCCATTTAGAAGAAGGAGCCATTGCAGGGGCTACTCGTGATGCAATGTCCCAAATTTTAACGAAATCAATAGGGCTAAATATCGGTGGCAAATTGGGTATTGCCCGCAAGGGAGATCATATAAGTGTTGCGGCATTTTTCTGTATAGGCTTAATTCATTTGGATGAGGTGGCAGTCGGTCTAAGCCATCGGGCTATAGGGTGATATGATGCAATTAAGAGCTGTTAGAGGAGCTATTACCATTTGTAAAGACGATCCTGTAGAAATCGTCTCTGCTACCGAGGAAATGCTATTAAAAGTGATGGAACTCAACCAGATTCAACAGCAAAACATTGTCAGTATTTTTTTTACAGTCACCCCAGACATAATTAGTGAGTTCCCGGCTGTAGCTGCACGCAGAATCGGGCTTGTCGATACCCCCCTGATGTGTGCCGGGGAAATTCCTAAACCCGGCTCGTTACCATTATGTATTCGGGCTTTACTTTATTTTTACACTGATTTACAAAAATCAGAAGTTAAGCCGGTTTATTTGCGTGAAGCCATCAATCTAAGGCTAGACCTTACAGCACAGGAATAAAGGAGCCTTTTCATGATTCCCAACAATTTATTTCGAAATGATATTGATAAAATTCCACCCTATATTCCAGGAAAGCCGGTTGAAGAAGTTGAACGGGAACTTGGAATCAATGGGGTTATTAAGATGGCCTCCAACGAGAATCCTTTGGGCCCATCAAAAGAAGTTCGGCAAGTAATTACCCAGTTATTGGATAAGGTAAACATATATCCCGATGCGAATCACTTTTATTTAAAAGAAGCACTATCTGGCGAGTTGAATCTAGTGCCCGAGCAAATCTTGATTGGAAATGGCTTAGATGATGTTAACCGTATTTTAGCGGAAACAATTCTAAACCCTACGGATGAAGTCATTATTCCATCACCTACATTTAGCATGTATGAAACAGTAACGTTACTAATGGGCGCAAAACCTGTTATCGTTAAAGGTACTGATGGGTTTTTAGGAAATGATTTAAAGGCAATGCGTGAAGCTGTAACGGATCACACCAAACTGATATTTATTTGTAATCCTAATAATCCTACCGGAACGATTGTAAAGCGTGATGAGTTGATAGAGTTTTTGCGTAGTTTACCCGAAAAAATTCTGGTGGTATTGGATGAGGCATATGCTGACTTTGCCGACGATCCGGATTTTCCGAATGGCTTGGATTTAGTTCGTGAAGGTTTTGACAATCTCATTGTTTACCATACATTTTCTAAAATTTATGGTATGGCCGGTTTACGTCTTGGCTATGCGATAGCACAACCTTCCATAATAACTCAAATGCTAAAGGTTCGTGATCCATTTAATGTAAATAGTTTGGCTCTAGCAGCCGGTGTGGCCGCAATCGGCAGCAAAAAACACATTCAATTAAGCAAAGAACTGGTCCATACTGGAAGACGTTTTTTTTATGAAGAACTGGAGGACATGGGAATCGAATATTTTCGGACTCAATCCAACTTCATTTTAATTGACTGGAAGCAAGACAGTCAGGAGATATATCGGTTTCTGCTGCAAAATGGGGTGATTGTCCGGCCAACTCATTCGTTTGGTTTGCCGGATCATATTCGGGTAACTTTCGGAACAGCTGAACAAAATGATCGTTTTTTTAGGTTATTTAGGGCTGCTGTTAAAAGATAGCTTATGGATATGAAAAGTATTATTGAGTCCACTCTAGTTTAGGCTTAATTAGAAACTAGACATATTATAAGAACTCTTAAAATATTCTAGTTGGAGATAGTTTTAAAGGTTAAAATACCGGGTTTTTGCCGGTATTTTTAGTTTTCGGAAATTCCTTCATCAGAATTTAAAAAATTTATAAATTATCGGTAAAAGGATTGATTAAGTTTGGGGAAGAATATTATGGATCTTAAGATATCATTGGCGGGTGAACGCATACCTAAAAAATAGGAGGGTTACGGATTCATGGTAAATTCTAAGCATATACCGACTCGGGAAGAAATTTCGAATGAATTTAAATGGCATTTAAGTGATATCTATGCAGGTCAGGACAAGTGGGAATCCGATTTTAAAAAGTTAAAAGATGATTTGTCAAAGGTAACGGAGGTTCAAGGGGAATTCTTGAACTCGGCTCAGAATCTTTTGAATGTTCTTCAATTAAAAGACCAAATCGGCCGGTTACTCGACAAGCTATTCGTGTATGCCAAGATGCATAAGGATGAAAATAACGCTAACGCAGTGTATCAGGCTCTTACCAACCGAATTCAAAGCCTTGCAACTGAAGTGGGCAGCTCACTATCATTTATTGTTCCGGCTTTAGCTCAGTGTCCACCGGAACGTCTGCAACAATATATCAATGAGCTACCGGACCTTCAAGTTTACCAATATTTCTTTAAAGAGCTTGAACGTCAAAGGCAGCATATTTTATCGGCTGCCGAAGAAAAAATCCTGGCCCAAAGCGCTGAGATTGCCGATGCTGCCGGAACTATCTTTGGTATGTTGGATAATGCCGATTTCAAGTTTCCTACCATTAAGGACGAGAATGGTGAAGAGGTTGAACTGACCAAAGGCCGATATTCTAAATATATCGAGAGTAAAGACCGCCGGGTTCGCCAGGATGCCTTTAAAGGCTTGTATAGTACATATTCAAAATTTCAAAACACTTTGGGAGCCACTTTGGATGCCTCAGTAAAGTCTGATATCTTCTATGCCAGAACCCGCCATTTTAATTCGGCATTGGAGGCATCCTTATACGATGATAATATTTCAACCAATGTGTACGATCGCTTAATTGAGGTAATTCATGATTATATTCCGGCTCTAAACCGTTACCTGAAATTGCGGAAGAAACTTTTAAATATCGCGGACCTACATATGTATGATTTATATACACCCTTGATTCCTGAATATCAACGAACAATGGATTATGGAGAAGCCAAGCAGCTGGTAACCAAAGGTTTACATCCTTTGGGGAAGGAATATATTCAACTGGTAGAGCAAGGGCTTGAGGGCGGCTGGATTGATGTCTATGAAAATGCCGGCAAAACCGGTGGTGCTTATGCTTGGGGCGCTTATGATACTCATCCCTTTATTTTGACCAATTACCAAGGAAAAGTTCATGATGTTTTCACGATAGCTCATGAGATGGGTCATGCGCTTCATAGTTATTTTTCAAATCATAATCAGCCCTATATTTATGCCGGATATAAAATATTTGTCGCCGAAGTGGCTTCCACTGTAAATGAAGCCTTATTGATGGAACATTTGCTTAAAAACTCCGTTAATTTACAGGAAAAACTATATTTACTCAATCAATATTTAGAGCAATTCAGGACAACTGTTTTTCGGCAGACCATGTTTGCTGAATTTGAAAAAATAATCCACCAGGAAATTGAAAATGGCGGTGCTCTTACGGCAGAGTGGTTTTCGGAACAATATCGAAAATTAAATCAGCTTTATTATGGAGCCGAAACGGCGATTGATCCGGAAATCGCGATGGAATGGGCCCGGATTCCCCATTTTTATAGCGCATTTTATGTGTACAAATATGCCACCGGTTATTCGGCAGCGATTGCCTTATCCCAAAAGATCTTAAAAGAAGGAGACGGAGCAGTTTCCCGATATCTTGATTTCCT
>JAEZKW010000224.1 GCA_023415375.1 Bacillota bacterium
AGGGAAGGGGGAACGGGGGTTAGGTAGGAAGTTAGGCCATGGAAAACTTACTTCAAGTCTCTGATCTTAAAAAATATTACCCTGTCCGTACAGGTTTGCTCGGAAGGGTTACCAAATGGGTACGGGCCGTAGACCGGGTCCGTTTTGAAATCCATCCTGGAGAAACATTGGGCCTGGTTGGAGAATCAGGTTGCGGTAAAACCACTGTTGGACGTAGTATTCTCCAATTGATTAAGCCTACCGGAGGTTCAGTTATTTTTGAAGGAACCGAGTTGGTAGGAATGACGAGCCGGGAATTATTGAAATGCCGTACCCGGATGCAGATCATCTTTCAGGATCCATATTCTTCGTTGAACCCCCGCCGTGTCGTGATGGATCTTGTCGGTGAAGGACTTGAAGAGCACGGTCTTGTAAACGGTGTCGAGGAAAAAAAGGAGAGAGTCGTCTCACTTTTAGAACGGGTTGGTTTGTCTTCTCAAATTCTTTATCGATATCCTCATGAGTTTTCCGGAGGTCAAAGACAACGGATCGCCATTGCCAGGGCAATTTCCTTAAATCCAGCATTGCTGGTTTGCGATGAATCGGTTTCAGCGCTTGATGTGTCAATTCAGGCCCAAATCATTAATTTACTGATTGAGCTCAGGAATGAATTGCAAATGGCTTATTTATTTATTGCTCATGATCTGGCAGTCGTCAAGCATATTTCTCACCGGATCGCTGTTATGTATTTGGGACAAATTGTGGAGTTGTCACCTGCATCTGAATTATTTGAAAGACCTTTGCACCCCTATACGTCGGCTCTATTATCAGCCATACCGGTTCCAAATCCCGAATACCACAGAAAAAGGATTATTTTAACCGGAGAAATCGATAATACGGTAGATTTTAGCAATGGTTGTTGCTTTGCGGCGCGTTGCCCGATGGTTATGGATATTTGCCGCCATCAAGAACCGCCAACCTTTTTTCATAGCAATGAGCATTTTGTAAAATGTTTTCGAGCAGGAGAGGCCAATGTCTGAATCTATTCTTAAAATCACTGACCATTTTCTTAAACCCAAAGAATGGTATGAATTTTCAGAGCCGGTTTTGCAGGGTTTTGTATTAATTGCCTCCAAAGATGATCAGAAATATGCCGGGCTGGCTTCTAAACCCAGCCTTCCGAAAGTGAATCATCACGGCCCGAATCCCATCAAGCTTTATCGTGATTATTACGGCTTTTTTAAATTACATACTAAACTGGTGCCTGAGGAATTAACCGTTAAATTCGCAATTGGATATACCATGCACTCTAAAGTCATTACGGTTGATGATTATTCGAATTTCGGCTGGTTACGGTTAGCTACAGGAATCGAAGATTATATCTATCCCAATCTGTGCCATCATAAACAATTGCTGGAATACTTGATGGCTCATTCCAATAGTCCCAAATTCGTGATCACCCGGGTCTATTTTTATTTACAGAATGATATGTATAAATGTTTAATAGCTGAGATTTTGAAACGAGAGTCTCTCTAAAAGCCAATTGGATTTGAAATCATGATTGTCTCAACGACGGGATTCAAACCCTGCGCGTTTACACGACTATAGCCGAATGCGAAGCTATGCAATCATAGCTTAAGCTAAATTGTTACCTTCGGGTTTGAATCCCCCGGTTCTGCGCCAGCCAAAGCTGGCGAGTCGACATTCCAGTCAGTCCGCCAACCAATGGTTGGCGCAAGAACGCACCGGCTTTCAGCCGGTGGTAGTTGAGTTGTGAAAAAAAGAACTTACCCAAATTCAAGAGGTATTTTTCAAAATCTATCCAATAATAATTATATTAGAATGACAACTCGACAGCACCCGTTTTGGCCTATGCGCTCGCGCGCATTCGCCATTGATAATCATTGCTGGTACGGATTGAAACGGGGCTTGCCGAATTCTCATCGGATAAGGGAGGGATACTGAATGAAAGTCGCAGATTTACTAAAGGATAAAGGCAAGAGTGTGATTACAATTACTCCGGATGAACCCATTTTTACGGCAATGGGAAAATTAATTGAAAACCAAATCGGTTCGTTAGTGGTAATCGATGCCGAAAAGAAGCTTGTGGGGATCATCTCCGAACGGGATATCATGCGGGCAGCCTATTCCGACTTAGAAAAGTTGAAGTCGAAAAAAGTATCTCAATTAATGAGCACGAATATTATTATTGGAATCCCTGAAGATGATGTTGATTATATCATGGGAATTATGACTCAAAATCGGATCCGGCATTTACCGATTGTAACCAAAGATGGGATTGTCGGTATTATCTCCATTGGTGATATTGTTAAATATCAATTGAAGGAATTTCAAGTTAAGAATCGTTATCTCGAAGAATACATGTACGGCCAAATTTTATAGGATTAAGAGAAGTTATTGGCGTCATCAGTTTGCTAGTCAATTCATTGAATTAAGAAGGGGCTGGGAGAAATCCCGGCTTTTTGAATTTATTCGAACTGTTTTCCTGTAATATCTACTTAACGCAAATATATTTGGCCAAAGAGAGGATGGTTAATTGATTAATGTTATGGGGGCAAAAGGGATAGCAGTGATTTGGACGGTATTTTCAGTCCGTAATTCCGGCACCTCAATGAAATTTAGTAATTTCGATTCCTCTGTCAATAACTTAAAAGATTCGGGAAAGATTTTCCGGAATTCTTCAATCGAGTTTTGTTCCGAGAATATGGCAATCTGGAAATCTTTAAATTGTTGTTGGTAATGTTTTTTTTGCTCTGCAATGACTTGAGGTTCAGTGCGCCAGTGATGGAACCCGATTCCTTGGGGAGCCTCATTCAACAGGACAGCCTTTCCATCAGGTTTCAGGAGCTTAGGGATTTGATGCAAAGATTTAAAGGTACCGATTAGGTTTTGATTAAAGGGACAACAACCTAAGAAAAGCAGGTCTGCCAAGTGGCCAGGTTTGTCCACAGTCACTAGTTTACAAAGTTCTTTTGCTGATTGGTGAAAAGATTCATTAATTTTGCCATTGGTTATTTTGACAATGTCACCATTGGAATCGGAGAGCAAGTGCCAACTATGATGAATGGGCAGAACTTTTATGACTTCGTTAATTAATTCCCGCATCGGTGAAACTTGAGCGCCCGGATTCCCTGCTGGGAGGCTGTGAAAGGCTTCAATCGTTTGTAACCCAGCCACCCCGGGCAAAAGGATTTTACCGCCGCCTGAGAGACCAACCAAAGGGTGAATATTCATCGTTGAAACGGTAAAACGCAAGTCAGCTTGGACTACTTTTTTATTGAAGAGGAATGGAACTCCTAAGCGGCTTGATTTCAATGACATCAAATTCGCAGTATCATTACAGTTATGGATAGAAAAGGGCCAGTCATTAAGGCCTATTTTTTTTAATAAATCATTGGGCTGGATTCGAAAATGAGCCCCGGAAGCGATGATGATTTCAAATCCGGTAAGATTACCCCTCAACTCCTGAATGTTCTTGCAAAAAGCATTGACCAGATCTTTGGTTTTACTTACCCGGGATGGATCTTCCAAAATGAGCACAATTTGTTTGGCTTTTTTAAGTTCAAGTTTGAATTTTTCCATGTCTTCTTGGATCAGCCTATTTTGCTCACCGATATCCAGGGGTTTAGGGTAGGATGGTTCGAGTAAAGTAAGGTTTGCAGTCCTCGGGATAGGAATCGACAATGTACTATTATTCCAAGAAAAACTTAACATAGGACCCCATCGTGTTTTATTTTTGATTGATATTTTTTAAGTATATCCCCATTTCCATTATGAAATACTTTTTTAAGTGCTGATAAGACAGAAATAAAAAAAGCCTTGAAGGCTTTTCTTAATTGGTTGAATTCTCCCGTAGAGGCGCGGAGACGCAGAGAATAAATAGGGTTTTTGTATTTTCAGTTCTATTAATAATTATTGATTTTAAAACTTTGCGCCAGCGGCACCTTTGGTGCCGACACCTCTGCGGGAATAAAAATGGACCTCTAGGATCAACCATTATTGAAAACAGCGCCAATAATTATTTTGTCAGGGCCAATCGGAATCATTGGTCGAATCCGATTTTGGAGTTGGCATTGGAGTAGGAGGTGGAGCGGTCGTTCGTGCTGGAGATTGTTTTGAAACTGCTCCCGGTGAATCGTTATATTTCGCCTCGGTTCTCGATTGAACTTTATCGTTGACGGAAATATCTCCCCTTTGGGAAATGATTTGGCATACGGAAGCTTTTTCCTTTACTTGGGTTACAGTAAGCAAAGCCACTTCATCACTAACTTCGTCAATAATTTCTTTGGTAACGGGATCCCTAACCGTTTGAACGACGTGTTCCACGCTAAAAGTCATTCCGGGTTCAACACCACTGGTGTTACCGATATTGATAATGACTGTTGTCGGGGATGAATAAGCCACTAACCCCACTAAGGGTTTGTCGATATCAGTTTGCTGCACTTTTTCGGCAAATTGATTTGCGGCTGAGTTGACTGCTTCCCGCATAGCTTCGCCAAGATCCGATTTGGAAAAATTGCCTCCACCAAACAGCATGGCCCCATTCCCAGTGGCGATTCCTAAATTTCTGCGAACTTTTTCACCGACCCCGGTAACAGCGCAAAAAATTTCGGCCGTCGTGGTATCAACCATTCTGGCGTCAATAGCCACCCGGGCAGTATTGGATTTTATGCCAAAACCGAGATTTCGCGGCCCTAAAATAGCTGCTCCCTGATTGTGGTCAAAGGCAAATTCGGTAACATGCCCCATAATTAAGTATTTAGCACCGAGAATTTTTCCAAATTCAATAACAGTTTGGGGATCTCCCATTGTGTTCGAAAATTTTTGTTCATTTAAAATCCGGTCGACCTGTTCCCGTTCAATAATGCGGAATTGCTGGGTATTTAGTAAAGCGGTCACTAATTCACTGGATACTTCTTGACCTACTTCGAATTCATTGCCCCACCAGCGGTTGGTAATCGAGCGGTCGTCAAAGGGCAGGACAGCAACCCGATAGAACTGTCTCACGCCGAAGATAGGGTTTGCCAAACTCATAACGATGACTAGAAGGACCAAGCTAATCAAAATCTTCCGCTTCACTTTATGTAACCTCCGTAACCGCGCGTGTACGCGTGCTCTAAAAACATGCATTCGTTGAATTAAAACCAACCCTCTTTAGTGATCTTATCGGCAAGATCTTTGGCAAGTTCGGGGATTTGGTTTTGGAAATCGGCCATTTCTTTACCGTTAAAACCCTCAGAAAGTTTAATTTCTTTAATAACTTCTCCCCCAGGAACTTTTAAGACCCGGGCCGTGATTTTGAATTTATTGGATTTGCTTCCTTCCGAGACAATTTCACCTACGACAACTTGACCAGCACCGAGGATCCGTCCCAGGTCCATGGCCAAGCCGTCGTTAAGACTGTCACTAAGGCCTTTGGCTTGTTCATTGATGACTTCCTGTACTTTTTTATAATCGACCATTGCAAATTTACCGGAAGCTGACTTTGAAACCAATTCCGCTTGCAAAGACTGAATGAGAGGGGTTTCTATTCCCAGTTGCGAACTACGGTTTACGAAAAACAACACGGCCCGCAGGGGAATATTTCCTTGCAATTTGGCTTTAATCTTGGTATAACGATCTGCTAAATCCTGGTAACCCGGGCTGTATGTATAAGCTTTTTCGTAAGCCGTCAAAGCGGATTCCAATTGGTTTTCACTTTCATAAGTACGGCCCAGGTTATAATAACGGGAAACCATATCTTGGGAGAGGTTGCCCAAACGGGATTTAGCTTCCACCGAAGTGGGATTGTAAAAAAGGGCTTTTTTGTATAATGCTAAAGCCTCTTCGTATTTTTCTTTGGATTTGGAATCATCGCCCATTTGCACTAACATAGAACAGGCTTGTACTTTGGCAGTTGCTAATTTGTCTTGAACATCCTTGTATTTTGGATATTCTTTGGCGGCTTGACCATAAGCATCGGCTGCCAAATCCCAGCGGCCTTCCGAAGCGTAGGTTTCAGCCTTATCATAAAATTGCTGCGCTTTACCCTTGGATGCAAAGATGGGGGCGGAAGTCAGCAAAAGTGAAATCACTATCAATATTAATAAACCAATTTTAAATGATTTAAAACATTTCATGATGAAACCTCCTTAATTCTTGAAATATCAGTTAATGATAATAGCGACCGCAGCATTGGCACAAATATCATCGCGATTTTTAGACTGACGGAAGATTTTAGAATCCTCGCTGCTAATAATGACGTCGGTGGCCTCACCTTTCACTTTAATAGCGCCGACCGCTTTTACAACCAACGGATTATTTCCAAGACGCTCAACGTTATCTTCTTTCACTTTTTCAATTGAACGGGAATAAACAACGATTGATTTATCAACTCTTACCATGCTTGGACCATAAATTAACAAATTGGTATCAGCTTCGAACACTTGGGGAGCAATGGCCCCTTTGACGCTATAATTACGGGCATCAATAATTAAGCCGGTGTAGACGGTGGAAGCAGCGTTATTAGAAGCTGTATCATTATCTGGAGTAATATCCGGCGCAATGGCTGGAGGTGTTACCAGTGAAGATAATGATGGGCTTTGTTTCATCTGATCGAGGATTAATGATGTTAAAGAACCGACCGGAACTAATAAGGTGACGGTACAGACCCCTCCCGAATAGGTCGATGAACCCAGTTGTGCGCCTTTGAGCATGCCTGTAACTTCGGTTCGTATGATATCATTTTCCAATTCCATATCTTTTACAAAGGTATTTGAATGAACCCGAACGCCTTCAACGACTTCTAATGCGTTCCGTTGGGCGACGGCAACAGCTGCTCTTTCAGCTAATATTGGTGCCACAGCCGAATTGGCATCAGCTTTGGCCGCACCACGGCCGATAACTGTAATAACGCCTTTTTCCCAGCTGATTTGTCCTTTATTCGTAGCAACATTTTCTTCCAACATGCCGGGATATCCGAAGACAGTAACACTTGCGAAACATAAAACAATGGCTAATCCTAAAGTTAAAATCCGTGTTTTCATAGTAACTTCCGAACCTCCTTGATTTATCAAAAAGATAGTTATTTACTTATCAAAATCTGTTTTCCAGGCATTCCTCCTTTGAAATTACATTATTAGGGTTTTGTAAAACCCTACTTATGGTGAAGTACTATTTTGCTTCCGGTAAGATTGACAACCTCCATATTTAATTCTTGCCAGCTGGAGATGAGATCGGCCAATTGATCCGCCAGGAGTCCGGTGTCAACATCCAACTCCGCGTTGCCGTTGTTAAAGTTTCTTAAAAATACATTTTCCACATTGGGGGTGGCTTTTAAATGACGTTGCAATTGTTGCAAATCAGAATAATGAATGCCATCCACGGTGATTTGCAAGTTTCGCTCGCTGTCAATTAACTTCTTCCCGAGCTGCTCTTTTAGAAAATCGACAGCCTGATCGGTTGCATCATTTAAGGCTTTTTGAAATGCCAAACTATCGCTCAGAGCAACACCACGGGAAGTAAATGTCTGGGCAACCATAGCCTGTCCAGTATCAGCACGAACCGCCCGTACACTTAAATAAGCCCGATCGGTAAAGAGACCCTGGGTTTCACCGGCAGGTTCTTGCCGGATGCTACCGATGATAAGGATCTCCGCCTGATAGTTTACAGCAAGTTTGGAAAGGGTTTTTTGATCTTCGTTCCAAACTTGGGCTCCGCCTGATTTTTGAAGATCTACAATACGTTCCGGAGCAACCACAGGAAAACCGGCATCTTGCATAGATTGAGTCATTTTGGCGACCAGGTTCAAATCGGGAATTACTATCATCAGTCGTGGCTTTCCGGCCTTTATTAAAGTTAATTTATAGGCATCAACGCTCTGCTTGATAGCAGCTCTTTTTATCGTTAAACGGACCAGGACGTTGTAATAACCGTGATCGACCCAACTGTTTAAGACTTCCTGATTCGAAACATAACCGCTCGCCCTGGTCTT
>JAEZKW010000308.1 GCA_023415375.1 Bacillota bacterium
CGGTTTGGAGCGCCAGGATAACCTTCAGGATTTTGAAAAGGTAAACTTGCCTCATACCAATGTGGAATTGCCTTATAACTATTTTGATGAACGTACTTATCAATTTGAATCATGTTACAAATATCCGATAATTCTTTCAAAAGAATATAAAGGTAAATTGATATTTGTCCATTTCGAAGGGGTCATGGCTTATGCCAAAGTATATCTGAACGGTTCGTTTCTTGGAGAACATAAAGGAGGATATACTCCCTTTGATATCAGAATTGATGAGGCTGTTAACTTCAATCAAGAAGTCAATATGTTAACGGTGGTGGTTGATTCGTCCGAGTTACCGGATATACCTCCCTTTGGCGGTCAAATCGATTATTTAACCTATGGCGGTATATATCGGGAAGTCAGTTTGGGTATCTATGATCCGGTATTTATTCAAAATGTAAAAATTGACACCCACCATGTACTTGAAATCGAAAAAAGTGTAAAAGTAAAGGTTTTTTTACATCAGGGTTCGCCGCTAACGGAAAACGGTAAGTTTGAATTCACAATTAATGAGAAATCGGATTCGAAAATATGTAATAAGATCATTGAAATTTCATTGAATAACCCTGCTGGCGTGTACGAATTCACCATAGACGGGTTAAAAGATGTAAAACTTTGGGATATTGACAATCCATTTTTGTACGAGATGACGGTCGTGTTAAGCATCGGAGAATATTCAGACCGATACGAAAGTACATTTGGATTTCGCAAGGCCGAATTTACAGCCCATGGTTTTTATTTAAATGGCAGACCTTTGAAGTTGATGGGTTTAAACCGGCACCAATCATACCCGTATGTTGGATATGCCGCGCCCCGACGGGTACAAGAAAAGGATGCCGAAATTTTAAAGCGTGATCTGCATGTGAATATAGTCCGTACCTCCCATTATCCCCAATCCCGGCATTTCTTGAATAAATGTGATGAACTGGGGCTTTTGATATTCGACGAAATTCCCGGCTGGCAACATGTAGGCAATCAAGAGTGGCAGGCAGTGGCCAAGGAAAATGTTCGTGAGATGATTACCAGGGATTGGAATCATCCCTCCATTGTTATCTGGGGAGTTCGGATTAATGAATCACAGGATTACGATGAGTTTTATACCGATACCAATCAAATCGCCCATAGTTTGGATGAGTCAAGGCAAACCGGCGGTGTTAGATATATCAATTGTAGTCATCTTTTGGAGGACGTATATACCTTTAATGACTTTAATCATAATGGTATTAAGAAACCTTTGAAATATCAAAAAGAGGTCACTGGACTTGATTATCCAGTCCCTTATTTGATAACGGAGTTTAATGGACATATGTACCCTACCAAACGTTTTGATCAAGAAGAAAGACAAATTGAGCATTCATTGCGTCATTTGCGGGTTTTAAATGCAGCCTACTCCGATCCCAGTATATCGGGAGCTATAGGCTGGTGCGCTTTTGACTATAATACGCATAAAGATTTCGGTTCAGGGGATCGAATCTGTTACCATGGGGTCATGGACATGTTCCGATTGCCGAAATTTGCGGCATTCGTTTATAAGTCACAGATTTCACCTGCAATTGAGCCGGTCTTGGAACCCGTGACTTTTTGGGCCAGAGGAGAAAAAGATGAATGCGGTATTATTCCCCTGCTTATCTTCACCAATTGTGAATATATTGAGTTCCAATTTGGACAGCAGCAAATTAAACACAGAGTAAGGCCTTGTAAGGAAGAATACGCTGGTATCCCTTATCCACCGGTAATTATCGATTATTCCGTCATCAAACCCGAAGAGGTGGGTTCATGGGGAATGGTATGGGAGGATGCTGTTTTCAGGGGATATTATCAAGATAAACTCATTATAGAACGTCGCCTTTGCAAGGATCCGGTTCCAACGGAACTGTTTGTAGCTGCCGATGATTTGGTACTAGAGGCTTCTCAGAAGGATGCGACTCGGGTTGTAGTCAAGATATTGGACCAATGTCGGAACCTGCTTCCTTTTCTAGATGAAATAATTCAAGTGGGTGTAAAAGGACCGGCGCGACTTTTAGGGCCTGGGCAACTGGTAGTCAAAGGGGGTGCCATTGCATTTTGGATGGAAACCCTGAATGAGAAGGGTATAGTTGATGTTACAGTGTACTCGCAGTCTTTGGGAGAAAAATCGGTTCGAATTTTAGTCGAATAAGATTAAGTAAATAAACCCTGGAAAACTGGGGTTTATTTTTTTGCCTGTTTGTTCTAATATTCTTGTGTAATTTATTAGTAAATTATCTTAACCTCAAAAAACTTATTTCATCCTTATTAATCGTTCGTAATCTATCACTAACGGCTTCACTGAAACCATTCCATTTAAAGAGCCAGCTAAAATAGTAAATATTTCATTACAAGCCTTGAAGGAAAACAATCTTGATGATACAATAATAATAAACATTACATAAAGCTTCCATGTAATATAATAAAATTCAAACAGAATAAAATATACAAGAACAAGCAATTCGTGGGAGGCATCATAATGCTTGAAAATACCGCTCCTTTTGTGGAAATGAAAGGAATTACCAAATTCTTTACAAATGTAAAGGCTAATGATGACATTCATATCGATATCCGGCACGGTGAGATCCTTGCCATTCTAGGGGAGAACGGCGCCGGTAAAACCACATTGATGAATATGCTGTATGGGCTTTACACACCGGATGCCGGACAGGTTTTCATTGACGGCGCAGAGGTAGGCATTTCTTCCCCCAAAGAGGCCATTCAAAAGGGAATCGGCATGGTTCACCAACATTTTATGCTAATCCCCACTCACTCAGTTGTTGAAAACATCATATTGGGAATGGAAGAGCATCGAGGGATTCTCCATCTCAAAAAGGCTGCCGAGAAAGTGGCGCGATTAGCGGAAGATCTTGGTTTTGAGATTGACCCCTACCGTAAGGTGAAAGAGCTTCCCGTCGGCGTGCAACAGCGGGTTGAGATCCTTAAAGCTATTTATCGTGGAGCTCGCTTATTAATCATGGATGAACCGACGGCGGTGTTAACCCCCCAAGAAACAGAGGATTTGTTTAAATTATTAAAAAGATTTGTGGATTCCGGCAATGCTGTGGTATTAATTACCCATAAATTAAATGAGGTCATGGGAATCGCCGATCGGGTCATTGTTTTGCGGGATGGGAAGTACATCCGTTCCCTCGCCAAGGAAAAAACCAACGAAGCAGAATTGGCCCAAATGATGGTGGGCCGGGAAATCGATTTACATATTCATAGGGAATCCGGTCCGAGCCGGAGTAGCGAACCCCCAAAGCCACTTTTGCGGATGAAAGATGTGACATTGCGGGATAGTAACGGAAGTCCGGTGCTCGACGGGTTGACACTTGAGTTAATGAAAGGAGAAATCTTAGGGATCGCCGGCGTTAGCGGCAATGGTCAAGACGAATTGGCTGCTACCTTAGCAGGGTTGCAGAAAATTGAAAAAGGTCATATCTACCTAAATGATCAGGAAATTACCAACCAGTCGGCTCATGAAATGATACGTCAAAAAATCAGTTATATTCCGGCCGACCGGCAAAACGAGGGCTTAATCTTGGGGATGTCTATCCGGGAAAACTTGCTGCTGAAAAGTTATGATCATGGCTCTTTCTTCACTAGTGGAGTCTTGAACCGGAAACGTACTGTTGAAAATGCCGACCATCTAATTAACCTCTTTAATATCAAAACACCGGACGAGGAAACATTGGCAAGGAACCTTTCCGGCGGCCATCAACAAAAGGTTGTCGTAGCCCGTGAAATGTCTTTGGATCCCAAGTTGATCATCACTTTTCAACCGACCCGGGGGCTGGATATCGGCGCCATCAATTATGTGCATAAATTATTGCTGGAAGCCCGCTTAGCCGGTAAATCGGTTTTACTACTTTCTACTGAGTTATCGGAGATTTTTAATCTCTCGGATCGGATCGGTGTCATATACCGGGGCAAAATTTTAAAATTCCTTAATGTCGCAGAGACTTCAATTGAAGAAGTGGGCTTATTGATGGCCGGAGTCGATAGGGCCACCACCACATTGTGAAAGGGGCATCATGATAATTGTGGGAACAAAAATCAAAGCAATTTTTAGTAAACAATCAACAAACAACGGCTACCAAATTTTAAATATCATCTGTCCTGTAGTATCGGTCCTGCTGGCCTTTTTGGCCGGGGGGTTGATGCTGCTGCTGTTAAAAATTAATCCCCTCGTAGTTTATCAGCGGATGATAGTCGCTTCTTTCGGCGATCCATATAATCTGGCTGAAATGTTGGTAAAAGCCATTCCCCTTTTGTTAACCGGACTTTCTTTTGCTTTTGCTTTTAAAGCTGGACTGTTTAATATTGGCGCCGATGGGCAGTTTTATCTGGGGGCCCTTGGGGCAGTCGTTGTTTCTTTGAAATTGGGCTTTTTAAGTCCCTGGCTGGTGTTACCATTAGCTTTAATCGCCTCCGTTATCATGGGCGGATTATTTAGCGGGTTGGCCGGATATCTAAAGGCCCGTTTTAATGCCAATGAAATCATTACGACCATCATGCTGAATTATGTAGCCTTTAGCCTTACCAATTATGTCGTGAATGGGCCATTGAAAGAGAAAGCCGGAGCTTATCCGCAAACGGATCCCATTCCGGGTAACGCCCAATTACCACTCTTGATTGCAGATACCCGTTTGCATTTCGGTCTTGTAGTGGCGCTACTTTGTGCCGTTATCTTTTATTTTATTATTACCCGGACCAGTATTGGATTTCAAATTCGTGCGGTGGGTTTGAATCAACGCGCCGCCGAATATGCAGGAATTAATACCAAAAGAGCCTTGATTCTGGCTATGGTCTTTAGTGGGATCTTCGCCGGAATTGCGGGGTTTGGAGAAATAAACGGTGTTCAGCACATCCTGATTCAGGGTTTTTCGCCTAATGTAGGTACGGTCGGTACAGTTATCGCCTTATTGGCTAACGCGAACCCTTTAGGAATTGTGATAGGTTCATTGTTTTTCGGTTTTCTCCAAGTAGGGGCCAACCTAATCAGTCAAACTTCCCAAGTACCCCAAAATGCTATTGATATGATTCAAGGTTTTGTAGTAATTTTCGTTTTGATTTCCTATTACATCCAGAATTGGATTCATACGTATCAAAGGATTCGGCAGTTAAAGGGGGCTTTATAAATGTTTATTGAAAATTTGTTGGCTGCCGGGGTGGAGCTGGCGGGTCCCCTGCTGATTGCGGCCTTGGGTGAATTATATGCTGAACGGACCGGTGTATTGAATATTGGAATGGAAGGCATGATGCTGGCTGGTGCTTGGGGCGGTTTTGTGACAACTTATTTTACTGGCAATCTATGGCTTGGATTGGTCGGCGCGGTTTTGATTGGTGCGCTTTTCGGCCTTTTAAACGGCATATTAGCCATTACCATGAAGGTGAACCAGGTCGTCAGCGGTATCGCCATTAACATTCTATTATCCGGTTTAACGATGTATCTCTACCGGGTCATTTTCGGAGTTCCCTTATTACCGGTGACGATCAAGTCTTTCCCAAAGTTTTCCCTGCCGGTGCTCGGCAATCTTCCGGTGCTGGGGAAAATCTTTTTTCAGCATAATATGATTGTCTATATTGCATTTCTGATGGTTCCGGCCGCTTATTTCATTCTCTATAAAACTTCTTTCGGCTTAACACTTCGTTCCGCAGGAGAGAAACCTGAGGTTGTGGATACTGCCGGCCTAAATGTGACCCACATCCGGTATACTGGAATGATCATTGGCGGAGCTACGGCTGGTCTGAGCGGGGCCTTTTATTCCATGGCCCATTTGAATATTTTTGCCAATAATATTATTAGCGGTAGGGGGTTCATTGCATTTGCCGCAGTGATCTTTGGTTGCTGGAACCCACTGGGAATCCTACTCGCCACTCTGATTTTCGGGATTGCCGATGCACTTTCCACCCGCTTTTTAACCTCGGGAATCCAGGTGATACCTTATGAATTTTCGTTGATGATACCTTATATCATAACCATCTTCGCAACGTTGGTATTTAGCAGAAAGTCCATTTCACCCGCTTCTTTGGGGACACCATATCAAAAGGAATAATAGAACCAGTTTCGTGCGCGCGCACTTTTTGGTGGAATGCTAAATGGAGCTGAGGAGGTGATTGATTTTTCAAACAAAAAATCCAATAACACCAATTTTCGGTTGCTATGGAAATTAAAAAATTTAATTATGGAGGGTTTACCTTGAAACGCAACAAGATCATTTTACTGTTACTTGCTCTCTCGTTATTCTTGTCTCTCGGTGTTCAGGCTAAAAATGCCACTAGCTACAAAGCGGTTTTGATTTTACCGGGCCCAATCAATGATCAGAGCTGGAATGCAACCAACTACAGCGGACTTTTGGCCTGTAATAAGAAATTGGGAATGAATATCGAATATGTCGAGAATGTTCAACAGTCCGATTTCGAATCGACTTTCAGAAACTATGGTCAAAGAAAATATGATCTGGTCATTGCTGCCGGAACTCAATTTGATGACGCAGCCGCTAAAATCGCGCCGTTATATCACAATACTCGTTTTTTAATCATTAACGGCGCCAAAGGTATTGCTCCCAATCTGACCGGAGTCACCATCCGCGAGTGGGAAGGCGGTTATTTGGCCGGAATTATGGCCGGTCTTTCCACTAAGACCGGAATTATCGGTGAAATGGGTGGATTCCCCAATCCGATCATGGTCGATACTTTAAATGCGATGGAAGCAGGAGCTAAGAGCGTTAATCCCAATTTTAAAAAGGCGATCATCAGCTATGCAAATTCTTGGTCTGATGTGAGCAAAGGTAAAGAAATTGGTCAGTCGATGTTGGAAAATGGGGCTGATGTCCTTTTTGCTTATGCCAACCAGGCTGGACTCGGAACTTTAATGGCCGCTAAAGAAGCTAATGCTAAATTCATCGGTTTTGCCAGTGATCAAAACGATGCCGCTCCCAATATTATTCCCGGCAGCGTAGTTTACAAATACGACCAGCTTTATCTTTTTGTGGTCGGCCAATTTTTAAAGGGAAAACTTAAACCGGTTGTTAACACGGTCGGCTTGAAAGAGGAAATTGTCGAAGTCACTTATTCCCCGTTAGCAACCCAGCAGATGAAGGACGCGGTTGATAAAGCATGGAAAGCGATTGTAGCCGGTAAAATTAATCTGGCAAGTAAAAAGAAATAAGAAAATCTATAATAATGAACCTTGATCCGGCAAGTGGTGCGTATTGCACAGCTTGCCGGATTCTGCTAAACAAGCAATAGAAGTGGCTCATATTACTGATGAATATGTGAAACTGGAACAGTTAAGAGGAGCATATGAAGGGTATATTTGTCTGATTGAGAATTTTTTTAATAAACAACTAAAAGCAGTCCAATGAGCACATTAAGCAGGTATACAAATGAAGATATCGAATTAAAAATTGAATCCATCTTAGAAATTGCAATGAGAAGGCATAGAAAATGAAGACTTTAATTAAAGACGGGTTCATTGTAGACGGAACCGGAAAACCCGGCTTTTTTGGTGACATACTCATCCATGAGGGGCGGATTGCCCGTGTTGTTGGTACCATGTCGGAAGAAGAATGTGAAAAGGTAATCTCTGCCGCAGGGCAGATCGTTGCACCTGGATTTATCGATTCCCATAGTCATTCCGATCTTGAGGCTTTTGTGGATCCCTATTTGGAACCTAAAGTCCGGCAGGGTATTACCACAGAAATCATCGGACAAGACGGTATTGGACCGTTTCCGGTTGGTAAAGATTATCGCTCTTTTCAGGAAAATTTAGCCCGGATTACCGGGGACTACGAAGGCGTAATTTGGAACTGGCGAACGGTGGAAGATTTCTACAAGCTCGTTGAAGGAAAAGGAATCGGACCTAATTTGATGACCTTGGTTCCCTACGGAAATATCCGGATGGAGGTCCTTGGAGAAAATAGCCGTAATCCTAGTTCGAGTGAGATTGAGAAAATGAAGGATATCCTTAAACGGGATTTACAAGCCGGAGCTGTAGGTTTATCAGCAGGTTTGATTTATCCGCCTTGTAGTTATGCATGTACCGGGGAATTAATCGCTCTTTGCAAAGTTGTGGCCGAATTTGGGAAGGTATTTGTCGTTCACCAGCGTAGTGAATCGGATGATATTCTTGATTCGATGCAGGAAGTCATTGGGATTGCCAGGGAAAGCGGTGTTAAGGTTCATTTTTCCCATTTTAAAGTTTGCGGTAAAGTAAACTGGTCAAAGGCGGAACAGATGGAAGCCTTGATCGATAGGGCGCGAGAAGAAGGGATTGAGGTTTCCTATGATATCTATCCTTATATCGCCGGAAGCACTACTTTAAGCGTGGCTTTGCCGCCATGGGCTCTGGAAGGAGGAACCGCTGCAACCCTTGAACTGTTAAAAGACGAGAAGATGCGGCAGGACATGGCACATGATATCCGGAAGGGCCTTCCGGGTTGGGATAACGTAATAAGTTTTGCCGGTTTTGATGGAATTTTTATAACTTCACTCAAAACCAAACGTAATCAGGATTGCATCGGTAAGAGCCTTTCCAAGATTGCCGCAGCTAAAAACTTAGATCCGCTGGAAATCGTTTTCGATTTGCTGCTTGCGGAAGAGCTAAAGGTGGGTATGATTGATTATCATAGCAGTGAAGAGAATTTAATTCGATTTTTGAAACGTCCGGAAGCCGGTCTTTGCACGGATGGGCTACCAAGCGAAAAGCCTCATCCTCGAATATATGGGGCTTTCCCCCGGGTTTTAGGTCGTTATGTCCGTACTTTAAGAGCATTGACAATGGAAGAGGCCATTCATAAAATGACCGGAAAAACGGCAGAAGCTTTCCATTTAAATGATCGTGGGGTTATTAAAGAAGGAAACCGGGCGGATTTGGTAATCTTTAATCCTGAGACGATTACCGATACGGGAACATTTGAAGATCCATGCCGCTATCCGGAAGGAATCAGTTATGTATTCATTAACGGAACGTTAGTTTTGGATAACGGTAAACGGGGAAAGCAACTCACCGGACAGGTAGTACGGTGGACTTCATAATCTCATTTAAGTCTAAAATCATCAATGATTGACTGAATATCCTCTGCCGAGGAGGCTACGAAATCTGGCCTTAATATCCAATCAGAAGGCTTAGAACCGCTATAATCAACTGCAATACATTTTACTTCAACTTGATAGCCTTTATTATTCAATAAAGTTTCGGCATTTTTGCCAAAAGCCACATCCTCATGGTGATCACCGATATAAATGATGGTTGCATTATTCAAGTTCACATCTAATACTTTCAGGCATTGTAAAAAGCCCGCCGGGTTTGGCTTTTGCTCTGCCCAAGGTACTTCTTCGTATCCGATAATCGCTTTGAAATACGACGATATTCCAAGTTCATTCAGTGCTTTCCGGATTGAAATCGCACAATTTCGGGAACAGATGCCATATTTAACATCTCTAAGTGCTTTGATAAGATCACCAAGACCGGGGAATATCTCGGGTGTTAATTGGTTTTTTAACTGAAACGCGCTCCATAAATCGCCGGCCTGATCGATCTGGCTTTCCGATAAGTTATAACACTCCCGATACATCTCCCGCCAGTCCTTGTACTTGTAATTAGCCCTGCGGTATTCCTCGGCATAGGTTAAGACGGCCGGCAATTTTTGTTGAATATCAGGAATAAATTCCTTTAAAATTTCAACCGTCACCGCCATATTTTTTTTGGTACTATTAACTAAGGTTCCGTCATAATCCCATAAAATCGCAGATATCACCATATTAAAAA
>JAEZKW010000339.1 GCA_023415375.1 Bacillota bacterium
CAACGCAACGTTCTTTATTAATATAAGCCCGATTACCAACAAATTCAATAGCCTTTTTCGGGCATGAATTCAAGCAATGATGGGCTACACAATTCCGGCAGGCATCAGTAACCACTATTTTTTCAATGGGGCAACGATCGCAGGATTCCTCAATGACATTGATTAAATTAGCAGAAGTTCTCTCATAAATGGACGGATTTTCGATCACAGACCGAAGGACTTCAGAAAGCCGTTGATCTTTATGCTCCGCCAAAATGACACCTAGAAGCAATTTAATACGTTCGGATAACACGGCTCGTTCTTTATATTCGCAGCAGCGATAATTGGTAAAGCCTTCTTTGGTTAACTTTTTCGGTAGAAAATCTATCTCAGAAAGTAAGCGATTCTGCAGGGCGAGTTTCGCGAATTCCATCATCATTTTGCGCTTAATTTTGGTAACTTCCGATATGATAACGCCCACTATTTATTCCTCCTTCACCAGCCCCGCTTCAATTAATTCCAGCACTTGATCGGGTGTGGCCTTTTCCAGCATGACTCCGTCCACCTTGACTTTTGGACCTTGATTGCAATGATTGAAACATGATATGAAACCAATTTCGATTTGATTTCTCAGTGATTTCGGTAAGCCTTCCAAATATTCAATAATCTCCGAGCAACCCATTAGACAGCAAGTTGTTCCAACACAGATTTCAACCGAAATTTTTGGGCTTTGAGCCACTTTAAAACACCTCCAGGGATGTTTCTTTCCCCAGTTCCGAAAGGATATTCCCAATGCTTTGCACTGCTTCAAAACGGCTTTTTAGTTGCAAAGATCGCATAATTTCTTCATGGGCCGGATTGAACGCCGTGCCCATCAGAAAAACAATTTCATCGACTTTCAGCAATGCCTTGGCAAGGAGGGTTGCACCATCGGAACCTTTACTGATTTGCTTCGTTACGCGATAATCTTCAAGTTTTTCCAAACATTTATTTAAAGTCAATACCCCTTCGGTCACCAGATCAACACCTTCGATAGTGGCGATTGGAGGTACGCTTGGATCTTCATATTGTAAACTGGTTTGCAACTTTTTCCCGGTCATTCGCGCCACCAAATTCCCCGAAGCACCACCACAAATAATTTTTAGGCTGTCGCTAGCCAAAAATCTCTGCACAATCGAAGCATCTTGATTTTGGTCCCTGGGTGGCCCGGTAAATATAGAGGCATATTTTTTGGGACGGGCCTTGATTACAATCGCGGTTGAGTCATCGCAAGGCTTACACAGATAACAGCATTCTGCCAACTCTGCTATTTTACCGGCGATGTCTTCCGCCTCTTCTCCAAGTAAGGATCTTGATTTTAAGTTATCGATCAATCCAGCCTCGCCGAGGCCCAGTTTAAAAATACCGCCGACGCCGGCATTAATGACCCCGTCACTGTTTAGTAACAACACATCACCAATTCCAACCTTAAAATAGGCTTCATTAACATCTTTACCGGCGATATTTCTCTTCCGGCGTTCAATTTCGCGCAGATTGCCATTACTTAATACAATGAGCCCCGGGTTGTCATATTCGATCAAATGAGCCTGGCCGTTATCTTGAATCTTCAAGATCGATAAAGTAGCATAGGCCAGGTTTCGCACCTTACAAGTCGGTAAAGTATCGGCTATTGTGGCAAAAACCTGTTCCAGCCCAATATTCCGCCGTATTAAGCCGGCCGCTATTTTTGTTGTAAGAATCGATAAAATACTTGCTTTAATCCCGCTGCCCAATCCATCTGAAAGTATTATCGTAATTGAATCTTTGCTTTTGATGACTTCAGGGGTATCTCCGGTTACTTCTTCACGGTACTTCGCAATCCCGGAAATTCCAACATCAAATTTCATCACTGGATGCCTCACTTTCATCCATGATTGCAATCAGTTCCAAGAGTGTAGCCTTGGTTTCAGCGGTACTCTCTCCCAAAAGCCCGGCTACATTCTGCACAACCCGCATTTGTTCCCGGATCACCTTTGAGGCCCTGGTCAACGCTTCCTGACGCATATTATCGTGTTTTTTCTTTCGTTCTTCCTCAGCCGTAATATCCGTAATGATACCAATTACCACTCCATACTTTAATAAAGGATAAATAATTTGCCGGGTCACCAGTCCATATTGTTCGTAAGGCTTAAGATGATCGACTAGAAAGTCTTGATCTTCCCAGACCTTGGCAAAATCGCTAGGGTCAATAAAAGTACTCAAATGTTCTCCTTTGGGCGAAATATTTTTTCGGTTAAACATCCGATTGGCCGCCGGGTTAAATTCCTGGATGATCATCTCTTGATTGACCACAATAACTGCATTAAAAGTGGTGTCGATGACCGCATTTGAAAAAGATTCAGCTTTTTCTTTCATATACGGAATACACATTTCAGGTTCAGCCATTCCTTGGATTACTGCGATTGCCTTTTCCCGGCAGCTAGAATAACCGCACCCGCCACAATTTGTCTCATCCTCCGGACCATTTTTCCCAGTAAGTTTTAAGACTTCACGAATTTCCGATTCACTCGGTATGGTAGCCTTTTGGGAAATTGGAAAATGAGTTCTGCAAAGTCCGCTGTCGCTAACCTTAAGGGATTGGCCCTGTTGTCTCGTTGTTTGGGAAAAATAAAACAAACGTTGGCGCCGGGCCTGAATCCCCAAGTCATTCCCTATAGCGGGCCCACCGATGCATCCACCTTTGCAGGCCAGAGCTTCGATGAATTTCGGTGCAATGAAACCCTTTTCCAAATCTTTAAAAGCATCCAAACATTCTTCAATTCCAGAAATTGATATAATTTCCGAGTCGAGCCCATCCTTGATACCTGCTGTCTTAAGAATCCCTTGCTTTAATGGAAAAATAGCCGCTGTTTTTGAAGCAAAGTCTGGCAGCTCATCTGGCAGATTTTCCGGTTTAATTCCTTTTTGCCGGAGCCAAGGCACCAATTCTTCAAAAGTTAGTACGGTGTCAATAGGATTTTCCGGACTGTTCCAATCCGGTTCAGCTTTCTTCGCAAAACAGGGGCCGACAAATATTACTTTTGTATTCTGGCCCTGTTTTTCTTTAATGGCCCGGCCGTGGGCAATCATTGGTGATATAAAACCGGATAAATAAGGAATTAATTTCGGATAATATTTTTCAATTACATTAACCACCACCGGGCAACAACTGGTAATAATTGTTTTTCTTTCTCCTCCCTGATAAATCCGGCTATACTCATTAGCGATAAGTTCTGCTCCCAGGGCTGTTTCCTCAACACTTACCCTCCCTAGTCTTTTCATGGCAGCCACCAATTTCCATGGTGATGACAAAGACGTACCCGCCAAATAAGAAGGAGCGACAGAAAAAACGATAGAATCCCTATTTGCCAAAAAACTATCGAGCGCCGGAAGCCCCGAAACCATACTTTTGGCCTTTTGGGGGCATGCGCCGATACAGCGACCGCATAATATGCATTTTTCTTTATCAACCCATGCCTGACCGTTATTGAGGCCGATCGCCTTTACTGGGCAATAGCGAATACATTTATAACAATCCCGGCATTGTGCTTTACTTGTTGTGATTGTGTTCATGGCCCAATTCCTCCAAAATTTTTTGGTGAAAGATTTCATTAATGTTTTCTTTAGATACTCCGGTTACCATGACATCATTAATTTTAATTACAACTCCTTCATTGCATCGTTCCTGACAAAAGCAGGCCTCTAGCTCTATTTGAGCATCAAGATGATACTTTTGAATGAGACCTTGTAAAATTGTAATAATCTGGCGTGAACCCTTGACATGGCAGCCACTGCCAATGCAAATCGTTATTATCATGGAAGACTTTCCTCCATTCATTAGTATGTTACATAATTCACAAAGTTTGTTAAAAAAATAACTAACTCCATCATTAGAATAACACACCGATATATTACTGTAAAGATGGTTTTGATTGAATTTTACCTGTTTGCTTTTTAACTCTTTGTTTCGGTATTTCACTTCCGAATCTTTGCAACTCATTCTAACAAAGATTGTTATTTTTTTGACAAAGTCTATAATTAAAGCATAAAACGCTTTTAAAGCATAAAGCGCTTTTAAACCATAAAGCTTTTCAATGGTATTGGAAAGCAACAGATGAGAAATTATATATTCTAGTTAAACAAAATTTAGTGAGGTGGTTCAAATGGCTCGATTTACTCTCCCACGCGACCTTTATTTTGGGAAAAATGCAATGGAAGAATTAAGAAATCTCAAAGGCCACAAGCGGGCGATGATCGTTACCGGCGGCACTTCCATGCAAAAATTTGGTTTTTTAGCCCGCTTAGAAGAAATCCTAAAAGAAGCCGGTATGCAGGTAAAAACCTTTGCCGGGGTCGAACCAGATCCTTCGGTAGAAACGGTAATGGCAGGAGCTAAGGCTATGCGGGAATTTCAGCCTGATGTCATTGTATCCATCGGTGGTGGCTCCCCAATTGATGCTGCTAAAGCAATGTGGGTATTTTATGAATATCCCAATTTAACTTTTGAAGATATAAAAACTCCCTTTTCAATGCCGGCTTTACGAAAAAGGGCCATTTTTGTGGCAATCCCCTCTACTAGTGGAACTGCCACCGAAGTAACCGCTTTTTCGGTCATTACCGATTACTCGACCAAAATTAAATATCCTTTGGCCGACTTCGAAATTACACCGGATATTGCGATTCTGGACAGCAGCATCCCAATGACGATGCCGCCGAAACTTGTTGCTCATACCGGCATGGATGCTTTAACTCATGCAATTGAAGCTTATGTAGCCTCAGCCCGTTCACATTTTTCGGATCCTTTGGCATTGGAAGCCATATCAATGTGTTTTGACTACTTAATTGATTCCTATAACGGGGAGGAAGCAGCCCGTGGTGAAATGCATATCGCACAGTGTTTGGCCGGTATGGCCTTTAGTAATGCCTTGCTTGGAATTACCCATAGCTTGGCCCATAAAATCGGAGCTCAGTTTGAGATTCCTCATGGTTGCTGCAATGCAATTTTATTACCATATGTCATCCGTTATAATTCTAAAAACAGTTTGAAACAATATGCTCAAATCGCTAAGAGAGTCGGTTTACCTGGCGCCACCGATAAACAATTGGTGGATTCACTGATTAATGCAGTCTCCGAATTAAACCGAAAATTGAATATTGCCGCTACACTTAAAGAACAAGGAGTTTCGAAGGAATTGTTCAAAAAGACCGTCGACTTTATCGCCGAAAACGCTGCCCTCGATCCTTGCACAGGAAGCAATCCGAGACCAAGCACCAAGGTAGAACTGAAAAAGGTCCTAGAATGCGCTTATTACGGAAATCCGATTAACTTCTAATCGGAAAATATTATAAAAAAGCGGCTGTCGACAAAACTTCAATCATGACTATGGACAATATATAACTCCCCTTCCAACTGCCATAAAGTTATATATAGTTCAGCGACTCATGAAAGATGCTTTTCAGACAGCCCTTTTTCTTGAGGAGGACTTTAGAGATGTACAAAATAGTAACCAAACGCAGGCTAAATTCAGTTGTTGTGCTGATAGAAGTTGAGGCTCCCTTTATCGCCCGCAAATGTGAACCTGGCCAATTTGTGGTTGTCCGGGTGGATGAGAACGGCGAAAGAATTCCTCTCACTATTGCCGATTTCAACCGGTCCAAAAACACCATAACCCTCATTTATCAAGAATTAGGTTACTCAACCAAACAGCTCAGCACCAAAAACATAGGAGATTTTTTGCAGGATGTTGCCGGTCCCCTGGGTGTTCCCGCCGAATTAGAGAGATGGGATAAAGTTTTGGGTATCGGCGGTGGCGTCGGAGCTGCCCCACTTTATCCTCAATTAAAAAAATTAGCGGGTAAAGGTACTGAGGTTGATGTTATTTTAGGTGGTCGTACTGCTGAATTGGTTATTCTGGAAAATGAATTTAAGGCTTTTGTCCATGAACTTACAGTGGCAACTGATGATGGCAGTTATGGTATGAAAGGTACTGTAGTCGATGCCCTCTTAAAACTAACTCAAACCAAACACTATGATAAAGTAATTGCAATCGGGCCTTTACCGATGATGCGGGCGGTCGTCGGGCAAACCAAAAAACTGAATCTTCCGACCATGGTTTCCTTGAATCCGGTGATGATTGATGGTACCGGCATGTGCGGCGGCTGCCGGGTCACAATTGGCGGGGAAACCAAGTTCGCCTGTATTGATGGTCCGGATTTTGACGGTTTTCAAGTCGACTTTGATGAGTGTATGCGCCGCCAAACGATGTATAAGAAAAATGAACGGCAATATGAGGAAACCCACAACTGCCTCATTGGATTGGAGAACAAATAACCATGCCAAACTTAACAAATGAAAAAGTCAAAATGGCCGAACAGGACCCTCAGGTTCGAAATAAAAACTTTTCAGAAGTTGCCCTCGGGTATAATCCGGAACAATCTATCGCTGAAGCGAAACGTTGTTTAAATTGTAAAAACGCCAAATGTGTTTCCGGATGCCCGGTGGGTGTTCCAATACCTGAGTTCATTCATAAAGTCACTACCGGCGATTTTAAAGAAGCCTACAATACTTTGTTTAAGCAAAACGCCCTACCGGCGATATGCGGCCGGGTATGCCCTCAGGAAAACCAATGTGAAGGGCAATGTGTTAAAGGAATCAAGGGCGAGCCAGTTGCTATCGGAAGATTAGAAAGATTCGTAGCCGATTTTGCCATGAACGATCCTGCTATGAATCAAGCAAATGCCGAAATATCCGCCGATAAACCCAGTGGTTCCAAAGTTGCGGTCATTGGTTCAGGTCCCGCCGGTCTGACTTGTGCCGGCGAACTGGCCCGCAAAGGTTATAATGTCACCATATTTGAAGCTCTGCATGAACCGGGCGGTGTCTTGATGTATGGCATTCCCGAATTTCGGCTTCCCAAAGCCTTGGTTAAAAAAGAAATTGCCAAACTTAATACTATGGGCGTTACGATTATCCCCAATGTGATTGTAGGAAAATCTATTACCATCGATGAACTGTTCGCTGAGGGATTTCAGGCCGTATTCATTGGTTCAGGCGCGGGATTGCCCAAATTTATGGGAATCCCCGGCGAAAATTTAAATGGCGTTTATTCCGCTAATGAATTTTTAACCCGTAGCAATCTCATGAAAGCCTACGATAAAGAGGCGCCGACCCCGATTTTTGTAGGCAAGAATGTAGCTGTCATCGGCGGTGGCAATGTGGCAATGGATGCAGCCAGGACCGCTAAGAGACTTGGGGCCGATAATGTCTACATTATCTACCGTCGTGGTGAAGAAGAATTGCCGGCCCGTAAAGAAGAAATTCATCATGCCAAGGAAGAAGGCATCGTTTTTCAACTCCTTACCTATCCAACCCGTATTATCGGTCAAAAAGGATGGGTCACCGCTCTGGAATGCATCGACATGGAACTAGGTGCTCCTGATAAAAGCGGACGCCGCAGTCCGGTCCCAAAAACAGGTTCCGAACACATATTGGAAATGGATACGGTTATTATTGCTATCGGCCAATCGCCCAATCCTTTAATCAGGCAGAGCACACCGGGGATTGCCACTCAAAAATGGGGCGGAATCATTGTCCACGAAGATACTATGGCTACCGATAAGACCGGGGTCTATGCGGGCGGCGATGCTGTAACCGGAGCAGCCACCGTTATCTCAGCCATGGGGGCCGGAAAGAAAGCTGCAGCAGCTATCGATCAATACTTGACCTCCACCAGCCAGAATTAATCCGAGTAATACAAACATAAAAAATAATTTAAATGATATTAAAAGGAAGGCCTGCGAAACAGAGCCTTCCTTTTTTCAATCAATGATAAAACCCCAACTCACCCCTTAAGTTTCAAGTTTCATTACGGGTTATAGTATGATCTGAAGGAGTGAGTTATCAATTCGCTACTTTCTTCTTACCTTATCTTCGCCATCGCCGTTTCCTGAAAAAACTCTTTAGCTGTCTCCGGCGATACGCTGTAATATTCGCCGTCCATGGCGACTGAAACGTGATGTTGACAATGTTTCATACAAAAAGAGGCCTGTAAGTCAATTTTGTCATGTAATGAATATTCTTCGATCAATTGCTGGAAAATGCTGATGATATTATAAGACCCTTTTAAATGACATGAACTTCCGATGCAAATTTGCAACTCAATCATTGCTTTTCCTCTACTTTCCCGCGCTGATAATCAACATGAAGCAACTCGTGAATCTTCCCTTTGAGCAAACCTTTATACAAAGTCATCATTAGGGGGTTTTCTTCCGAGCGCTTTATACTACATAGTTTATCGGCAGAATAAAGTCCTTTGCCGCGGTTTTCCTTTCCTTTCAAGGATATAAAGGGCTGGCCGGCACCGCTAATACAGCCGCCGGGGCAAGCCATCACCTCAACAAAGTCGTAATGTCTGCCCGCCTTGATACTTTGGAGCAAGTCATCGGCATTTTTGAGACCACTGACAATGGCGATCTTTAATTCTCTTTCTCCATAGGTGATAGTCGCTTCCTTAAGGCCTTCCATGCCACGTACCCCGCTAAATGCAATAGAGCTCAAAGTCCCAGGGGATTTATCCGTAGCAATCCGGCGAATCACTGCTTCAGTGACCCCTCCGGTGACGCCGAAAATAACCCCCGCGCCGGTCATACTGCCAAAAGGCATATCCACCGCTTCCGGTTCCAAATCCCCAAAGATAATGCCGGCCTCTTTTATCATCCTAATGAGTTCCTGAGTCGTGATCACATAATCAACCATAGGGACACCGTCAATGGTAAACTCATCCCGGGCCGCTTCAAATTTTTTGGCCGTACACGGCATGACCGCCACATGCACGATTTTCTTACCCGAGGTCTTAAACTGCTCCTTGATGACAGAGCCGAACATTTGCATAGGTGATCGGCAGGTTGAAATATGAGAGAGCAGCTCTGGATAATTCTTTTCACAATAATTAACCCATGCCGGGCAGCAGGAAGTAAATAAAGGAAGGTTTTTATCCTCATCCAGCCTTTTCACCAATTCAGTCGCTTCTTCTAACACCGTCAAATCAGCTCCGGTGGAGGTATCGAAAATACTGTCAAATCCCATTCTTCGAAGGGCTGCCACAATCCGGCCCATGGCATTTTCTTTATCGCTTAATCCAAATTCTTTATTGACAGCCACCCGCACCGCCGGCGCGATTTGGGCAATTACTTTACTATTTTGATTATGCAATTCCCGCCAAACCTGATCACGGTCACTTTTGACAACAATAGCTCCGGTAGGGCAGACGGCCGAGCATTGTCCGCAGCCGATACAATCCGACTGGGCGATTGGCTGATCAAAGATAGTACTGATGGACATTTTGGAACCGCGATAAGCAAAATCAATAGCGCCAACATTTTGCACCTCTGAACACATCCGCACACAGTCGCCGCAAAGAATACATTTATTGCGATCACGGGTAATGCATAAAGAAGAATTAT
The DNA here is from genome assembly GCA_023415375.1 of Bacillota bacterium. Taxonomy (GTDB): domain Bacteria; phylum Bacillota; class UBA4882; order UBA8346; family UBA8346; genus UBA8346. The sequence goes on from JAEZKW010000339.1 coordinate 9,460, forward strand.
CGATTTGCGGCTCCTCGGCGGTGTTTGTAAAACGGACCCGATCGATGCCATAGCGGATGGCCAGTTCTTGAAGTTTACAGTTACCGTTTTTGGCGCAGGTGGTGCAATCACGGCAATGATTGGCTAAAAGTAATTCCAAATTCATTTTACGATGTTTACGGATTTGTTCCGTATTGGTGCGAATCTCCATCCCATCCCGCGGCGGCGTTGAACAGGCGGTTTCAATACCACCCCATTTGTTTTCTACGATACACATGCGACAAGCGCCATAGATGGATAATTCTGAATAATAGCAAAAGGTGGGAAGCTCGATTCCAGCCTTACGGATTAATTCCAACAGATTTTTTTCACCATTAATTTCAACGGTTATTCCGTCAATTACCATCGATTGTTTTTTTCCCATGATTTATCGCTCCTCTTTTATGGCATGAAAAGCGCAAGTACCGATACAGACTTCGCATTTTATGCATTTTTCGGGATCAATCATAAAAGGCGCTTTGATTTTACCTGAAATAGCCCCTACAGGACAAGCCTTGACGCATTTTGAACAGCCCTTGCAAATGGACGAATCAATGACAATCCGCTTTAATTTTTGACAATTTCCGGCGGGGCATCTTTTTTCATAAATATGAGCCTCATATTCATCACGAAAACTTTTAATGGTGCTGACTACGGGCAATGCTGCCGTTTTTCCAAGCCCGCAAAGGGCAGTCGCTGTGATGGTATCGGCCAAATCCAATAACAATTCAATATCGCCATCACGCCCCTGACCGGCGACAATCCGTTCTAAAATCTCCAGCATACGTTTGGTACCTTCGCGGCAGGGCACGCATTTACCACAGGATTCTTTCTGAGTAAAATTCATAAAAAAGCGGGCCACTTCCACCATACAGGTATTGCTATCCATGACCACCAAGCCGCCGGATCCAATCATGGCACCGACTTTTTTCAATGAATCGAAATCAAGTGGCAAATCCAAGTGCTCTTTGGTAAGGCAACCCCCGGATGGGCCGCCGATCTGGACTGCTTTAAACTCCGCTCCCTCGCGCATTCCCCCGCCTACGTCGAAAATAACCTCGCGAAGTGTGGTACCCATCGGCACTTCAATTAAACCTGTATTCTCAATATTTCCGGTCAACGCAAACGCTTTTGTTCCGGGACTATTTTCCGGACCCATGCTTTTATACCAAGAGGCACCCTTTAAAATGATCTCGGGGACATTGGCAAAAGTCTCCACATTATTCAGTACGGTCGGTTTCCCAAACAATCCTTGTTCGACGGTGCGCGGCGGCTTGACCCTTGGCATTCCCCTTTTACCTTCAATCGAAGCCGTTAGAGCGCTTCCTTCACCACAGACGAAAGCTCCGGCGCCCCGGTTGATGTGAATTTGAAAATTAAACCCCGACCCTAAAATATTTTCGCCGAGAATTCCATATTGGGTCGCCTCTGTGATAGCATTTTTCAACCTGCTGACTGCCATTGGATATTCGGCTCGCACATAAATATAGCCCTCCGTAGCCCCACAGGCTACTCCGGCGATCATCATCCCTTCCAGCATCCGGTGGGGATCCCCTTCCATAATGCTCCTATCCATAAAGGCGCCGGGATCACCTTCATCACCATTACAAACAATGTATTTGGGGCCGTTTTTTTGACGCCTGACCTGGGACCATTTTTTCCCGGCCGGAAATCCCCCGCCACCTCTTCCCCGTAAATTGGATTCGGTGATTTCACTGATAATCGCCTCAGGCTCCACTTCAAATAGCACTTTTTCGAGGGCTTGATATCCTCCGATACCCAAATACTCTTTCAAAGATGTTGCATCGATATGTCCACAATGCTCCAATACGACCCGGGTTTGTTTCTTATAGAAAGGGATATCCGCTTGTTTGGGATAAATTTGGCCATTCTTTTGATAGGCCAGCCTTTCAATTAATTTCCCTTCAATAATCGTCTTTTCAATGATTTCCTCACAGTCATCAGGCTGCACCTTGGTATAGAGGTAACCCTGAGGTTCAATCCGAACCAATGGTCCCATTTCACAAAACCCATGGCAACCGCTTTTCTTCAGGCCAATCGTTTTTTGATGGGGTTCTTCAGCAAGTTCTACCGAGCAAGGTATTCCTTTTTCAGCCATCAACTTTTGCAATCCCTCATAAATCTCCAAAGAACCGCCAGCAACACAACCCGTACCGGCACAGACCAATATTCTTCCCTTTTCAGCAGCGACAGATTTTTGACAGTTTTCACGAAGACAAATTAAGTCCGTTCTATTTTTCAACATCTTGCAAGTCTCCCTTCAACTTCTCTAAAAGTTCGGCCGCCTTATCAGGTGTCATCGCCGGGTAAACCTTGTCGTTTACTGTTAGAACCGGGGCTAATCCGCATGCGCCCAGACATGATACTGTTTCGACAGTAAATGACAAATCATCGGTGGTTTTTTTATGTTCCGAAAGCCCGAGGTCGTTACGTAAACGGTTTAAAATTGGAATCGATTTTCTTACATGGCAGGCTGTCCCGTCACAAACTTTGATCACAAACTTGCCCTTGGGTTCCAGCGAAAAGTTTTCATAAAATGTTGCCACACTAAATATTTGGGCTTTACTAATCTTCAATCTTTTTGATAAATACGAAAAACACTCTTTGGGTAAATAATGATAATGCTCTTGAATATCTTGCAGGATTGCGATAATCGCCCGCGGCTCGCCGCTATACTCGTCAATTATTTGGTCAATCAATGCATAATCAAATGTTGCATCCATCGAATCATCCCCTATTTCGATTATTGTTTGAATATCGTAAATGGAACTACCCACTATTCATACATGCGTGAGTATTGCCTGCAATCGTATAACCTTCTCTATTATTATAAACTTTGTTAAATAAATAACAATCTTTGTTATTTTATTTTACAATTATTCGAGATTAAAATGCTCAATTTGGGAGCTAAAAAGCAAAAAGTCAGTTCCAAAGTGTAAAAAGATATTATTTGCTGTCACTTTGAGAGGGTGTCAAAGACTAAATTTTCTCCAAAGAAGACTATATTGTGTTTCTTGGATAAGAGACATATAATAAAGGTTAAATTTGGCAAACGGCTTTATTCAAACTCCCGTAAATATTACCATCAATAACAAAAACAGTCAGCCACTGAGTGATTAACTGTATTCTATAAAGAGGTCCCCATGGTAACCATTAAAATTGATCCGACGATTTACACAACCAGGCCCGACGGCGTTAACCGCCTCCCAAAAGAAATGGCTGTTTATGCTTTACTGGATAAGTTAGAGATTCCTTATCTTCGTCTGGATCATGAACCTACCGCTTCGATTGAAGTATGCCATGAAGTTGAGACTATCCTGGAAATCCAAATTTGCAAAAACCTTTTCCTGTGTAATTCTGCAAAAACAGATTTTTATCTGCTAATGATATCCGGCAATAAAAAGCTGCAAACCAAGGATTTGTCCAAACAAGTCCATTCATCCCGTTTGTCCTTTGCCGATGCCGACGATATGGTAAAATATTTAAATATCACACCCGGCTCTGTCAGTGTATTGGGTTTGATGAACGACACCGCTCACAGTGTTAAGTTACTGATTGATAAGGAGATTTTAAACCAAGAGTATATTGGGTGCCATCCCTGTATTAACACTTCCAGCCTTAAAATCAAGGCATCCGACCTCATCAATAAATTTTTGCCCGTAATCGGACATCTGCCGATCTTGGTGGAGATTTAATCAATCCCCATCCGCCGCTTAAACTCTTTTAAATAGGTACGGCTCACCGGGACCTCATCATGTTCATAAAAATTCATGACTAAATTGTAAGTATGATTAAACCAGGGAATAATTTCTTTAATATAATTCTGGTTTACCAAAAAGCTTTTATGAGTCCGGAAAAAACAATACTTCCCAAGCTTTTGTTCGAAACTAGCCAAAGTATTCATACTGGAATACTCTCCATCTTTGGTTTTGAGGGTAGTTTTACGATCGTTTGTATAACAATAAACAATTTGTTCGGGTCTTAGGACTGCAAATCGGTCGGTTTCCCACACGCTGATAATTTCCGGCAGTGATTTTTCTTTTTTCTTCAATAATCGAAAAATAGCTTTTAACAACCTTTCATGTCCAAACGGTCTTACAATATAATCGTTTATTTCCATCTCAAAGGCTTCTCCGGCCTGATCGAGGCGATTGGCTACCCAAACGATTCCAACCGATTCGGAGCAGGCCTTGATCTTGCGGGTGATTTCGTGAAGCTGGTGACCTTTTAAATCAATATCAATAAAAACCAATTCGGGAACGACACTGGTCATTTTTCTTTCGTAGTCTTCAATGCTACAAAACCGACAATCAACTTTCATTTTAAGATTATCCTTTAAATATTGAATGCAATCTTGAACTTCTTCTGTTTTAAAATTAATGAATAAAATTTTAAGCTCCACGAGTTGTCCCCCATCCTTACCCTCTAAAAAAAACAACTCAAAATCCCCGACGGGGAGGATAATCCCCAGTATTCAGGAACTTTGAGTTGAAGAGACTTACAAAACACCCCTCTAAATTATTTTCATTTCGACTCACCAAATCGATTCCACTTATAACTTTCCATAAGCTTCCCGGTAAATGGCTTCGATCTCCGAAACCAGCGGCATCCTGGGATTGGTGCCGGTCGTTTGGTCATTGAATGCGATATCGGACATTTCCCGCAATTCCTTTTCAAAGGCTTTGGCATTGACTCCGGCTTCGGCCAGCGTTAAAGGGACATTAATCTGCTTCATTAAATCCCTGATGGCATTAACCAAACTCGTTACTCCTTCCTGGGTGGTTGAGGCAGGAAGTCCCAACATTTTCGCAATTGCAGCATATCTTTCACCGGCCATCGGGTATTCATATTGCGGAAAAGCTGCGAATTTAGTCGGCGGTTGGGCATTATACTGAATCACATAGGGTAACAATATCGCATTGGCCCGGCCGTGAGGGATGTGAAATTTTCCGCCTAAGATATGGGCCATACCATGGTTCACGCCTAAGAAGGCATTGGTAAAAGCCATTCCGGCAATGCAGGAAGCGTTATGCATTTTTTCCCGGGCGACTTTATCATGGCCATCTTTATAAGCCCTCGGCAGATATTCAAAAACTAGTTTGACCGCTTTTTCAGCTAAAGCATCGGTATAATCCGAAGCCATCACTGAAACATAAGCCTCCAGCGCATGGGTCAGAACATCCATTCCAGTATCTGCAGTGACCGACTGAGGAACCGAGAGCACCAATTCCGGATCAATGATCGCAATATCCGGAGTTAATTCATAATCAGCCAACGGGTATTTGATATTTCTCTTTTTATCTGTAATGACCGCAAATGCCGTCACTTCAGATCCGGTACCGGAAGTTGTCGGAATGGCCACAAAAGTTGCCTTTTTCCCTAAATCCGGAAATTTAAAAGCCCGCTTACGGATATCTGCGAATTTTAGCCGCAGTGATTCAAATTCAGTTTCCGGATGTTCGTAAAACAGCCACATACCTTTTGCTGCATCAATGGCTGACCCCCCACCGAGAGCGATAATCAAATCCGGCTGATAGCTTTCCAGTTCTTTGACTCCATTCGTTACTGTTTCTACCGAAGGATCCGGCTCTACATCTGAAAAAATCCGATAATCAATCCCGACCTTTTCCAATTGATAAGTCACTTTATCGGCAAAATTCAATTTCACCATAAAAGGATCGGTGACAATAAATGCTTTCTTCCCTTTTATTTTGCTTAAGTACTGCAATGAACCGTATTCAAAATAAATCTTGGGCGGAACCTTGAACCATTTCATCCGATCGCGGCGTAGAGCGACCCGCTTAATGTTAAGTAGATTGCGGACGCTGACATTATCTGTAGTGGAATTACGGCCCATTGACCCACATCCTAGTGTCAACGAAGGGGTGTTGGTATTATAAAGATCACCGATTGCCCCGTGGGAGGACGGAGAATTGATCAATAGTCGACCAGTGCGTAAACGGTTCGCAAATTCATCAATTATAGCATCATTTTCCGAATGGAGCACGGCAGAATGTCCGAGTCCGCCAAATTCAGTGATCTGCTCACAGCGCTTAATCCCTTCATGAAAATCTTCCACTACATAGAAGGCCAAAATAGGACTAAGTTTTTCCCGGGATAGTGGATATTCAGGTCCAACCCCTTCGAGCTCAGCCACAAGTATCTTCGTAGTGGCCGGTACTTTCAGTCCGGCAAGATCTGCAATTTTAACGGCCGGCTGCCCGACAACCACAGCATTCATACAATCATGGGTAGAATCGATGGCTACTTTCGATAAACGACCGACCTCATCCGGTTTGAGGAAATAACAACCATACTCAATCATTAAGGATTTCACCTTTTCGGCAATTTCCCTATCGACGACCACCGATTGTTCGGAAGCGCATATTGTGCCGTTATCAAAAGTTTTGCTTAAAATCAAGTCGGTAACAGCCCGTTTAATATTAGCAGATTTTTCGATATAACAGGGGACATTTCCGGGGCCAACGCCCAGGGCCGGTTTACCGCACGAATAAGCTGCCTGCACCATATTGGTACCTCCAGTAGCTAAGATAATACTAATGCCCGGGTTGTTCATCAAAAGATTGGTTCCTTCAATAGAAGGTTTTTCAATCCATCCAATGCAATTTTCCGGAGCCCCCGCGGCGACTGCCGCTTCCAGCATCACTTTAGCCGCTGCGATACTTGATTTGAGCGCTTTGGGATGAAAGCTAAAAATAATCGGATTACGGGTCTTTACACTGATTAAACTTTTGAACATTGTAGTCGATGTGGGATTGGTTACTGGAGTGAGTCCGGCAATAATGCCGATAGGCTCAGCTACTTTCATAAATCCTTCTTCCACATTTTCCTCGATTACTCCGACTGTTTTCTCATTTTTGATGTTATGATAGACTTCTTCAGTAGAAAAGAGATTCTTCGTAATTTTATCCTCATAGACGCCCATACCCGTTTCCTCTGCTGCTTGCCTGGCTAATTCCATATGCTTGTCGATTCCAGCCAAAGCCATTGCTTTTACAATGGCGTCAATTTTTTGCTGGTCGTAACCCATAAATTTTTCCCGGGCCACCATAGCCCGCTGTACTAATTCTTCAACCTGCCGACTGACATCTGCTTTCGAATCTGAATCTACCTGTTTAGTCAATTCCTTCTTCTCCATTTTTTTAACCCCCTTTTTCTTGATTCCAGTAAGTCTTGGATTTACAGTTATAAGATAAGATCATCAAGCTCTCAATAATATGCACATCCTCAACTGCGATATGCGGTGGTACTTTGATTTTTAAAGGAACGAAATTCCAAATACCTTGAATACCTCCATCAATTAAAACGTCAACCACTTCTTGAACCCCATACATTGAAGTGGTGATGACCCCAATCCGGGTAGGATTTTGTCGGAGAAAATCCGGAAGAAGGGTCACAGGATTTACAGTTAACCCATTGATATTGTTGCCGATTACTGAAGGATTGTTATCAAAAATAGCCTTAATTATAAAATGTTGAACTTGAAAGCCCGGATAATACATCAGGGCGCGCCCCAGATTGCCACCTCCAATCAACACCATCTTAGTTTCGTCCGTCAAACCTAAAATTTGATTAATTTGATGTAACAGTTCCCTCACGGAATAACCGTAACCCGGTAATCCGAAAGAGCCAAACCAGTTTAGATCCTTCCGGATCTGAGAAGCTTTGGTTCCCATCCTGACCGCCAACTCAAAAGATGATATTTTCTCAATTTCTCCATGCGCCAGTTCGGTAAGATGGCGTTGATATACCGGCAACCTTTCAATGATTGTCTCCGGAATTTCTTGTTGCATAGCCCTATCGCCATGCGCAACAGGCATTCAAATCATCCTCATTTCCGGGATCCTTATTTTGTTTGTTAAAATTTTAACAATCATTGTTAAAAAAATAACTTCTTGATTGATTTTATTGTACCGCAGGTTCGCTTGTTTGTAAAGATAATTTGTGAAATTTTTTACAAAGTATGTTAAAAACCCAGAAACAGGCTTATTATGAAGCCTGTTAAATATTGCTTTATATCAAAATATAGTCAATAAGTATTAAGGGTAAGGGAAGTTGGCCATGATCCTTACTAACTTTAAAGGCTTAACAGTATGAATAGCGATTACCGAACTTTAAAAGAATAGTCAAACCGGTACTGACCATCAAAAGAATCAAGGTAGTGAATGCTGAAGATAAAAGCAAACAGCCGATAATCTTGCCCTTACCCCCCGACGTGCTGGTACCACCGACCACCGGCCGCCCTGATGCTTTCTTTGCAATGGATGTATATGCAGCTGTAATTATCAAGGCGGCCTCTCGGCTCGGGTTAAACGTACCAAAGGATATTTCAGTGGTAGGTTTCGATAATACTGAGATATCCGTAATGATAGAACCTTCGATTACCACTGTCAATCAACCCCGTTTCCAATTGGGAAGTTTCGCATGTGATCTTTTGATCGATAAGATTATCAACCCTACACTCCCAAATAAGCATATGTTGCTTGATACTGAATTGATTGTCAGAGACTCAACCTTAACTTAGCCTGAATCAGACAAGTAATTTTTAGATTCGCCTTTCATCAGAACTTGCCGGAAAGAGGCCTAAAGAGGTTTAAGGAAAGCTATTTCCCGGCAATATGATGACACAATGTAGCCAATCCTGCAGCTAGGTCTTCATTGCGAACGACTACATCATTTGGAACTCGAATCGTTACAGGTGCAAAATTCCAAATGGCCTTGGCGCCGGAGTTAATCATTATATCAGCCACACTTTGGGCCGAGGAGGCTGGTACAGTAATAATTCCCACTCTAATATTGAGCCGTGCCACAATATGCGCGAGCTCTGAAGCCGGAAATATTTGACTACCATTTATCTTGGAACCTATCACCTTGGGATCGTTATCAAATAGGGCTACTATACGAAGTCCATAACGTTTAAAACCTGGATAATCGATAATTGCACGTCCCAATTTTCCAACTCCGATTAGAACCGCTTCATTGACATTTTTGAGTCCTAAAATTTCTTCCAATTTGATTTTTAATTCAATAACACTGTAACCAACCCCAGGAGTACCAAGCGCGTCAAAAAGCATCAAATCTCTGCGAATTTGGACGGCATTGATTTGAACGGCTTTGGCTATCTCCTCAGAGGAGACATATTTCAACCCACACTCATCACACTCGCAAACGAAACGGTAATAGTACGGCAAGCGTTTTAAGGTATATTTAGGAACTTGGATGATAGATTCACTCAAAACGATCACTCGCTTTTAATTGGAGTAAAAAATAGGAGCCGGAAATCAAGGAATGGTTTTCGGAAATATCCATCCCAAATCCGTCTATACCATCCGGTATAATTCAGATATCCTGGCTATCCCCAAGCTGATTCCTGACTTCTGACTCCTGTTTACTAATTCATACCTGCAAACATTAATTCATTTCCCTAACTTATCCAATACTTTATCCTTGAATACTTTAGAGACCTTATCGGCTGAAACTCCATCTATCACTTCTTCATTAATCCGGATGGCAGGACTCTGCTTGCAGCCTTCCAAACAAAATGTGGCATGAAGATTTACTTTATCCTTAACACCGGCTTCATCGGCCTGACGAGTGAATTCTTTGAGGGTATCATAGGAACCATTAAGGTAGCAGCAAGTTCCCACACAAACCGCAATATCCATTTTACTATTTTGTTCACTCTTCAGAATTTCGATATCTTCACCGGTAATTCTGGCCCGGCTGGCATATTCAGTATGCAAGCTGTGATGCGCTTCTTCACTATTGGGCTTTTTCAGCCATTTATCATAGAACTTAGCCACCACTGGGTTGTCTTGGGATTTCCGAAGTTGTGAAAGTTTATCGGCATTATAAATCCCTTTAGCCCTGGCCTTTTTAATGTCGGTGGTAGCCGCAATCGGTTGGCCGGCTCCGCCAATGCATCCACCGGGGCAAGCCATAACCTCTATCAAATCATATTTTGCTTCTCCTGATTTGATTTTCTCCAAAAGTTTCTTGGCATTGGCCAAACCATGAACAACAGCGACCTTAATCTCATTTCCTTTGATCAGTACACTGAATTCCTTAAGGCCTTTGAAACCACGTACCGCTTCGAAATTCACCTGTTCCAATTCTTCACCAGTGATTGCTTCATAGGCAGCCCGTAGTGATGCTTCCGCCACACCACCGGATGCCCCGAAGATAACTCCGGCACCGGTACCAAACCCAAATGGCATATCAAAAGCTTCGGTTTCAATATTATCAAATGCCAAACCGGATTCACGAATCATTTGAGCAAGTTCCTGGGTTGTAAGGACCAAATCTACGTCAGGAACACCATCGGTACTAAATTCGGGCCGGGTCCGCTCAAACTTCTTCGCTGTACAAGGCATAATCGAAACTACAAAAATATCTTTGGCTTCTTTGCCAAGTTCTTTCGCCCAATAACGCTTCATCATCGAGCCGAACATTTGTTGCGGAGAACGGCAAGTCGATAAGTTGTTCAAAAAGCTCGGTTCATTGTGCTCAGCATATTTGACCCAAGCCGGACAACAAGAAGTAAACTGCGGCAATCGCTCACCTTTGTTAAAGCGATCCAGAAACTCTGTGGCTTCCTCCATAATCGTCAAATCGGCTGCAATTGTCGTATCAAAAACTTTGTCAAAGCCTAATCGTTTCAAGGCTGCTACCATTTTACCGGTAACAATTTCACCCGCCGGTAAACCGAATTCTTCACCCAGAGCGACCCGGACAGCCGGGGCCACCTGGACGACGACCAACTTTTCTTTTTGATGAATGGCGTCCCAAGCTTTGTTAATTTCTGATTTAATCGTTAAGGCTCCGGTTGGGCATACAGCGCTGCACTGACCGCAATTAACACATTCCACTTCAGACATAGATTTTCCGAAAGCCGGTGTAACTTGTACTTTGGAACCGCGGTTAGTGAAATCTAGAATACCGATGCCTTGAACTTCGGAACACATCCGTACACAGTCACCGCAAAGAATACATTTATTCGGATCCCGGACAATCGAAGTCCCGGCGTTGTCAATCGGCAATTTCACATCACGTTCACCGAAACGGACCTTACGAACTCCGTAACGATTGGCCAGTTCCTGCAATTTGCAATGACCGTTCTTTTCACAAGTGGTACAATCACGGTCGTGATTAGCAAGCAGCAGTTCCAATACAGTGCGACGAATCCGCTGTACCCGCGGGCTATTGGTAAAAATCTTCATTCCGGGTACCGGAGGAGTCGAACACGAGGCCATAATACCGCGGCCTTCCTGTTCAACCACGCACATCCGGCAGGCACCGTAAATGCTCAATTCAGAGTTGTAACAAAATGTCGGTATATCAATACCGGTCCGCCGGATTAATTCCAATAAAGTTTTGGCGCCGTTAATCTCTACTTCTTGATTATCGATAATAACAGTATCCATATCCTTACCCCTCCTTGATAGCTTTAAATGGGCAAGTATTCATACAAGAGCCGCATTTAATGCATTTTTCGGTATCGATTACAAACGGTTTCTTAATCTCCCCGCTAATCGCCTTGACTGGACAAATTTTACTGCACTTACTGCATCCCTTACAAAGCTGCGGGTCGATACTGTATCCTGCAAAAGCTTTACACTCCTTCGTCGGACACTTCTTATCCCTTACATGGGCAATAAATTCATCTTTGAAATACTTCAACATTGATAAAACCGGATTCGGCGCGGTCTTACCCAAGCCACACAACGAGGCGTCCTTGATAACCTGAGCCAAATCTTCGAGAGTATCAATATCTTCAATTTTTCCTTCCGCATTGACAGCCCTTTCCAAAATCTCCAATAAGCGTTTGGTACCCTCACGACAGGGAACACATTTACCGCAGGACTCATTCTGGATAAAGTTCATAAAGAAACGAGCCATTTCCACCATGCAGTTATCTTCATCCATAACCACCAGTCCACCGGAACCCACCATAGCGCCAATGGAGGTTAAGGAATCAAAATCCAGTTTCATGTCTAAATGCTCCTCGGTGAGATATCCACCGGATGGGCCACCGATCTGGACTGCTTTGAATTTTTTGCCGTTTCGAATACCGCCGCCGATTGTAAATACAATATCCCGCAAGGTAATTCCCAGCGGAACTTCGATCAGTCCTGTGTTGGCAACTTTACCTGTTAAAGCAAAGGTTTTGGTACCCGGGCTCTTCTCGGTTCCGAAACTCGTAAACCAACTGGCCCCTTTACTAATAATCGGCGCTACATTGGCATAAGTCTCTACATTATTGATTAAGGTTGGTTTGCCCCAAAGACCTGCATTAGCCGGAAACGGTGGCTTCGGACGCGGCATACCTCTCTGACCCTCAATCGAAGCCATCAAAGCAGTTTCTTCACCGCAAACAAACGCCCCGGCGCCTTCCTTAATGTGAAGATCAAAATTAAAGCCGGTTCCCAATATATTCTGACCCAAAAGTCCGTTTTTGTGGGCCGATTCAACGGCCAGTTTTAGACGGTGTACTGCCAAAGGATATTCAGCCCGTACATAGATGTATCCCTCATCGGCTCCGACTGCAAAAGCTGCAATCGCCATACCTTCAATCACCTTGAAGGGATCGCCTTCCATAACGCTACGATCCATAAATGCACCCGGATCTCCTTCATCACCGTTACAGATAACGTATTTTTTAGTACCGGCAGCAATTCGTGTCATATCCCATTTACGCCCGGCAGGGAATCCTCCGCCTCCACGGCCGCGTAATCCGGAACGGATCATTTCCTGACAGACCGACTCCGGATTCATTTCCGTAAGCACTTTGGAAAGAGCGGCATAACCACCCTTGGTTATATATTCCCGAATTTCTTCCGGATCAATAACGCCGCAATTTTCTAAGGTGTTACGGCTTTGATGTTTGTAAAACGGAATATTCTCTTCTTCGGCAAAGATTTCTCCGGTATTCGGATCATGATACAATAAACGGGTTACCGGCTTTCCGCCGGGCTCTAAAGATGCAACAATCTCTGGTACATCTTCTATCTTAACCCTGGTATAAAGAACCCCGGAAGGTTCAATACGAACCAGAGGCCCTTTTTCACAGAAGCCGTGACAACCGCTGGTAACTACGGTTGTGCCCGCGCATCCGTCTTCCAGCATCATTTGGACTGAAACATATTCGCCTTTGGTTTCAACCGCCTTTTTTAAGGCCTCAAATATTTTTAAAGAGCCGTTGGCTACACAACCTGTACCGGCACAAATCAGAATACGGAGTTTTTCCTTTTTATAACCTTCACTCCATCCTTCCCGGAGTGATTCCAATTTTTGTTTCGTTTCAATCATTGCCTAACACCTTCTTCCTCCAGAATCTTGTCGATGATAATATTAATAGCATCCGGAGTCATCTGACCATAAATCTGATCATTAATCATGACAACCGGCGCCAGTCCACAAGCGCCTAGACAGGAAACCGTCTCTAAAGTGAATCTCATATCCGGGGTTGTCTGTTTGCCGCTAGCTAAAGCGAACCGCTTCCGAAGGGCATTTTTTACCGGTTCGGAACCCCGAACGTGACAAGCTGTCCCATCGCAAATCTTGATAACATATTTTCCCTTTGCCTCAAGTGAAAACTGAGCATAAAAGGTGGCTACCCCATACACAGTAGCAGGAGATAAATCCATAACGGTCGCAATATAAGTCAATATCTCTTCAGGCAGATAACGGTATTCATCTTGAACTTCCTGAAGGATAGGGATCAGCGCCGATTGCAATTTGCCGTAACGGCTGATAATCTCATTGACTTTATCAAATTTACGTCGCGGCACCATTGAATCCCTTTCTTTTTTAACTGTTTCAACTGCTGCCATTTAAACATTCCCCTTCCATTTGTAGAAATGCAATTTATATAAACTTGTAACTGTTCAAATTTAGTCAATGCGAATCGGTATTCAAAAATTTCCTAATAAAAAGCCTGTACTTAAACTTGAAAGTTTACTTCAATCCGCCTAAAAAGAGCAGTTACAAGAATTTATCAAATGATATTTTATAATCCTTATCCAATACCGAAATTAGAGGTATTGAATCGTAACCTGTTTGCCAATATTGGTGAGTATATTGGAGATTTCGGTAACAACTTGTAACTTGAGTCCTAAATTTAATGGCAAATCAGGATTCTGATGAGCCGGATTAATCGCTTGCCCCACTAAAAACCGGATTTCATCGCTGTCCAACAATATTTTTATTAAATCTGCCGCTCCATTATTTTTGGCAGGTACCTCCTCGGTAATATGGCTTTGTTTTAGATATTCCAGAGTCTTACTTAAAGTAATAATTCCTTCAGTCACTAAGTCGATACCTGGTAAAACCCCGATAGGAGGTACTTCAGGATCTATTTCACTAATATCGACGGCAATTTCATGTTGCATAAAACGAGCCACAATCGTACCGGTAGTTCCACCGCAAATCACTTTTTTGCCGTTCTCGGTCTGCAATTTTTCAATAAGGATCCGATCATTCGCTTTTTCTTTCGGCGGTCCAACAGCGACAGTGACCGTCCTGGGTTCCCTGATTTGTAAAACCATTACCGTGGCATCGTCTCCGGGATGGCCAGCATATAGCTCCTCACTGACTGAAAGCAATCTTTTCGACATACTCTTAGCATTCACAACGGGTCTTGACATTCTTTGCAAATAGTCGGCAACGTTTTCCCATTGCCAACCCAAATTGAGTACCCCCCCGATCCCTGCATGAATAATTCCATCGGAGACTGCCACCAAAATATCACCGAGTGCCGCCTGAAAACGAGTTTCCTTAATCCTTTTACCGAGTATCTCAGTCTCCCGGAAAGGTACAGCCGCGATTTGCCCTCCGTGGATAAAAAAAGTGGACGGATTGTCAAATTCAACGATATAAATCTCACCATTCCGCTTAGCCTGAATGATTGTAAAAGTAGAGTACGCTAACAATCTTTTTTGACAAATCGGTAAGGTGTTGCCAATCGTATCGACGACTTCCTCCAAACTAGCGCCTTTTTCAAGCATCGTCGCAATAATTTTAACAGTCATTTTAGATAAAATATTCGCCTTAACGCCGCTACCGAGACCGTCGGCCAAGACCGCGACCACCGAGTCGTCAGTCTTGACAACCTCAACATTATCGCCGCATAATTCTTCACCAAATTTAGGGAGACTCGACCATCCTGTATCAATAAACATCACAAATCCCCCTTTCGCTCCTCATTCTTGATTAGGTTCATCAATTTGGTAAGTTGAACTTTGGTTTCAGCAGTGGTTTCGCCCAACAATCCTGCAATCTCTTGGGCCACTTTCATTTGTCTATTAATAACCTCTTGAGCCTTTTCCAGTGTCTCATCGGTCACCCTGGAAAACCGTTCCCGTTGTTTCTTTTCTTGAGTAAGATCAACAAAAATCCCGATGAGGATGTCATTCTTTTCAACATAAAAAATCGCTTGCCAAGCCACCATACCATAATCCGGGAATGTCACTTCACCGGTTACTAAATTCCTAGTACGAAGGGCTTCCTCAAAATACTTGGGATCCATAATCGTGACTAGTTGTTGTCCCACAGCTTGGGTGCGCCCGCAATTAAATTTATTTTCAGCAGCCGGATTGATTTCTACAATCTGTAAATTACTACTGACCACAATAATCGCATTCGGTGTCATCTGGCAGATGATATTGGCCTTGGATTCGGCACGGGCTCGCATATACGGTATGCACATATCGACTTCGGCCATGCCGGCGGCAACTGCCAATGCTTTATCCCGGCAGGAATTGTAACCACAGGCCCCGCAATTTAACTCATCAGCGGTGGTTGATTTCCCGGTCTTGGCTAAAATCTCCCGGATTTGTTCTTCGGACACCCCTGCGTGATAAATCTTCCTGGAGCTATAATTATTGGAAAGGTCAACTTCCAAGTTAGCCTCGTTGCAGTATGGCGATTTGCCTTCCACATCTTTATCTAAATCTGCGGTTCCTTCCGCCAAAGAAGGTTCGGAAAATTGAATCACACTATAACGACGGGCAAACTGTGTCGAGACATTGGTCATCTCCGGCCCAGTGATGCAACCTCCTTTGCAAGCCAGAAGCTCTATAAGGCGCAACGAGTCTTTTACTTCATGAAACTTAGCTAAAAATTCAATTACTTCATCCAGTCCATCGATGGTAATAATCTCTTTAGCCAGTAAGTCTGTACTTAAAGTTGCCGATTTGGCAAGGCCGCCCGGTAACGGGAATGTACGCGAATGGAAAACCGGAGGCCCATCGAATTCCATGCTCTCACACACAGATAAGTCAATATCTTTTTGAACTAGGAGCATGGTTAGTTCTTGAAATGTCAAAACCGCATCAATCGGTGGTTCTCCGAGCGGAAGCACTCCGAAGTTTTCCCGCAGCTCACCTTTCTTAGCGATACACGGTCCCACAAAGACCACTTTGGTATCTTGACCATAGCGTTTTTTTAGGATTTTACCGTGAGCCACCATTGGTGAAACAATCGGCGCCAGATACGGCAATACATCATGATAATAAATTTCAAGTAGATTCACAATCGCCGGGCAGCAGCTGGTTATTAACGGTTTTCCTGGCCCCGCACGAGCCACCAACCGGCGGTGTTCCTCGGCCACCAGCGCTGCGCCCTCGGCAGTCTCTCCTACATAGTCAAAACCCACTTTCTTTAGAGCAGCAACAATTTGACCCAAGGAAGCCATCCGAAACGCCCCAGTAAAAGAAGGGGCTAAACTAATCCCTACTTTTGCGCCGGAGTGGAGAAGTTTTTCCACCCGCTCAATACTACTTTCAACTTTTTTAGCATTCTGGGGGCAGACTTTTACACAGCGTCCATCCGCAATACAGCGTTCCTCCACCACCTCAGCATGACCGTTGATAACCCGAATTGCTTTCACCGGACAGCTGCGTACACACTTGTAACAATCCCTGCAGCTGGCCTGTACGGTTGAAATAAGTCCCATTAATAGCCCCACTCTCATAAGTACTTATAAACTCGAGAATGAATCGATGGGTTTGTTTCAAACTTCAATATATTAAGATTGCTTTACCCGATGAAAAAATCCCCATCACAGTTTAGCCCCTCAAGAAATGTTCCTGAAAAAATTCAGCCGTTTTTTCTTTATTCATGGAAGTATAAAGCTGGCCATCAACTAACATACTGACTCCCGCCTGGCACTCTCCCAGGCAAAAGCACGCCTTCAATTCAATCTGATCGGTAAGTGAGTTTTCAGCAATGAGATGTTTGAATTCATTGATAACCTCATATGCACCCTTCAAATGGCAAGAGCTCCCGACGCATACTGATATTGAATGCATGGCCTCCCTCCTTTTGTGAATTATTTCACAAATCTGTAAAACAAAATTCGTGAAATTTGTTACAAACTGGTCCAAAAAAATATGGCTCTTCATCTTTTGAATTTGTAACAGTTTTCACAATTAAAATATACCATCATCAAAGAGTTTTTTCAATACCCGTAATAAAAATTTAAGATGCAAGAATCAACTGAATTGAATTAGCCTCCTCCCATCCCAATCAGCCTTCGCCCCCCAAAAAAAAATTAGAAACGGCCTTGTCTCGCTACTTGAATTTCACAACTTAGCTTCTACTATCATTGTGCGAGTGTGCACATTTTGATTTGAATTGAAATCTGATTCATTTCATTGTAAAATAATAACGTAGAATTCCTAAAATAATTGATGATTACAGGTGCCCTATGGGAAAAAATCTCATATGGGAGAATAGGGAACCGGGTGCCATAATCCCGGGCGGACCCGCCACTGTAAAGAGGAGCTTTTACAATAAGCTTGAGCCGGCAAATAAGATTATCATTTATGTCCATTAAACGTGCCGGATCGAGATTAAGCCACTGGGAAACCGGGAAGGCTGTAAAAGTGATGATACGAAGCCAGGAGACCTGCCTGTAATCCTAAAGATAACATGGACGATGGTAAAGTTCATGATCATTCCTTTATCAAGGAACGATCATGAACTTTTTTATTTTTACATGGAAGAAGGCTTATTATGGGATTTAAGGGGCGCGATATCGAGGCGGTGCTTTTGGCCGGAAATTATTTAGTTGCGGCTTGTGATTCATGTAGCGCAGTCGGAGCGAAAGAATTGGATTGTGTCAAAGTTCCAACGGAGGTTGTTGGAAGATTCACCACTCGGGTGGCTCTACTTGAAGTGATTACAGTAGGGGCCTCCCCTCAATTGTTAACTGCAGCAATCGGAAACGAACCGGAACCGACCGGGGCCCAAATCTTACAGGGGGTTCGCCAGGAATTGGCCGCTTTTGGATTAAACGACCTGTCTATCGGTATCAGTACCGAAAAAAACTTTCCAACCCGAGAGACCAATTTAGGTATTACCGTAATGGGCTGGTGTCAAAACAGCTTACGAGTGGCTACAACCCGGCCTGGAGATTTTTTGTATTGTCTAGGCCTGCCTAAAGTGGGATCCGAGATTCAAGGCCCAGACGATCCGGAGATAGTAAACAACACTCAACTTCGAACATTACTTGAAATAAATACAATTCATGATATTATTCCAATCGGTTCTAAAGGTATTATAGGTGAGGCCCGATTACTCGCAACAATAATTGATGAAGATTTACTCCTGGAACCCGCTCTGACAATCGATATCAGTAAATCAGCCGGCCCATCCACCTGTTTGATTTTTACCACAGCGGAGCCCATCGAGGATTCTTTTTTTCATACCATTCCATGTACCTGCCTCGGCCGGATTATTGAGAAAATAAAACAATAAAAGGAGGAACTTTTTTTATGATCAATCCCATTCCAGAACCAGACAGACCTGAAACCAAACCTGTCTTGTATCATGTAAAATCCCTTGCCTTAATTGCCATCTTTATCGCATTAAGCGCAGTCGGCGCATTGATCAAAATTCCGAGCCCGGTGGGGACCATCGGCCTCGATTCCGCCCCCGGATTCTTTGCCGCCATCGCTTTCGGATATCTTGAAGGTTGCTGTGTAATTGCCGTGGGACATTTGCTGACCTCCGCGGTAGTCGGATTCCCGCTGGGAATTCCTCTTCACATTTTGATAGCCGCTCTGATGGCTCTCTGGGCGATAGCCTTCCGCTGGATAAACCGAAAAACCGGATTCGTCGTCGCTGCGGTTACGGCTATCCTTTTAAATGGAGTCGTTTCATCATTAATCATGCTGTTTATGGGTGGTTGGGGCGCCGTTATCGGTACGATGCCGTTTTTGGTCTTTGGGTCCGCCATTAATGTTATTATTGCTGTAATTGCTTATAAAGCCGTAAAAAGAAGCGAATTGATATAGTACTTGTTTGCTCGATAAAACCATGGAAAAAATAATTGATTTGCAAAATGTATCATACCGTTATCCGGGCTCCAAGAACCAAAGCCTTTCCGGAGTTACCCTCGGAGTAAAACCTGGAAAGCTTACATTAGTTATGGGACCCACCGGTGCGGGAAAAACCACTCTCAGTATGTGTTTGAATGGTTTAATCCCCCAATTATACGGTGGCGCGTTAACCGGGGAGTTGGCCGTCGCTGGCTACGATCTCCGGAGATACCAGGTCCAGACACTTGCCCAAAAAATAGGCTTGGTTTTGCAGGACCCGGAGACTCAGATTTTTGGGATTACAGTGTTCGAAGATACCGCCTTTGGGTTGCGTAATTTTCTGGTTCCCGCTGCTGAGATTGAAACGCGGGTTACTGAAGTCTTAAAAAAAGTTGGACTTGAAGGGTATCAAGACCGAAATACGGCTGAATTGTCCGGTGGAGAAAAACAGCGACTGGCAATTGCCGGAATCTTGGCTCTCGGGCCGGAGGTTCTGGTTTTAGATGAACCCGCTTCCGAATTGGATCCGGCCGGAAGGCACGATATTTATCAATTGATCACAGCTTTGAACCGGGAACAGCATTTAACCGTCCTGGCAACCGAACATGTAGCGGAAGAACTTATCGAACAAGCGGATGAAGTATTTGTGCTCGTTCAAGGTAAAATTGCTTGGCAGGGTAATCCTTCCGACCTTTTCCGCGACCTTGAGCTGCTCAGCCAGTTTGGAATGAAACCGTTACCCTTCACCCAAATCGGTTGGGAGTTCTTTAAAAAAGGATGGATTCCTTTTGACCAAATACCCTTGAATCTGTCAATGGCCGAAAAAATGATTCGGAAATTTTTGACCTCAACCGGAAGCTCTGGATTTCGAAGTGGGCGACCCGTCCCGGAAACTGCGCACGCTCGGGTCAATCCTCCCCAATTAAGTCATTCTTCCACGGTGATCCTTCAAGCAGAAAATCTATGCTACCAATATCCGTCAAACGCCGGCACCGGACTGCGCAATATTAATCTTGCCATCCACCAAGGCGAATTTGTAGCCGTCATCGGGCCCAATGGGGCCGGGAAGACCACTTTGGCGAAACATTTTAACGGCTTATTGAAGCCCAAATGCGGCCGGGTCTTTGTCGATGGAATGAATACCGTCCTGGCGCCAACCTCCAAGTTGGCACAGACCGTGGGGTATGTTTTTCAAAACCCAGACCATCAGCTTTTCTGCATTTCCGTTGAAAAAGAATTGGAATATGGGCTTTTGAACGCCGGTTTGCCTGATTCCGAGAGGAAAAGAAGGATTGACCGGATCTTGAAATTCCTTCAGTTAGAAACTTACCGGCATATCCATCCTTTCAAGCTAAGTAAAGGGGAACGTCAGCGGATCGCTCTGGCTTCGATTCTGGTACTAAATCCGAAAATACTGGTCATTGATGAACCTACCACCGGCCTTGACTGGGTGGGGGTCCAACAATTGATGAATTTCATTAGGGAACTGAACAGGCTAGGAAGCACCATTATCATGATTACTCATGATATGGATTTGGTGGCCCGCTATGCCAGTCGGGTGATTGTGATGAAAAGCGGCTCTTTATTGGTGGATGGCTCCCCACAGGAGATTTTTTCTGATTTCGCCATGCTTCAAAAAGCTGGCGTGATTCCTCCACCGGTAACAAGATTAGGGATAAAGCTACAGGATTGCGGTTTGCCGGAAATCTTTCTGGATGAACGGGCATTAATAGATTACCTCATCGGAGAAATTGAGGATTTACCATGTTAACAAGTAATCGAAGCCAAACACCGATCCATCGTTTCGATATTCGCACTAAAATTATAGGCTTTTGCGGGATTACCATTCTAACTTTTCTATTCGACGATCCTTTATATAACTTATTTCTGGCCCTCTTGCTCTCCCCCTTGGTATGGATCGCCAGACTCTCCGCCAAAAGAATCAAAAGTTTATTAATCCCCTTAATCCCTTTAATGATATTTATTATGATCTTTACCGGATGGATGGTCCCACCGGAACGGTTTCAGCTTGCAATCAACCGAGAAGTATTACTGAATATACTTCCCCATATCCATCTATCCCGAGGTGGCGTCTTACTCGGTTTTACTTTTCTAATCCGCATCTCGTTGATAGTGACTTCCTCATCATTGCTTTTGTTTACCTCTCCATTAGAAGAACTGATTCAGCTATTGCAAAAATTCCATGGTTCCTATGAGATTACTTTTCTAATCACCACTGCCATTCGCTTCATTCCAACCATGGAGCGAAAAAAAAACTTGATCTTGGATGCTCAAAAAGCCCGTGGCGCTCACCTGGAGAGCAAAAACCTCATTGGAGGATTTAAGGCTCAAATACCTATCATGATACCACTGATCATCAATTCCATCCTAATGGCCGACACGCTCAGCCTCGCCATGTTAAACCGTGGCTTCGGGTATGCCGGGACCTGGACCCATTTCCATGACTTGTCTTTCACTGTCAAAGATTATTGGGCATTCCTCATCATTCTCCTGGTTGTCAGTTTGGCAATCTATATTCGAGTTGGCTTGCACCAAGGTGTACTATAAAAGCTTTCCCTAAAGCGTTTGCCGTGTGGAGAACCCATCTGGAAATTCAAACCAATTATATTATATACTATATTGTCCCAATTGTAAAAAAATGGTTCCTCTTTATTTGCCATTATTACCATTCATTCATTCTTGATCTAAGTTTTGGTCTAATATATAGTTTGGTTAGATTTTGTGTAAATAATTAGGAGGTAAAGCATGGTACAAAAGATTTTCACCGTATTACTTGCTTCTTGGTTATTGTTAATGATGTCCACCTATTCTTTAGCCGCCGTACTACCGGTGTCATCATCCCCATTCATACTTAGGAATTCATGGTATTCAAAGACAGATACCTGGTATTCGATCGAACAAGATAAACCCGATGTCACTGCTTTTGTCCGAAATATACCCCCCGATTTCACTGTGGTAGGTGGAGAGTATTATCAGAACGATCAGACCTTTGCTGATTTATATTTTCAAAACGTTGACAAATCGGACCTGACTTATTTTGGCGGAAGTTATTTATTTGAGTCCGGGTTTTTTGTCGGCTTAAATTATCTAAAAGTAGCTCCATCAACTACAACCCAATTATCCCCAGGATATCGTGTTAAATTTAAGAAGAGCGGCTATGTCGCATTGAGTTTTGATTATCTGTCCAATGATTATTCAGATACCCATGACATTGTCAGTTATGACGTGGATTTTAAACTATTTCCCAAGAACATGAAGATCTGTGGTGAACTTAGCTTGCCAAAGGAAGGAAATGATCCATTTGTCAACTTCAATGCCAATTACAAGGTAAACAAAAGATTAGTTGTAGGTGTCGATTATATGTCTCAAGGGGGTGACAGTGCCTATAGCGCTGGCTTAACTTATAGGGTTCAGCCTTTTATTATTGACGCTATGCTGGGAAAAACCTTTACTGAAAATTATTACCAATTAGCCGGCATGGATAATCTGAAAAATTATAGCATCGGGGCTTTATATCAAAAATATCAAAATGATAGTGATCCCGGCATTACGATTCAGGGAAAATATCATCTCACGAATGGCGACCTAATTTTAAAATATACCTTTCA
>JAEZKW010000346.1 GCA_023415375.1 Bacillota bacterium
TTAATTAGTTTCGGGTAGTAATCCTGCCATGGGATGATCTGAAAGTTGACCTTTACATCATTTTGACCTTCCCAGCGGCTAATGATGTTATTTTTGCCGTTTACATAAGCCTTTACAGCCGGATCTCCTACTGCCAGGACATGGATTACTGGTTTCATAGATTTAGCTCCCTTTTCACCCGAGTATTTTCAGCAGAACTTTTTCAAACGGCGGGTAGATCAGGCCTTTTTCGGTGATGATTGCTGTTACATATTTCGCTGGCGTGACATCGAAGGCCGGATTGTATACTTGAATCTCTTCCGGTGCGGTTCGTTTTCCGAAACTACAAGTAATTTCGGCTTCTTTCCGCTGCTCAATAACAATTTCTCCACCTGATTTAATGGATAAATCAATGGTTGACGTCGGAGCCGCTACATAGAAAGGAATATTGTGCTCTTTAGCCAAAATGGCAACTCCGTAAGTCCCGATTTTATTGGCAAAGTCGCCATTTTGGGCGACGCGGTCGCAACCTACAATAACCGCCTGAACTTTGCCCTGA
Organism: Bacillota bacterium; assembly: GCA_023415375.1. Lineage (GTDB taxonomy): Bacteria > Bacillota > UBA4882 > UBA8346 > UBA8346 > UBA8346. The sequence continues at coordinate 539 of JAEZKW010000346.1, forward strand.
GCCATTACACTGGCGGCCATATTATCGCAGATTAAAGTAACATCTACGCCCGCCTTCTGAAGTTCCCAAGCGGTTAATCTTGAGCCTTGATTTAGGGGGCGGGTTTCATCAGCAAATACTTTAATTTTCATGCCCTTTTCATGAGCCAAATAAATGGGTGCTAAAGCCGTACCATATTTGGTAGCCGTGGCAATTGAGCCGGCGTTGCAATGCGTTAAAATCCCCATACCGTCTTTGATTAAGGGAAGTGCACACTCGGCTATGTTCTTACAGATCATAGCATTTTCTTCTTTGATAGCATGCGCTTCTTTTAAAAGTAATTCCTTGATTTGCCGAATCTCTTTACCCTTGGCTTCTTTGGCGCAACGTTCCATCCGTTCCAGCGCCCAGAAGAGGTTAACAGCCGTTGGCCGGGACGAGCCCAAATAATCCGATTGTTTCTTTAATTCATCCCAGAAGTGATCATAATGATTGGTTTCAAAACTCATAACCGAAAGATATAGGCCGTATGCGGCGGCAATTCCGATGGCTGGGGCCCCTCTGACCTTCAATTTATAGATGGCATCCCAAACCCGAGTTACATCGGTTAACTCCTCAAACACTGTTTCCAAGGGGAGTTTTGTTTGTTCCAAAATGATCAGTTTATCTCCAGCCCATTTTACCGAATCCCAGAAATCCTGATTCAAAATATTACTTCCCATATTAATCCTCCAATTTTTACAGTGTCAAGCATTGTACAGTGTCGCTGACTCCCATTAGCCTATTCAACCGGCTTATAGATATTTTTGCTCACTTGCCTTAAGGATGTCCATAAAAGCTTTTCCTGTCTTAACTGCTTCTCGTTCCAAGATAAAACGTTTACCCGTACTAATACATACTCTTTCTGCAGCAGCCCGTTTGGCGGCATCCGGAATAATTGTGATGTCTTTAACATGGGCGAGGCCGATAATTCGTCGGCAAAGCTCGCATCCGGCCACTGCAGCGGTATCCCGCAGAACTGTTTGTAAATAATATTCAGCAAATCCCGGGTATTTAGCAACCCTTTCGGTAGCCTTTTGATGCCATAAGGCCAGGAACTTTTGGCTGAAAACGTCGATCGTATCAACGATTGTCTTCTCCAACCACTTTTTATAATCCGCCTTAGCGGGCCCCTCATCCATTGTCGCTCCAGCGTTCTCATAAGCAAAAATGAGATTGGCGACGACATTACCTACATCATATCCGGCAGGTCCGTAAAAAGCGAATTCAGGGTCGATTACTTTCGTGGAATCCGGCTTAATAAAAATAGATCCCGTATGAAGGTCGCCATGAATCAAGGATTGAGCGTTGGTCATAAATTCAAATTTTAATTTGGCGGTTTCTAACAAGAGTTTGTCATCCGACCATAACTCTTTTTTGGCAAATTCCCGGGTGCTCTCGGAGATATCATTCCGGGGGCAATCATAATAGGGTTCGGTGTACACCAAGTCCTCGGTGATTTCGCATAGATCCGGGTTAATGAAGCTTTTCACCATTTCTTTCTTTTTCTTATGCCCTAAAACCACATCCGTGGTTAATAACAAAGTATTACACATAAAAGTCGTAATATGATCCACAAAAAGAGGAAATTGATTATGCTCAATGAGGGCTTTTCTCATAATTACATGATCCGACAGATCTTCCATCACACAACAATTCATGACCGTATCATATTTATAAACCACTGGTACCAGTCCCGGCGCGAGCCCGTATTGGAGTTTAAGGATCTCACTTTCAATCCGGTTGCGATCGGGGGAAACCTTAATATCATCCGAGATACGGGCAGCTGTTCCAGCCTGCTTAATAATGAGGGAATCCCCATGTTTCTGATCAATAACGCGAAAAACATAATTTAAATTTCCATCCCCGATCTCTTTACAGGTAAACTCAGCATCCGGCCTAAAATAATTCAGTTTTTTGGCATATTCGATGACATCCGGTTCTTTCATAAGAAAATAATTTGTCATGCTGTTCATGTTCACTCCTTTACTTCTTTTTGTAATAAGTTAACGCAAGTGCAAATGCCAATACCAACCCTTTGACGATATCCATCGCGTAGTAAGGAACGGACAGCATAATTAAGCCATTTTGCAAGATACCGATAAGGACCGCACCAACGAAAGTGCCAATTGCATTGGCTTTACCGGAGCCGCCAACCGAAAAACCGATATAAGCCGCTGCTACTGCATCCATTAAATATGGAGCACCGGCATTAATCTCGGCAGTCTGAACCCTAGAGGCCAAAACAATACCGCCGATTGCTGCAAATACCGCAGATAACAAATAAGCATACGTACGGTATTTATTCACATTGATACCTGAAAGTCGAGCTGCTTCCATATTTCCGCCGACCACGTACATATAACGGCCATGTTTAGTATGGTTGAGGAAAAAATGGACTAACAATACCACTACCAACATAATGATGATGATCCAGGGTATTTTACCTAATTCTCCGAAAAACGGGGTAATCTGACCTTTGGCAAAATCACCGTTTGGCATTACCATATTTTGGGAAATCGTCGCACCCCGGGTATAAGTAAGCGCTACTCCTTGAAATACGAACATCGTAGCTAAGGTTAAAAGCATATCCGGAATCTTAGCCTTCACAATCAAAACCGAATTGACCACGCCTACCACAATGGCTGCGACCAAGGCTACCCCAATCGCCACTGATGTACCCTGACAGTACCAGACAAACATCGACAAGGCGATAGCATTCGCCAAGGAAGCGACTGAACCCACGGATAAGTCAAATCCTCCAACCGCTAGCGAAATCGTCATTCCAATCGCGATAATGGTCACAATTGAGATAGAACGGAGAATATTTAAAATATTATCGAGTTGCAAGAAACCTTTTGCTGCCATCCCGAAAACGGTAATCATCAGGACGATAGTAATTAGGGTCCCGTAACGATAAAAAAAATCAAACCAGTTAAACTTTACTTTGGAATTATTTTGAGCGCCGGTCTGAATCTCAGCAGTCATTGTTATCTGCCTCCTGTGGAATAAAATAAAATTTCTTCTTCTGTCGTGGCATCGGTCTGAAGTTCTTTGACAATCTTTCCATCATACATTACATAAATGCGATCAGCAATACTCATAATCTCATTCAGGTCACATGAAGCATATATTACCGACTTGCCGTCCCTAACGAGTTGCCTGATGAGTTCAAAAATGTCCTTTTTAGCTCCAACATCCACCCCTTTAGTCGGCTCATCAAATATATAAACTCTAGCATCAGCAATTAACCATTTTCCGACAGCCACTTTTTGTTGATTACCGCCGGAAAGAAAAGCAACTTTTTTATTCTCATCAGGAGTTTTAATCCCTAAGGTATCGATTAATTGTTTAGCCATCTTTCTCTCAGCTTTACAATTCACTAACTGCCCCAACCGGCAGAACTTTTTCAAATTAGTAATGGTGATATTCGTGGTTACCGATTCCTGGACAAAGACCCCTTCTTTACGCCTTTCTTCAGGTACCAATGCAATACCGTGTTTCACGGCTTGATGCGGTGCATGAATATTCACCTTCTTGCCATCCAAAAACTTTTCTCCCGACTCCATATAGGAAGCCCCGAACAAAGCGCTGCATAATTCGGTCTTCCCAGCTCCAACCAAGCCTGCAATGGCAATAATTTCGCCGGATTTTACATATAAATTAATATCGCGGACTTTGTTCCGATCATTTAAGTTCACGACTTCGAGAACTTTCTCACCTTTTTTTGATTTATGCTTTGTCAAGTGTTCGTCAAATTTACGCCCCAGCATAAACTCGACGATTTCATTTTGATTGGTAGACCTAATTAGCTTTTCAGCGACAACTTCACCATCCCGCATGATAGTCACCATATCGCAGATCCGGAAAAGTTCCGGCAAACGGTGCGATATGAAGATAATACCCACATCATCCTTTTTTAAATCACGTACAACCCGGAATAGTTCTTCAGTCTCCGAATTGCTTAACGGCGCAGTAGGCTCATCGAGGACTAAAAAGCGGCATTTACGACTAATCGCCCTGGCGATAAGGACCATCTGTTTTTCGGCCAATGTAAGTTCGCTTACAATTTTATTCGTTGGAATTTCCAAATTTAAACGTTGTAACACTGTACGTGCCTGGTCATGAATACTCTTCCAGTTTACCAACTGCTTTCTTCCCATGCCGTTTACCAGATTTTCCAGCATAATATTCTCGGCAACGCTCAAGTAGGGAATCAAAGCCGTGTCAACCTCTTGATAAACAATTTCTATCCCATATTTTTTAGCATCTTTAGGAGAACGTATATTGACTTTAGAATCATCAAGATTAATTTCTCCGGTATAGTCCGCATATGCTCCAACTAATACTTTCATCAGAGTCGATTTCCCCGCACCATTGGCACCGACTAATGCATGAATAACGCCTGCTTTGGTGCTAAAGCAAACATTCTTGAGCGCTTTTACACCCGGAAATTCAATCGATATATTTTTCATTTCAAGCTTAGCCGTTAAAGTATCGCTCATATTAGCACCTTCCAAAAAATATGATAAACTATGAAGCTGTCTCAAAAGTACTTCAAAATCAATGAGATATACAATATATTGTTCCAAAAATTAACTAACATTTATATATTGTATATCTCTATCAATAATTTCTCTTTTAAGACAGCTCCACCAGATAATTTTTACAGGTAACTATAGAATTACTTCTTCTTCGACTTCAAAGCTTGCATCCAGGGTTCAAGGAAAGCATTGGATTTGCCCCATCCCGGAATCAGCTCAGCTAGAGTCTGCATGTTAACAGCAGATTTCGCGGCGGCTAGCTTATCCTGGGTAATTAATGCCGCTTCTAGGTCATAGGTCTTGGGTGTTTCCTCACCAGCAAGCTTCTTGGCAAGAATTCTCATATTGACTGAGCCGATTAATTTCGGATCCACTGCAGCCGTTACGGCCCAAGGACTTCCTTTTTCTTGGATGGCTTGTAAGTCAGCATTTGAAACATCAATGCCGTAAATTTTGATTTCATTACGTCCTGCTTCTTTCACGGCGCGAGTTGCTCCGATTGCAAAAGCATCCCAAGTTGCCCAGATAGCGTCAATTTCTCCTTTAGGATGTTTGGCAAGCATAGCCGCTACTGCATTTTGGGTATCAACCGAAGTGTTGGCATTCGCCACTCCAAATCTTTCAATTTCTTTGATGCCTGGATATTTAGCCAACAATTCTTTATAAATTTTATTCCGTCTCACCATTGGTGGGAAACCATCCACCCAAAGATAAATAATATTGGCTTTGCCATTATGCTCTTGAATTAATTTATTTAAGGAAAGTGAAGCTAAAGATTCATCTGCTTGAGAAGTCATCGTAACGCCATTGATGTCAGCGATTTTTCCATTGGAATCGAAAGTTACTACCGGGATACCACTGGAAACTGCCAATTTGACATCTTCAACCGTAGCATTGTCGTCACCGTGAGAAATAATTAATCCGTTATAATGCTTTTGGATAGCTTGTGCAATCGCATCATGAAATTTAGCGGAATCTCCATTGGCGCTAAATGTATTAACCTGGAAGCCCAGTGATTCGCCTTCTTGTTTTGCACCGGCTAGAAACTGTGCAGTATGGTCATCGCCACCAATCTTACGGATAACCATTACTTTTATTCCACCCTTGACGTTAGCAATTTTCTTAGGAATGGTTACACTTGCACCATAACATACGGTTAAAACGAGCACCAAAACCATTAAAAAAACCACTGCCGTATTAAAAGAATTTCTTTTCACCGTTTTCACTCCTTCATTTTGTATGGAATTTTTCTCAAACACAATTCAAAGTACTTTGCTTCACTAAAGGGTTGAATTGACAACATTTTTATGTCTTACAGCCCACCACCCCCTCGCCAAAATGTCTATTCATTGTCAACCTCCCCGCCTAGATATTCGGTAGTTGACTCCATTTTCTTTAGATTCTAATTTAAATATAAATTCAAAATATGCCCCAGATGCCCCCAGCAAACCACGTATAGGCCAAAATAATATCATTAAAAAATCAAAACGCAGACATCATGTTATAACAATAATTAACAGAAAAAATAATTGAATGGAAAAAATAACAAGTAGAATTCAGGAGGCGATTCATTATTGTAAGATGATTTTTGCAACACCAAAATAATAAACTAATACTGTTGGATTTTTCTTGATTCCCTTCATAAAAATAGTACAACCCCCCGCATTATTTTGTCAATATTTTTTTGTTTCGATCCAACATTGTTTTTGTTATGTTTCTTTACATTTTTGTTTTGGAAAAGTACCCCATTCCGAAACAATGACTTGAGAAATTTAGATTAAGCTTTCTGATGCTTTCTAATAGCGATTAAAGGATGCTTTATTATCAAAACCAAAACGTAAGAATATAATTCGAAACTAGTTATTTAAACATCCAAACCAAAAATAATATAGGTACAAACAAAAATAAAACAAAAATTTACATTGACTATTTATTAATTTCAGATAGAATAGAATTTGATAATGCCTTTTATCAAAAGACCGAAGGAGACTTTAACATGGGTAAAAGTATTTCAGAGACCGAATCATGGGTTTTACAATCCCGGAAAGTAGCCCGTGGCATCCGGCAGCGAGTGTTGGAACACACCATTTTAAACAACGGCGGTTATCTTAGTCAAGCTTGTTCTTCCGCGGAGATCCTGGCCACTTTGTACACTAAAATAATGAACCTTGCTCCTAGCCAGGGCGAGCCGGTACCTCCCCGATTTCCGGGTGTCCCTTCCACAACCAATACCCATTATCGCACCGGTGCCGCCTATAACGGCCCTGTAGGACCAAGTTTGGATCGCTTCTTTCTGTCCCCCTCTCATTATTCATTAGTGCTGTATGCAACTTTGATCGAAGTGGAACGCTTGGCTGAAGAAAGTTTAAAATATTTCAACCAGGATGGCAGTTCTATGGAGATGATCGGCGCCGAGCACTCCCCCGGTATGGAAATGATGACCGGTTCCCTGGCGCAAGCACTTAGTCAAGCAACAGGAATTGCTTTTGCCCGGAAACGGCGGGGCGATCAAGGCCGGGTTTGGGTTTTTATGTCGGATGGCGAATTTCAAGAAGGTCAGACTTGGGAAACATTACAAGCCATGTCTTTTTATCACTTGGATAATATGGGCATTTACGTTGATGTCAACGCCCAGCAATGTGATGGCCGCATGGTCGATGTGATGAATATAGAACCGTTAGCCGATAGGCTAACTGCTTTCGGAGCCAAAGTTTATAAAGTAGACGGACATGATCCAGAGGCTTTAGCTGCTCCGGCTTTCACCAAAAGAGAGGAAGGTCGGCCGTTAGTGGTTTTGGCATATACTGATCCTTGCATGAAAATGGATATTCTTAAAAAGCGGGCTCCCAAATTACATTATGTCCGTTTCACCAGTGAACAGGAACGGGATGAATACCGGGAAACCTTAAAGACTTATAACAATCGCTAAAGATTCTAAAAAACATGTTTTCAAAAACTAATTACACCTGACCGACATTCAAGTTACGGGCAATTGATTAAGTATAAGAACTAGTAATTATATATACGAAAGAAGTGAGCTTATGGAAATTTTGAGTAAAGTTCATGCCAAAAATTTAGTCAAATGGGCTAAAAATAAGCCGGAGGTACTGGTTTTGTCCGCTGATTTAACTGGTTCCTGCGAAGCCGATCTCTTCAAAAAAGAATATCCGGATCGCTTTTTATCTATGGGGATTGCCGAACAAAATATGATTAGTTTTGCCGGCGGTTTAGCCCGGGAAGGGTATCGTCCTTTCATTCATACTTTTGCAGTCTTTATTTACCGACGCGCTTATGACCAAATTGCTATGTCGGTGGCCTATCCCAATTTGCCGGTACGCTTCATCGGCTTCCTTCCTGGGATTATTTCCCCTGGTGGCGCAACGCATCAAGCAATTGACGATATTGCTGTGATGAGGGCTTTACCGAACATGACCATCCTTGAGTGCGGCGATGCAACCGATGTTGAAAGCGTATTAACAGTTACCGAGAAAATACCGGGCCCGGTTTATGTTCGGATCCTTCGCGGTGAAATTCCCCGTTTATTTGATAAGTCAGAACCTATGCAATTCGGTAAAGCACGTCAATTAACCACAGGGACCGATATCACCCTCCTTTCCAGCGGCATTTGTACTGAAGAAGCCATCCGTGCTACCACGGTTTTAGCTAAACGGGGTATTTCCATCAGGCATTTACACATCTCGACACTCAAACCTTTTAACGACCCTACCGTATTGGATGCTGTATCGACAGCAAAATGCGGCGTAATTACCATGGAAAATCATACAATTATCGGGGGCTTGGGAAGTGCTACTGCTGAGATGATGGCTGAAGCAGCTGTGGGAAAACCCTTGGTAAGAATTGGTTTACAAGATACGTTCGCTCATGGAGCCAGCCGCCCGTACTTAATGAAGGAATATCATTTGGATGCCATGGCCCTCATTGAAAAAGTAGAAAGTATGTTAAAAACCAAATTTGACATTACCGAAGCAGATTTAGCTGCAGTCCGGTATGAAGCAGTACATAGCGCGGCGAAAGTGGAGGGTTTATAAATGATCCCAAATGCCGTCTTAAACCTCTCGAGAACGCGTTTTACCGCCTGGTACAAATTAAGTGGCAATTTATCTGAGGCAAAAATCAAAGCCGAAAGCATCTGCTTGGAGCAAACGGTGGAATTTCCGGCAGCCCTTATTCCCGACGGCCCGATTCGGAATGAGATCATCGGAAGGCTGGAATCATTCGAACCAATCGATAATTTGCATTATATGGCTAAAATCAGTTATGCGGTTGAAACCACTGCCTTTGAATTGACGCAGACACTAAATGTCATCTTCGGCAATAGCAGTATTATACCGGGAATTCGAGTCGAAAACCTCGAATTCCCATCTAGCTTTTTGCAATACTTTCGTGGTCCGCGTTTTGGCCGCGCTGGCCTGCGTGAACTGTTAAATGTTCCAAAGCGCCCTTTGTTATGTACCGCCATTAAACCAATGGGGCTTTCAGCCAGACAGCTCGGGGATTTAGCTTATCAATGTGCTCTGGGCGGTATTGACATCATCAAGGATGACCACGGCTTAAGTAATCAGCCTTTTGCTCCTTTCCAGGAGCGGGTTAAGTATTGTACCGAAGGCGTTGTCCGGGCTAACCAGGAAACCGGTCGGAAATGTATTTATATGCCTAATATTACCGCTTCGGCCTCGCAGACGTTAGAAAATGCCTTATATTCCAAACAAGCGGGTGCCGGTGGGTTGTTAATCAGTCCCGGTTTAGTCGGTCTAGATCTCATGCGACAAATTGCCGAAGACGATCAAATCGCTTTACCGATTTTCAGTCATCCCGCTTTCCAAGGCAGCTTTGTTACCAGCCCCGAGAATGGAGTTGCCCATCAAGTCTTATTTGGTCAATTGGCTCGTTTGGCTGGCGCGGATGCAAGCATTTATCCCAATTACGGCGGTCGTTTCTCCTTCAGCCGCCAAGAGTGTAGAAATATTGTGGCCGGGACCACAGTTCCTATGGGACAGTTGAAATCGATTTTCCCATCTCCCGGAGGCGGCATGAAATTAGACCGTATTGCCGATATGTATGAAGTCTATGGTCATGATGTTGTCTTTTTAGTTGGTGGTGGTCTGCATCAACAGGGTCCTGATTTGGTAGAGAACTGTCGCTATTTTCTAGAAATGGTGGAAAAAATGTAATTCTTCCTAGATAGTCATTCTACCAATTAGTACTTGCTTAATTTTGATTTATTCGTTACAATCAAATTGTTAGGTGCTGCTGGTAAGATTAAACCTTTTTCTGCACCTTCAACACCTCGTTTGACGGTGTGGTTCCATTAACATTATTCAACAACACCAATCCACGCTTTGCTAAATATGAGTATTATCACTAAGCTTTGCTAATTTGAAATAAAAAATTAGAGGGGATATCCATTTTACTTATTGAAAGAAGAAACAAGATTCTTGAGCTTTTACGTGAACGAAATACCGCCAGTGTGACCGAATTAAGCTCCTTGTTGAATGTTACCAAGGAGACTATTCGGCGTGATCTAGAGGAAATGGATGAAAAAGGTTTACTCACCCGAACACATGGCGGCGCATATTTAGCCAGAGTCGGTACGGATATTCCGGTATTTTCCCGTGAGATTACTTATCTCAAAGGTAAAGAACTTATTGGAGAAAAATGTTTCAACCTGGTTGATGATGGTGATACCATATTTTTGGATTCAAGTACAACTTGTCTGAAAATAGCTGAAACCATTAAAACCAAACACAATTTAACTGTATTAACCAATTCAATTAAAATTGAGTTATCGCTTGCAAACTCCAAAGACATAAAAATTATCTCTACTGGGGGAATCCTAAGAACATCTTCCCTTTCTCATGTTGGGCATACAGTTGAAAAAACCTTATCGGAGTTTTATGCGGATAAAGCGTTTGTATCGTGTTCCGGGGTTCATTTAGTCAATGGCATTACTGATTCCAATGACTATGAAGCTGAAGTCCGCAAGACGATGCTTCAGCACTCCAACCAAAAAATCCTGGTCGCCGACATCACTAAATTTGGAAAAACTGCTTTCAAACAAATCTGTAACCTTAATGAAATCAATGTGGTTATCATTGACAAAAAAGAAGAACTTGATCCCAAATTTTGTGATTTATTTACTGCCTATAATATTGAATTAATCTAGTATGCCTTTTCGCTCAATACCCCAAAAGCTCTCTCTTTCGCTGAAATCATAGCGACATTGCCTTTTATGATTGATTCTCCTTCCCCGGGTCAATACTTACCTAATCAATTTCTAATCCAACGGATCCAAAGAAATTAACTGCAGAGTAAACCAGACTTTATCATTATTTTACGTAAGGCTCTTTTGACAACGAACATCCAACTGAATTCGCCGTAATTTTCAAATAAAACTGGTGTCAAAAAATTTATCAAATTTACTTATCAAAATAAAAATTCAGCCGATAATTTGAGAGTACCTTATTTATTTAACATATTTTTATAAGCTGGAGGCACCCAAATGAATCTCATGAATCTCAAGTTGTTCGGCCATCAAATAAAGTTCAATAAGGGTAGTGTGGGATTTAAAATCGGACTGATTATAATCTTTACCAGTTTGGTCACAATTATTGTAAGTATCGTCGGAATCACTAAGATACGAGATATGAACAATTTGGCCAACGTAATTTTTCGCGATAACACTACCGTGCTTTTTCCTTTATCCGATGCCCAACAAGCAATATATACATCACAAATGTATGCGACTCAAATAGTTCTTGATAATAATACGGATGCCATCTCTGAATTTTATTCGGAGATTAATAATACTACCGGGCAACTGAGCAATCTAAAAGCCTATATCTCCCCAGACCTGCTATCGGAGTATAATAAGGTTTGTAACGAATATAATCAAGCCGCCATGGATCTTTATAATGAAACTAGTCGTAGCGGATCTGATGCCACCAAAAACTATAAAATCTTTCATGAAAAAACTAAGAACGCCTTGGATTATCTCTATCTAATCAACCGTAAATCCAGAATCATCGGTCAAGAAACCTATGATCAGGGAAAAAGAATATACGGTTCTGTAGTTTTACTGCAAACTCTCATAACCATTCTCGGTGTATTAATCTCTATCGGCTTGGCGCTATTGGTCTCCTTCTCAATTATAACCCCGTTGAAAAGATTACGCCGAACCACGGAAAAATTGGCTACGGGAGATCTGCAAGCCAAAGTCGAAGTGCTTTCCAATGATGAGATTGGAGCCGTTGCGGCCGCTTATAATAATGCTATTGATGAGCTAAGAGTAATTGTTACCGATTCTTCTAGTTATGCTCGGGATATTAATTTCTCCAGCAATGAAATGTTTAAAGTGGTTGATGAGACGATACGCTCCTTGAGTGAATTAAATAAACTCGTAGAGGATTTGGCTAAGGGGGCTACCAATCAAACCAATACAGTTAATTTTGCTGTTCAAACCATTCAAAATGCCGGTGATGATATTGCTAAAGTAAGTAGGGCCTCCTCAACAATCCATGAGACTTGTCGCGAAGCTTCAGAGGAAGCTAAGCGAGGTGGAACCGCCAACGAAACCATTATGAATGCCATCGCAAGATTTATTGAGCGGGTTGTAGGAATTGAAACAACCGTCGGAGATTTAGCCAGGGATTTACAGCAAATTCAAGACATTGTCGATGCTATAAGACAAATATCCGAACAAACAACCTTGCTTTCTTTGAACGCCTCAATCGAAGCGGCCCGAGCCGGTGAACAAGGACGTGGATTTGCAGTCGTCGCTACCAGTATCGGAAAATTAGCTGCCCAATCTCAAGAGTCCGTCGCTTATATTGACGAAGTTATTGCCAGAATATCCGTTAAAACGGCCAACACTGTAGAATCCGTTTCTAGAAGTACTGCTGAAATCGAGTTCACCCGCAATTCTTTGACCGAGTCGTTGGATATTTTCAAAAAACTAATCGACCGGGTCAGTCAAATTACTACAGAACTTAATAATATTACTATTATCACTGATGACGTCAAAGAGAACACTCAAGTGATTATTTCGGAAATGAATAAAGTGGCCACTATCAGTGAGGATAATCTGGCTGCCACTGAAGAAGTTGCCGCCACATTCGAACAGCAATACTCTTCAGCTGAAATGTTAAATCATGCGGCAAG
>JAEZKW010000376.1 GCA_023415375.1 Bacillota bacterium
TTTGCCGATACTCTCAGTATCATTAGTACGATTGGACTATCGTATATATTCTTCAAGCTGGTTCATGTTTTGGTGGATTCTTATCGGGGGCTTTTGCCCGAATTCGATCCGGTTACATTTTTAAATTATCTTTTCTTCTTTCCGACTTTTCTATCTGGGCCTATCGACCGTTATCAAAACTTTTACCGTTGGATGAATCAGCAATCCTTTAGAAACCAAGGCTTGCTTCAGAGAGCAGCTTTTTTTCGTATTTTTGAAGGAGTCGTTAAAAAATTTATTCTGGTGCCCCTTCTCATTGGATATGCCAAAGATTTCAATCAGGTACATGTAAGCGATTTCTTTTGGGTCAATATGGCGGTAAGTCTGCTTGCCTATTCGTTCTATATATTTTTTGATTTCTCCGGATATAGCGATCTTGCCATTGGAGTAGCGATGCTACTTGGTTTTAAAGTTCCCGAGAATTTTGAGTCTCCTTACCTTTCACGAAATATCGCTGAGTTTTGGAAACGCTGGCATATCAGCTTATCTTCCATTTTACGTGAATACATTTTCTTGCCAATGGTACGTTGGATTTCAAAACACTTCATCAAGATTCCAAGATTGGTTGGTACAATCAGCGGTTATTTGGCGACCTTTATAATCTGTGGCTTATGGCATGGTAACACTTTGAATTTCGTGTTTTGGGGTTTGTGGCATGGAGTAGGCATATCCGTTCATAAGGTTTGGTGTGGATTTATGAAAGAAACCTCGTTCTTCAAAAAAAAACCACTTCCAACAGAGAACGTGTCTTTAAAAGAAGGTTTTTTTTCAAAATACCGTCTTATCAATAGAAAAATTGCTAAAACAGCTATCACAGTGTTATCGGTGGGAATAACATTTTGCTATGTTACATTGGGTTGGTTTTTCTTCAATTATTCAATCGACCAGATCCGTTCGGTCCAGGAAATCGGTAGGCTTAGGATTGTGGTTCAGCCCTATTATTTTTACGGAAGCTCCTATACTTGGGGTGTCAAATTGAATTTTAGGCCGATATCGCCGCGGGACACGATTAATCTAGATATTCGGGCCAAAGGGGAAAATTGGATTTCTTACGCCAATGGTATCGGGGTCAACAACGGGTTGTTAGATATTTATGGAATCAAGCAAAAGGATGCTGTAAGCTCATACAATAGCTTACCGCCGGGACAATATGAACTCCGTTTGTGTTATTTGAAGGCCGGGGATGATTCCGTATGCCGGGTTATTCTTCCGGTAACGATACCCGATTATACCAAACATGTAAATCTAAACGCGGATGATTTGGAGGCGAAAGCCTGCCGTATCGCCAATGCCGGCTGGGGCATTCAATTGAAATATCACCCGCCATCTCACAGCACTAAAGTGGATATTGAATATCGGCCTTTAGGAAGTAAACTTTGGATGCCTTACCAGTACCAGAAGCCGGGACGGTATCGTGTTGCGCATATCGTGGAGGAGGATGCCAAAGGAAATAAAGGACTAAAACCGGGAGTTTATTGCGTCCGGATTCGTTACACCGATTTGAAAAAAGGAATGTTTAGTGATTGGACTGAATTATCAGTCCGGATTCCGGCTCGCCTAGAAACAGATGGAGAAGCAAAGGATGAAATTAGCTGATCAGGCCAAAATGGGTCAAATCGTCATCGGAGCATTGGTGATAGTTTTATTAATCCCGCTGGTGATTCAGTTTGTTGCATTGCCCCAGACGCCAACCATTGAGGGAACTTATATCCGGGAGAATAGCCGGGCCTTTTCTCGCTTTTTGGAAGCCATAAAAAAGCATGATGGCGTTTTGGTGCTCGGTACTTCCGAGACTGGCAATCATTTAAGCGGAGAAAACTATTGGGCCATATTAAACCGGGATAAATCGGTAAAACCCTATTTTTCCGTTCTCGGGGGTGCCGGCCGTTGTTCCTATATTTGGTTTCCTCCCATTTTAGCCAATGCCAAATCTTTTCGGGGACTTCATGTTTTGTATTACCTGAACCCGACTTATTGGCGGGAAGATCTCAATGGTTTTTCCGAGCATTATTACGATCGTTACAATGGCGAATTATTAGTTCGTTATATTATGCCAGCTGCAAAACAATATGGACTTCAGCCATTGGTGATGCCGTATTTTCGGGGTTCTCACCAAAGGGAAGGTTGGCAGAATAATTTCATCAATAAGGTTAAGGATTTCAACAGTTTTTATTCTTATGATTTATATCGCCTCTTTAAAGGCGGATTTCCCCGAAAAAGTCAAGATTACCGGCATCCGGACAGAGCCGAAATTTGGATGTGGCAATACGGTTTAGACCTCACTACAAATGTAAGCCAGGAGTATTTGGAGGAGAATCCGGAGAGCGGGATCCCGGCGATTGGAGCTTCTGACTTTCAGTATCAGGCTTTAAAGGCATTTGTTGGGCTTTCCAAAAAGGTTGGAATTGATTTGGTGGTATTTATCGGACCCTATAACGGCATTTTAGCTCGCCGTTTTTCTCCCGGGGTCATCCCCGGGTATGAAAATGTTATTCATAATGTGAAACAAATCCTTGTCAAATCGCAAACTGAATTTATTGATGGTTCCGACTTATCTTATCTTGAAGGAGTATTTCGAGATGCACAACATAATTCAACTTTTGGGGCTTGGAAAATTGAACAGAAAATTGCCGCCTATTACGCGGGGATGCGCGATCGTTGAAAAAGCGATTCTGCTCTTAATTTGTCTTGCTGTTTTTTTATACCTATTAACCCGTGAAGAAATTGCCGATATACCATATATCTATAGTAATTTCTAATCATCCTGAGAATGGAATAAGGATTGGAGTGACGATTTTGACTCATGAAGGTATATCGGACCCGTTTTCCCAATACAACACGGAAATCTTGAAGCTTCTCAACCGGATTCCATCCGGGCAGGCTGTTATTGTAATCAATCGGAACGGATTCAAGGCTGATTTAGGTCTGTATGAGTTGAAAAAAGGGCAATGGAATATGGTTGCAAAAATGTCCGCCAATATCGGCATTGGCGGGATGGGAAAAATCAAGGAGGGTGATAATAAATCACCCAGCGGTATTTTTTCATTGGGGATAGCTTTTGGTCTCGCGCCAATACCTGAGGGGGCAAAATATCCTTATGTCCGGCTGACAACTGAGGATTACTGGGTCGATGACAGCCGATCAGCCGACTATAACAAATGGGTCCATTACCATGAGGGTGATCCCAAAGATTGGCAAAGTGCGGAGTCACTTTATCAAGAGAAAATTTGTTACCGCCATGCGGTCGTCATCAATTATAATGCAGCCCGGGAACCGGGCAAAGGAAGCGCCATCTTTCTTCATGTCTGGAGAAGTGAAGAGTATCCAACTCAAGGTTGTACTGCTGTATCTGAAGAGAATATGGGACACATCCTCCAATGGTTGGATCCCCGGGAGGCACCGTTTATCATTCAAGGGACTCCCGAGGATATTATTGGAATGGCTTAAGGAAAGTGATATTAACTATACCTTCTGGCCCCCCAATATTCCTCACCGTAAACTCCGGCTTCAAAGGCTTCAATTCGAATTAACGATTTGCTGTTTGGGGAATGGATCATCTGTCCATTCCCTATATACATTCCTACATGATGGATCTTTTCTGCGAGTTTATCCTTTGCAAAAAAAAGTAAATCTCCC
>JAEZKW010000116.1 GCA_023415375.1 Bacillota bacterium
TTAACAAATAATCAATAACTTAAGAACAAATAACTAATATTAACTCACATCCAGCATATCCAAATATTTATCGCCATTTTCTTCGATAAAGTCTTTACGGCCTTGCAGGTTATCTCCGAGTAACAGATCGAAAACCTGCTTAGTCCGTTCGAGATCATCCGGCAATACTTGAATCAAACGGCGGGTGGCAGGGTTCATGGTCGTTTCCCACATCATTTCCGGTTGATTTTCACCGAGTCCTTTGGAACGTTGGATAGTGTATTTACCGCTTAATTTAGAAAGGATATCTTGTTTTTCTTTTTCACTGTAAGCAAAATAGGACTTATCTTTGACGGTAATCTCAAACAACGGTGACTCGGCGATATAAACTTTACCAGAAGAAATTAGCGTCGGTGTAAGCCGGTAAAGCATGGCTAAAATTAAGGTGCGAATCTGAAATCCGTCCACATCGGCATCGGTACAGATAATGATTTTGTTCCAACGCAAATTACTGATATCGAATGTGTTCAAATCCTTGTTATGCTTTGATTTGATTTCTACACCGCAACCTAATACCTTCAACAAATCAATAATAATTTCACTCTTAAAAATACCGTCATACTCAGCCTTTAGACAATTCAAGATTTTACCGCGCACCGGCATGACGGCTTGAAATTCGGCATCGCGGCCCAATTTGCATGAACCCAGGGCTGAATCACCTTCCACGATGTAGATTTCTCGTTTGTTAATATCTTTGGTCCGGCAATCGACGAATTTTTTAACTCGGTTCGCCATATCGATAGTGCCGGTGAGTTTCTTTTTAATGTTGAGCCGGGTTTTTTCAGCGGTCTCACGACTCCGTTTATTAATAAGAACCTGTTCCAGGATTTTTTCGCTGTTGAGTTTATTTTCAATGAAATATACTTCCAGCCGTTCTTTAAGAAATTCAGTCAGAGCTTCCTGGATAAACTTGTTGGTGATGGATTTTTTGGTCTGGTTTTCGTAACTGGTTTCCGTCGAAAATGAATTGCTGACTAAAATTAAACTGTCTTGAATATCAGCAAAAGTAATTTTCGCTTCATCTTTGTTATACTTACCCCTAGCTTTTAGACATTTATCGATTTCATATACGAAGGCGGCTTTGACTGCTTTATCAGGTGCTCCTCCATATTCAAGAAAGCTTGAATTATGATAATACTCTAGTAGGTTGATTTCATTATTAAAACAAAACCCGACTTGCAACTTCACCCGATACTCAGGCTTGTCATCACGATCACGCCCCCGGGTTTGGGTTTCATAAGATTGAATCTCGGTAAATCCCTTGTCATGGTTGATTTCTTTAATATAGTCAACAATTCCATTTTCGTAACAGTATTCATAGGTTTCATTCAGTGTCTGGTCAAGAAACTTAAAATTGAGGCCGGCATTGACGACTGCCTGCTTTTTGAGAGTTGTTTGGTAGTATTCCTGGGGGATCTTGATATCGGTAAAGACCTTTAAATCGGGCTTCCAATGGATTATCGTCCCGGTGTGTTCATATTTTATCTTTTCCTTTTGCAAACCCCCGATATTTTCCCCTTTTTCAAAATGTAAGCTGAATTTATAACCATCCCGGTATACTGTTACATCCATGAACTCGGAACTATATTGGGTGGCACAACTTCCTAGACCATTGAGGCCTAAGCTAAACTCGTAATTTTCACCGCTATTGTTTTTGTATTTGCCACCGGCATAAAGTTCACAAAAAACTAGTTCCCAGTTAAAACGGTTTTCTTTTGGATTGAAGTCTAGTGGAATACCGCGTCCCTGGTCAACCACTGTAATTGAACAATCACTATGACGGATGACTTCAATAATGTCCCCATATCCTTCCCGGGCCTCATCAATTGCATTGGACAGGATTTCAAAAAATGAATGTTCACAGCCCTCAATACCATCCGAACCAAAGATAACTCCCGGCCTAAGGCGGACCCGATCGGCTCCTTTTAGGGAAGAAATACTGCTATTGTCGTATATTGTGTTATTTTTGGTTGGGGCCATATGAACAACTCCTTTAAGTTTAGCTTGCAAATTAACAAAGAACAATGCCCTATAATTTATAGCTATTTTATATCCTATACCGAACCTGCGTTCGCGTCAAGACTGTTCCATAGATAAGATATCATATTCTGTTTAGAAAGGCGAGGGGAAAATCAGTACATTGTATGAAGACATATTCTAATCGGCTTTATGCCGGACACAAATTTAGGAGTAAATCCCGAGACTTTTTAGGCATAGTCGTCCCTCATTTCTCCAATTTATCCGCATGAGCACCATTGGTATGAGACATCGTTAAGGGCACGAGTACCAATGAGCACCGCATCGGCTCTTAAAGCCGAACATTTGACAAATTCCCCGGTTGCAAACATTCATGCCAAAACACTTTCCACTCCGGCAAATGTATATAATTACTTTACCAGGGAAAATAGAAATGTGTTGATGATCTTTTAAAGGGTAGAATTTATTGAAGATAGGTTAACTCCTGGTTTTATCGCAGGTATTTTAGGGGATCTGCTCCAACTGGTTTATTTTTGGATGGTTACATTTTTGGGAATCAGCGATAAAACTCATGTAAATTTTGGAAAGATAATCATTATGGACAAACCATTTACAGGAGTTCTCGCGTTTATTGTTGGAATGGCGTTAAGCTCCGCTTGGTTTCTTAAGAAATTAACAACCAATTTTTAGGTCGCATTTTACTGATTCATAGTTTGGAAAATGGGAGACTTAACACCAGACAATAAGGGTTTATAAATAAGGAGTATAGGTTGTATAAAAGATAGAGTCGAAAGGTTTCAATCAACAATTTTCTTGCTAAGTACGGCGTAAGCAATGGCAATGACTGCTCCAAAAATCAAAGAAGCAATGAAGTTTTCTAAGGCACATACGAATGATATTTGATCAAGCGGTTCAAGTTTGAAAAGAATGGTAATGTTAAAAATTAGAAACCAAACCGTTATCCCATAGATCAGGCCTTTAAAAAGGATATTTCTTTGCTTTACTTTGTCAATCAAGTAGACAAAGATAATCCCCAGCAATCCGGTAAAAATGAATTGAACCAATTGCGCAAAAATTTGCTCTCCAAAAGTTTCCGGTTTAAAACCATAGATATGGGTACCCGCATAGTCAAGAAAACGGATATCTCCGAATTTTAGCCAATTAACCATTATCAAATCCGCAATACTAGAAACAATTCCTGCTATTAATCCTTGTATGAATCCATTGGTTAGTTTATCTTTCATGATGCTCTCCTTCAAACTTTAGGGTATTATAATTATTACTTAAATACTAACCGTCTATACAGCGAATAAACTTTCTCTATTAGTTTATACTGTCCTTTAAAGGGTCACTTACAGAAATAAGAGGATAAGTATATGAAAGACAGGTTTCTAATTGGTTTCTTTGCCGGAGTTATCGGAGGTTTGGCTGCTGCTTTGATAAGTATTCCACTTTATATGCTGAAAATTGCTAAGTTTCGTTTAATAGACTTTTCAGCCATCCTGATTCTCGGGAAAGCCCCTCATGGAACTATGGAAATTATCTTCGGTATATTGCTTCATTGGGGGTTTAGCGGTGCAGTCGGGGTATTCTTTGCATATCTAGTCAATCGCAAAATTATTACTGATAAGAACTTATGGTTCAAAGGATGGTTTTTTGGACTGGGATTCTGGTTTCTAATCAATATAGCGACGACGATTTTTAGAGTGCCCACTATATCGGCGGTTCCGGTAGGAACAGCTATAGCTAACGCCTTGGCGTCATCATTATTTGGAATCATGATGGGTTTATCCTTTAAATGGTTGAACAATAAAGCAAAGTCAAGCCGGAGAGGATAGTTCTAAATAATCCCTTTAATTTTTTGGGGAGTGATTTTTGTTGAATTATCCCATGCCCTAAAAAGAGACTGCCATCTGGATGGCAGTCTCCATGTTACTATAGAAATTATTGTTGAGTCGTATCAGAGGTAGATTCTTCAGATGGGGTCTCATTATTGGAAACGGTAGGTGAGTCGGCGGGTTTTGGACTATTATCCACCGCCGGATATTTTTGTAGTATTTTTACTGCAAAATAATTATTCGGAAAGGGCAGAGAGGCTACGATCTTTTCCATGTCCGCGCGGGTCATGGTTTTTTCTTTGCCGTGCATCGCTTTGTTTAATAATACTGCTGTCACAATGTCTTCCTTGGCTTTACGAGTTGCAACTCTCTCAATCCAACCGCTCTTAGTCCGATTTTCACCTGTGGCCCGAATCCAAGTACCTTTTTCTTCATCAACCGCCACAATATTTAACATTTCAAAACTGCTGTTGGAATCAGCCAGTAAATCGGGGCGTTTATAGATTTTAGCCGTCCGATGTACGACAGCGACATAAGCTCCCTGAACCAAACACCAGGTACTCACAAATCCTTCGGTACCGTCGGAGAGCTTTACTTTGACATATTCGATTTTGGGATCCTTAGGGTCTTTCCGGGGATTGCCCATAAGGGCTACAGTTTCACCTACCGATAAAGACGAAAGCCATTTGCTGCTTTGGTTAGCTTCAGCACGAATTGACGCAGGGACAACGCAAACCCCGTTTTTAGAGTAGTCGATTTTTTCCTCGTTTCCAAACACACTGACTGCTCCTAATAAGGAAATGATTGCTAATCCGAGCCATACAGTTTTTAGTTTCAATAAAATCATCCTTCCTATAATTTGAAATTTTTATAAAAAAATAATAATATTTTTCCGTATAAAAATCCATAGTTTTATTAAATTCTGTTGAAATAAAGTAAAATATTTTTTGGAATAAAAAAAGATTGGTAAGGGAAAGTGTAAAATTTAAAATGAAAAAATAAAGATAAACATTAATAGCTTCCAAGTAACCATATGATTGATAAAATAACTAATATTATTGGTAAACCAAACCGATTGAATTTCTCAAATTCGGCAATTTCTGTTATGACAATGAAAGGAGATTAATTACAGGACCTCGAAGTGATATTTATTAAAGAATAAACTACTTTTCATGCAATACAAGGAGCCGCTCATGGATATCTCATTTCTAAAAAAACATTCGAATATCAAGTTAATGGCTCTGGACTTTATTAAATATATTGGACCCGGACTGCTGGTGACTGTGGGATTTATTGATCCAGGCAATTGGGCCACCAATATCGCGGCTGGTTCAAATTTCGGATATGTTATGTTATGGGTGGTTACCCTGGGTACATTAATGCTGATTGCATTGCAACATAATGCTGCCCATCTGGGAATCGTCACAGGCTACTGCTTATCGGAAGCTACCACGTTTTTTATCAAGCCATGGTTAAGCAAGAGTATTTTAATTTCGGCAGTCATAGCCGCTGATGCCACTGCTTTGGCAGAAATCCTGGGGGGAGCCATCGCCCTAAACATGCTTACCGGTTTACCATTAAAGATTGGGGCAGTGCTTGTCGTATTGCTAGGCTGTTGGATGGTGTTTTCCAATTCCTATCAGAAACTGGAACGTTGGATTATTGGATTTGTCTCATTAATCGGTCTGTCTTTCATCTTTGAACTCAGTCTAATTTCTATTCATTGGCCTAATGCGGTAAAGGGGTGGGTTACTCCAAATTTTCCCAACGGTTCAATGGTAATTATCATGAGTGTTTTGGGAGCCATCGTCATGCCACACAATTTATTTTTACATTCGGAAATCATCCAAAGCAAACAATATCATCTTGAGGATGAAACGGTTATAGTTCGCCAGTTGAAATATGAGTTTTGGGATACTTCAGTTTCAATGCTAGTAGGATGGGCCATCAACAGTGCCATGATCCTAGTAGCGGCCGCATCTTTTTTTGAACACCATATGATTGTTACCGAATTGTCACAAGCTGGGCAGATGTTAAAACCTTTGCTGGGAAATGTCGCTTCACTCATCTTTGGTCTCGCCTTATTATTTGCCGGCATTTCAGCCCTCATCACTGCAGGAATGTCCGGGGGATCAATTTTTGCCGGAATTTACGGGGAACCGTACAATATTGATGATATTCATACCAAAATAGGGGTTTTGGCAACATTTATCCCGGCATTGTTATTTATCTTTTTTATTGAGAGACCGCTTCAAGGATTGATTTATTCGCAAATGTTACTTAGTATTCAATTGCCAGTGACGATCTTTTTACAGATCTATCTGACATCTTCACCAAAAGTAATGGGTAAGTTCGCAAATTCTTGGCTAGACCGGATTATATTATGGTTGATTGCAGTCGTCGTGGTAGCCTTGAATCTAATGCTTTTATGGAGTTCGGTGTTTTAAAATCAAAATTACTCTTGAGATAAGTAAATAGAGGAGGTCTCTTAAGAGACCTCCTTTTTTTGTTGTTTTTTTACGGAGGATGATTGATAAAAACGGAATAAATGACCAGAATTCTATTGGAATACGACACAAGAATTTTGAATAATATGGTAACTTTATAAGGATTCACAAAGTACCCTTGGGAGGTTGAATTCCTTTGATTGATGCCCAATTGATTCAAAACGCTGCCGTTCGGGAATCTGTGCTACGGATATATTGTTTAGGCGTGTTTCGGGTATTGAGGCCTGGAGAACAACAGGCTGTCGGAGCCATCAGTAAACATAAAATGTGGTTATTGTTTAAATATTTGGTGGCTCACAAAGGTTCGGCGGTCCAAACCGAAAAAATTATAGAGCTCCTTTGGCCCGGATGTCTTCCCTCTGATACAGCGAGCTTGAGGACCACAATTTCCAGGTTGAAATCATTGTTAGAACCACAGCGTAGTGGGTATCAACGATCATCTTATGTTATATATTCAAAAGATAGTTGTGCCTTCAATTTGCATACTTCTTTCTGGCTGGATGTTGATGAATTTGAATATTTATGTACCAGTGCCCATCAACTAGGCAATAGTAACCGCCTTAAAGCAACTGAACTTTATATGCAAGCCTTAGCACTGTATCGGGGAGATTATTTGGCGGAAGATCCCGATCTAGAGTGGGCTTTGGTACCGCGTGAATATTACCGGCGTATATTTATTGATGCTGCAGCTGAAGTGGCATCGTGGCTGCTCGAAAGTAAAGAATGGGCTAAAGCGGGTATACTGGTTAAACAAGCCCTTAAAATTGATCCTTATACAGAAAAGCTTCAGATATTGTTAATGAAGTCACTCCTGGGAATGGGGAACCTGAAAGCAGCCGCTAAACATTATAGTTATTACTCCAGCTTTCTTTATAAAGAATTAGGGGTTAAGCCATCGGAGGAATGGAAAAGCCTTTATAAACAATTGCGCAATCCTAACTCGGATTCGCCTGGAAAACGCATTTTGGAAGGAAAAATTGAAATGCTAGCTAAAGAGAGCGGACCTATGGTTTGCGAGGCCGATTTTTTTTGGAACTTTCTTTTATTTGAACGTCGACGGTTAGCCAGGTGTGGCGGGGAATCCAGTTTAATAATTCTAGGACCAGCTCAAAACAGTCCCGAAGTTCATAACCAAAGCCAGGCTGCAATGATATCGGAACTTGAATCCCTTGTTTATCAAAGGTTACGTAAGTCGGATCTCATTTGCAGGTTGGACGGGCTTCATCTCGCGTTGTTGTTGCAATCAACTGGTATGATAGGGGCTGAAGCGATAATACTTCAAATTAAAGAGAGCATTGCTCAAAATGAAATAGTTGCTATGTCAAATATAGAGATCAAAATTAAACCTGTTACGCCTGTATAAATAATTAAATGAATAGAATATCCCTGAAAGCCCTTTTTCCCAATAGAGGGCTTTTTTTGTTTTTAATTCTTTTATCGGGGCGTTTTTGAACGGTGATACGCCGGTGTAACAATGTAGAAACAAGAATCTGTAGAATATAAATTGGAAATTGTGCATATCAATATTAAGTTAAGTTCATTAAATTCACCTTGAAGATTTATTTGGCATTTATCCATTATCAATTGCATAAATTAATTGAGCCCATAGTTGGAATTTAGAACCTAAAATGGATTTATTTATTTTTCCTGTTATTTTTAGCATAGAAACTATTCGACTGCATATCATATTTATGCTGAAGCTTGCTCTGAATGAAGCCAAAGCTAATTTTGGTGAATTCCCGTCAGCTCAACTAGCAGGAATATATGTTTCTTTTTTTTAGGGATTAAACAGAGCGGAGTTATGCCGGGAATGGAATACATAAAGGAGGTGGTGCCTACTGACCCGATGTTCTCAACAATAGGCTTTCTTTTAATACCAAAGTCGATAAGCAACTGAGAACGGAGTGTCAATTCAATTTAGGCATGAATAGATTTTATGTATAAACACTAAGGAGGATTATTCAATGAAGAAACTTTTTTTGTTGATCGTAGCGATTTGTTTAATTGTATCCGTT
>JAEZKW010000129.1 GCA_023415375.1 Bacillota bacterium
TGAACAATTTGGATATTGTCGTTTGTATGAGTAATTGCGGGGATGGCAAGTGTCCTATGGGGTATTAAACATTTATTCATCAGTAGATTTGTAGTTTGGGTTAAGAATTGAAAAAACTTTAAATTCGAACTGTAAATAAAGCATCCTATGCCACCCTTTGTCCAGGGGTCGAGCGGGCGACCCCTAGGACCAAAAATCCGTAAGTTAGGACATTTGAAATTGAGTGCCCTATTTCCTCTCTGTTTTATGGGTCATGTTATTTAGGAAAGAATATTTGAAAGTGGCCGTCCTTTGAAATTGATCGTTTAGTGTTTCCCGGAGCTCGGGGAAATTGCCCAGGGCGTCCGGCAGATTATCCAAATGATTTGGAAAATGATCCCGGACCCGGGGGAAATCTCCCGAATCATCCGGGGAATTGCCCGAACGGTGTCAGGAAGCCGATCCCGGAGAAGATATTAATAACCGGCCGGAAAACACCAGAGACAGTCGGAAATCCACCTTTAAGCTTGAGCGGTCTGTTTCATGAAACGGACCTCTTCGCGCCATTTTCCGAAAGAATAGTACAAAAGGCTGGTGAGAGTGCATGCGGCGAAACTGATGACAATGGCAATCCAAATTCCGCGGATGCCCAGTTTCGTATTGGATAACAGGCCTGCCAGCGGAAGCCGGACTACACAAAGTGAAATAAATGAGATGACCATCGTGGAAATTGTCTTGCCAGCTCCGTTTATAATTCCATTGGATACATAAAATACAATAAAGAACAAATAGCCGGCGCCTACAATCCTCAGATAGTCAATGCCTACCCGTATGACGTCCGCTTCCTTCACAAAAGCCCGCATGATGCCTTGCGGAATGGTGACACATAAAACGGAAATCCCTAAAATAACAGGAATGTTAACAAGAATCCCACATTTAAGTATATCCTTGATTCGGTCGGGCTTCCCCGCGCCTATGTTTTGAGCCGTAAGTGCGGAAGCAGCCATCATCATAGCCATGGCTGGCATTGCAACGATGGAATCGATCTTGCTGGCAATGCCGAAAGCTGCTGTAGAAGCAGCGCCGAAATGATTTACGAAAGAGGTGATGAATGCGTACCCCATGGAAATCAGCATTTGCTGAACAAATGACGGCAGTCCTATTTTCAGAATTTCGAGGATTGTATCCTTCTCAAACAAGAGTCCGGAAGGGTTTACCGGCTCCTTTTTATATTTGTAAAACGTATATGCCAACCCCAGCACGATCGTTAGTGTAGTGGCAATCAGTACGGAATAGGCTGCGCCGTTTAATCCCAATTTGGGGAACGGCCCGATACCCAAGATCAAGAGGGGATCAAGAACAGCATTCACGATAGTGGAAATGATAATGCAGATCATCGGGATCACGGTATCTCCGATTCCTCTTAATATAGCGGAAATCAAGAAGGATAGATACAATCCGGCAAAATTGATGATTGTAATTTTCAAATAGCCGGTTGCAAGCTTCATGATCTCAACTGGGGTTCCAAGCATCTTTAATAATGCTTCACAGGAAAGGAACCCGCCGATTGTGACAATGAGTATGATCATGATTCCAATCGTCCACGAATGATTGACTATTTTTTGAATTTGGGCATGATTTTTCCCGCCGTATGCTTTTGATATTAAAATTGAGGTGGCCATTGTAGCCCCTGAGCAAAGTGCGATCATACCCAGGAAAATAGGAAAACTGACTGCTATAGCCCCCACGGCCTCTTTACCGATGAGATTCCCAACCCACATCGTGTTAATTACACTGTATCCTGTTGACAGGAGATTGCCAATCAGGATAGGCAACGCAAATTGAATCAGGTTTTTTGGTACACTGCCTATCGTTAAGTCTTTTCCAAATCGATTATCCAAAACGATTCCTCACTTCATATACTAATTATTATTTTTCACATAGTTCATCCAACACTTCTTTGATATACCGGTTGATCGCCTCCTCCTCGAACGAGATATTCAACGCTTGCAGGGTGTAAATGCACAGTGCATAACCGGAGTCAGTAAGCCGGACAGATGAATCGGACTCAAGCCATTCGTTAATCAGGTAGTAGAAAGAGCCTTCGAAAATGAGGGCGGCGGTTCTTTCGTCCGGAATGTTTACCGGATGACAGACCTTGAAACGCTTGAACCACCTTTCCATGGTTTGGCAGGATTCTTTTATACTTTCCGCTCTGATTTTCTGAAACTCCGGATTTATGCTGGCGGCTTCCATTAACATGATTTTTGCCAAATCACGGTTGCGATCGTACATCCAGAGGTTGGCCATTATCACGCGGGTAAAGTTTTTGGCCAATGGAAAGTGTTCTACGTCCAAAACCTTGGTTTCGATTTCTTGAAACTCCTTGGTGATGTTCAGATAAAGCTCTGTAAACAGTTCTTCTTTGCTTTTAAAATAGAAGTAAAAACTGCCTACAGAAATGGACGCCTCCTCCACGATGTCTTTTACCGCTGTGTTGTGGTATCCTCTTTTGGCGAATACCTTTGCTGCTGTGTCCAGAATGAGTTGCCGTTTGGCATCCTTACGTTCCTGGGTATCTTTCGATTTTTTATACATAGGTAAGCCTCCCACCAAAAATAGAATGAACCCTCATTCTATTTTTGAATTATAGTAGCAGTTTTAGTTTCTGTCAATAGTAAATTATTCAGATTGTATCGAATGGCATAAAAAAGGGAAGAAATGAACAGTCATTCCTTCCCTTAAAGTATAACGAGATTGCGAAAGGCAGAAAGAAAACCGGGTTTTTGGAGATTGTTTTTCAGGAAATTGTTTTATAGAATACGTGATATGGAGGAGCAGCGATAGATTTATTGTTAGGGGCTCCTTAGAAAATACTTTTATCCCACGATTCTTTCTCTGTGTCTCGGTGTCCCTGTGGCCAATTGATTTAGCCACAGAGACATTGAGGTTAAAAACTTATTTTCATCCTCTTTCGGTTGCCCCGGCAAGCTCGGCAAGTTTTGACTTGCCGCGGGTGGACGATTACTTTGAAAATATTTTTAACCAAGATTCTTCGGCTTGTTTACAAGCCGTAGTCGAACAGCCACCCCCTGCGATATTTTCGCATGCACTTGTGCACGACACTTCGTTGTCCCGACTGAGCCCGGCAAGTAGATACTTGCCGCGGGGTGGATGACTACTTATCAGATTCAAGCATTGGCTGAGAGGGGATGAGCAAATTAAATGAAGAAGCGGGACAATCGCCGGTTGCCGAAGCCTGTGTATTTTGGAGTGTCATACCGGCTACCACTGAGTGCATGAACATTCCTGCCAGCCATAGAATCTAGTTCAATGATGGAGAGTTTTAAATGTAATTTTTAATAAGGATGAAACTATATATGAAGTAGTTGAGGAACA
>JAEZKW010000138.1 GCA_023415375.1 Bacillota bacterium
TCTTCAAACTCCCATCCCTCATCCCCGCTATAAATCATCAGTTTGGTCATGCCTCCGTCCACCGTGATATTTTGGCCGGTAATAAAGCCATTTTCCGGATCACACAAAAACATTACCGCGCGGACAATATCCATAGGTTCACCTACCCGTCGGACCGGATGTTGAAGTTTATCGGCAGCACTATGTTTATCCTTATAATTGCTATCAAAATTCGCCCTAACATCAATCCACCCGGGACTAACACTGTTAACTCTTACTTTGCCTGCAAGGCTGATCGCTAAGGCATGGGTCAAGGCCGAGATTCCGCCTTTGGCCGCAGTGTAACTTTCCGTGTCTCTTTGTGACATAAGGCTCCGGGTTGAAGAAATATTTACAATTGCACCTTCGTTGGAAAAATTGTTTTTGAAAAGTTTGGCCAACATATAGGGGGCTGTTATCCCCACTTTTAAAACATAATTGAAATCTTCATAATCACAACCGGAAATAATGCCCTTCCGGCTCAAGCAGGCGTTATTAATAAGACAGTCAATGCGACCATATGTATCAATAACTTGTTTAGCAAATACCTTCAAAGTTTCTTTTTCTGCAATATCTCCAGCCAAAAAAAGCCCTTCGCCGTCAGCGGCCTTAAGATG
Organism: Bacillota bacterium; assembly: GCA_023415375.1. Lineage (GTDB taxonomy): Bacteria > Bacillota > UBA4882 > UBA8346 > UBA8346 > UBA8346. The sequence goes on from JAEZKW010000138.1 coordinate 636, forward strand.
GTCCAAGGCTTTTTCCCCTGCTTCTTTATTTAGATCGATGAAAGCAACTTTAGATCCACATTTAGCAAATTCTTTGACTAGGCTCAGGCCAATTCCATTGGCCCCACCCGTAATGACGCAAATTTTATTTTTAAAGTTCATGCAAATACCTCATTTCATAAAATAGTACCAAATTTTTCAACACTCCATCCAAAAAACATCAATTTCCAGTTTTAATTTCAACTGCAATACACATATAAACATCCTGCCGTTCTTTAATCAATCACATATTATCATAACGAAATCATATCCAAAATGTAAAGTATAAAGTTTAAAACAATCCCGTAAATCCTGTCTAGGTAAGCCATAAACCTAGGCCAAAATAATAGGACTTAAACTTGATTGAATTAGCGGGATGAACAGGAATGTAAGCAATAAAAATAAAACCCTGACTTTGTTTATAGACACCAACAAAGTCAGGGTTTTTTCACTCAGAATAAAAGTTATGCTTGATTAAAATGTTAAGAATAAGAATACTGTGCATCCCACTTAAAGATTTGAGCTGCTGCTTCCTGAGGTAATTCAGCCAGTTCTTCATAATCGCTGATCCGGCCCACATCCCACCACTGGAAGTCACTGATATAGCCATAAATGGGTATGTTCTCCTCTAACAAAACCGGAAAAATGTCACCAGGCAAATCCACATCGTCCTTTTGGGCGATGAATTTCTCGATATATGGAAAAATGCGGCCGTCTAAAACATAAGCGCCGGTACTAACCGGGCGGTTTAAATTGGCTTTTTCATAAAACTTACGGATGCGCCGCTGTTCATCCATTTCAGCAATTCCTACCTCGAGACGGTAATTCGTGGAAAAAGCGACTGTAACCGGACCCTTATGGCTCCGGTGAAAATTGAACAAAGCCCGATAATCTAAATGGCAAATGGTATCGCCCGGTACAACTAAAAAATTCCCTTCCCCTTCCCGTAAAAATCGGGCAGCCCGCCAAATCTCTCCCGCTTTTCCGGCAGGATTCGGACCATAACTATAATTGATTCGGACATTCCATTTTTCGCCATTACCAAAATAGTTTTGGATTTGTTCTGCAAAATAACTTACCGCCACAACAAAATCTTTAACACCGCTTTCAATAAGGGGCAAGATGACCCATTCCATCAAAGGTTTGCCGTGTAAAGGCAACATCGGTTTAGGGACATAATTGGTGATCGGGTGTAAGCGGGTTCCTTTACCGGCTGCCAGAATCAGTGCCTGCATGGACTAAACTCCTCTCTTCCAACAATTGTTCCATCATGATGGCTGCGCCATCTGCCCCGCCATATTTTTCGCTTAATTTTTTCAGTTCTTCCGCCTGATGGCGAAAAGAGGCATTTTCCAAAATCCGGCGGATGGCTATCGTTAAAATCTCCGGAGTCAAACTTTGTTTATCAAGGACTATTCCAGCCTTGTAGTGGGATAACACCATCCCATTGTCCTCTTGTTCAGCCATGGATGGAACGACCACCGCCGGTCTGCCGCAAGCAATACAAGTCATCAGGGTTGATGAGCCTCCATGAAAAACTACTGCGTCACTGGCCTTAATTAATTCTGTACCAGGAACAAATTGGCGTATAATAACATTGTCCGGAGGATAGTCGCCGCCCGGGAGCGCACCGGCTATCTGTTCTTCCGAAATCGCCAAACCTGTAGAAACAACACCCTTCACTTCAGGCAATAAGCGGAACGCTTCCAGCACTAAACTGAGAAATTTTTCTCCAATCAGGTTGGTTCCCCCGCCAATCGTTACATAAACCAATGGTTGATCCTGATGACCGGTATAACGGATCTTTAATTCTTCCTGACTTGGTAATTTCTCAGGCGATTCAGCCAATAAGGGCCCGGTAAAACGAATTTTGGGTTTTATTTTCTGTATCCATTCCCCAGGTTCCGTGAAATTATAGCCAATTTTATCAAAATCCGTGTCGCCACTGATTTCGGGCATTCCCTCTACAAAGATCAGGCTGGCGGTTTCCAAATCCCCGTAGGACTTATTGCTGTCTCCACCGGGGACCAAGTCTGCAAAAAAATCGTGAGCCTTTGCCCTGTCCTGCATCTTTTTCATGAAATACTCCTGGGTCTTTTTCCCATGGGGCTGCAATATGGTCAACACACAGGGGATATGCGCCTCTTTGGCGGTCAGCATGCTAAGAGGAGAACCACAAAGCATCAAATCCGGCCGTTCAGCGGACAGCGCTTCTTTCTCACTGCTTTGAGATAACTGCAGGCCGGTAACAAATTTCGCTCTTATTTCCTCTTGATAGTGCTGATCTTTCATTTGCTCGCTATCCGGGAATAATTCGATTTCCGGCATGGATGGTAACGGGATAATTTCAATTCCCTGACTCTGGATCACCGGAATTAATTTCCCTCCGGCAAGGTATTTAACTTGGGCGCCCCGTCGCTGCAACGCTTTGGCTATAGCCGTAACCCGCATGGTTTGCCCTAGTGCTGTACTTGACCCTATTTGAGAAGTGCATAAAATTTTCACTCTGTAAGACCTCGTTTATTATTGTTCCAGATGCTTTTGGTGTTTTGATCTTTATAATTCACAATATAATTTAATCAAGAATCCGTAAAAATATTTATTCACAGATAGAAATGGTAAATTCAGTTTTGTGGCAAATAAGTATAAAAAAAGCCCCCTAGTTAAGGACGCTTTTTTATACCCCACCAAACATTGTGAAAGACTACTTTACGTTAAATGCTTTTAAGAATTTGTCATATAAAACGGGCTTGCCATCTCTATCCATAATCGGTAATTTCGCAAAGGTCCATTCCTTTATTTTGTTTGTATCCACACCTGCATCAATCAATGGTTTCGGATTTATTATAAACACTAAATCTTTATTGTTCGAGGTTAAATCCTTTGCCCATTCAAGCATATTGCCATTACTTAAAGTTATCCTATAATGATCACCCTCTTGGTGATAACCAATGATATCCCGGCGAGTCCTTACCATTTCCTTAAATGTATTCAATGCAGACTTTTTGGCTCCAGCACTCAATTTTCTCTGACCATATGTAAAAGGGATGGTGATTTTCCCGGTCGACTTATCATAAACATATTGACCAACCGGTAATTTAGCAACATCCAAACCAGCTTTAATAAAAGGCTCTGCATCAAATTCTATAGATATATCCGGATTGATGCTATTCAATAAGATGCTTTCCTTGCCGTCAACTCTATAAAGTTCCCAACCTCCTTTTACGCTATCAAAAGTGACCTTATCCGGCATAGCTTTTATCAATGCATCGAACGAAGTTACGGCTACCTTTGCCACCACATCAAAAGAAAATGCCAATGAACGACCAGGCAAAAACACGAATCCAAGCGTTAAAAAGAATAACATTATTGATAAAATATTCTTATTCGTTATCATATTAATTCTCCTGATTTATTTCCATTTTACAATGGATTGATTCCGGCTACGTCATATCCTGCTTCTTCAATAGCCCCAGTCAGACTTTCATCCGTCACTGTGTCACGGACTTCAACAATTGCAGTCTTACTTTGCAAACTTACCTGTACGGAACTAACTCCAGGTACCCCCCTTAATGCTTCCTCGACATGTCTTACACAATTCCCGCAACTCATTCTGTCAATATTTATTTGTTTTTTCATTTTGAATCATCCTCTATTCATTGATAATTTATTAAGGTATATCCTCAAATTGAGTGACAGGGTCTGAAGCCTTTTAATCTTAGAGCGTTGGTCAAGACCGAAACTGAACTTAACGACATCGCAGTTGCCGCAAATATCGGATTCAATGTGGGTCCGCCGAACGCATACAACAACCCGGCGGCAACCGGTATTCCCGCAACATTATACCCAAATGCCCAAAACAGGTTCTGTTTGATGTTTCGAATAGTTTGTTTACTAAGTTGTATTGCTGTGGGTACATCCGTCAGGTCGTTCCTCATTAAAACGACATCGGCTGATTCTACTGCTACATCTGTCCCTGAGCCGATTGCTATCCCAATATCGGCTTGGGCTAACGCCGGTGCATCATTGATACCGTCTCCCACCATTGCTACTTTGTTACCCTTCAATTGTAACTTTTTTATTTCACGTGCTTTACCTTGGGGTAATACTTCCGCCAGTACTTGATCAATGCCAACTTGCATTGCTATAGCTTCTGCTGTTCTGCGATTATCGCCCGTGATCATGACAACTTTGATACCCATATCATGCAACTGTCGGATGGCCCTGGTACTGGTTTTTTTGATAACATCGGCAACAGCTATAATACCCGCCAATTGATCATCAATAGCGATATACATTGGAGTCTTCCCTTCAGAAGCCAGCCTAAAAGATTCTTTTTCCAGTTTTAGAAGATCAATTTTACCCTCCCTCATCAATTGATGATTCCCCAATAAAAGCTTATGGCCCTCGATTTGAGTTTCTATGCCCAGGCCCGGTAAGGCACGAAACTTTTCAGGTTTCATCAATACCAAACCATCTTTAACAGCACCTCTGACAATAGCTTCCCCAAGTGGATGTTCAGAAGCTTTCTCCGCTGATGCGGCCAATTGCAATAATCGATTTTTATTAATAAGCCCTGTGGTTATGATATCCGTGACTTCAGGCACACCTTCCGTGATTGTTCCGGTTTTATCAAATACAATTGTCTTGATTTGGTGCGTTGTTTCCAATGCGACCCCACTTTTATACAATACACCATATTCCGCTCCTTTCCCCGTACCCACCATAATAGCAGTCGGTGTGGCTAAGCCCAATGCGCAGGGACAAGCAATAACCATCACTGAAATAAATATCGTCAAGGAAAATACTGTGCCCTGTCCTGCAATATACCATACAAATGCCGATAAAACAGCTAAAATAAATACCACCGGAACAAAATAACCGGAAACAATATCCGCCATTTGGGCAATTGGGGCCTTTGAACCCTGGGCTTCCTCCACAAGTTTAATTATTTGGGCCAAAACAGTATCATTGCCTATTTTGGTTGCTTTAAATCGAATGGAGCCATTTTTATTGAGACTGGCGCCATAAACTTTATCACCCTGCCGTTTTTCAACAGGTATGCTTTCTCCTGTTAACATTGATTCATCGACTGAAGTTAAACCTGCAACGACTTCACCATCCACCGCAATCTTTTCACCTGGTTTTACTACAATGATATCGCCTACTTCTACTTCTTCAATTGGTATTTCAACCTCTTCATCGTCATGGATTACAATAGCCGTTTTTGGAGCCAACCCCATCAGCTTTTTAATGGCTTCCGAAGTTCTTCCTTTTGAAACAGCCTCCAATGATTTACCTAGTAAAATAAGGGTTATGATCACACCTGCCGATTCAAAATATAAATTATTCACATATTTAAAATCGTTCACAAATATCCGATAAGTTGAATAAAGACTATAGCCAATGGCTGCCGAGGTTCCCATTGCCACAAGAGAGTCCATGTTAGGACTTCTTCGAAGGATTGCTTTAAATCCAACAATATAAAACCGACGTCCCGCTATAACAATAGGTATTACCAACCCGATTTCAACCAGAGCGAAAATAAACGGATACTGCATGGGATTCAGCCAATCCGGTATCGGCCATCGAAGCTGCCATATCATAGAGCCCATGGCAATATACAGGAGAGGTACTGCAAATACTACAGCGACGGCGAATTTTGTCCATAATGTGCGGATTTCTTTCCTTTTTCTAAGTTTGTCTTCATCCGTCCTGATAGGATTTTCTATTTCTAATGCCTTGTATCCAGCCTTGGAAATCACTTGTTTGATCTGTGATAAATGAACCGTCTCAGGATAATATTGAACTCTTGCTTTCTCGGTTGCAAGATTGACTGATACATTTACAACACCATCAAGTTTGCCGACAACCCTTTCAATTGTTTTTGTACAAGCAGCGCATGTCATTCCCTGAATGGGTATGATGACATCCTTAGCGGTAACCTCTTCGACGGCCTCGTATCCGGCTTTATCTACAGCTGATTTGATATCTTTTAGGGTCAATTGGGTTTCATCATAGGTAATGCAGAGTTTTTCCGTGGCGAGATTGACATTCGATTCAATTACGCCCTCTAGCTTTTTAGTTGCCCGTTCCACAGCTTTTGTACAAGCAGCACAAGTTATTCCGTTTATTTTCAAAGCTTCACTTTTCATTTTCCCACTTCCTTTGAAATATCATCTATTACCTTGATATTGTTCTTTTTCATACCCATCCAGCAACGATAGATAATATTTCCGGATGCTTCCGGTTTAAATTCAATGATATTATCTCCAGTATGCAATTTTTTTATAATATGGTACTCAGGAATCATCAATATACCATTGCAAATATTGATATCCTGAGTTTTTGCTTTCATATTCCATCTTAACGGAATACCCTTTTGAACTGTAATGGAAGGATATTTGCCGAGATTTAGCCGAGTCGTTATTCGTTGTACATTTCCTGCAATTGTTGATACATAATCAGTAGTAGATGCGGCAGACAAAGCATATGCTTTATGAATATCTAATAAATCCAAATCAGGATTAAGCATATTAAAACCCAATATCAGTAACATCAATACACTGACTTTTAATATTCTATAAGTTAATTTTCTACCGAGAATACCTACCTTCCCCTTCAACTTGTTTTGAATCGGTAAATCATAGTTGGTATCGTTGATTTGAAGTACTTTATGCATTGATTTTTGTCTCAAAATATCTTCACTTTCCTTTCGGTATACCTAAGACATAAACACCGGCAAAATTTCTATTCTTTTTTCATGTCCTGTCTAGATATTTGTCCAAGATATAGAGTATCTCATCTATTTTTTCATCACCTTTCCCTTCCTTGATTCCACTAACCACACAGGAATGTATGTGGTTTTTTAAAATCTTCATATTTGCTTTTTTGAGAAGCGATTGAACTGAAATGATTTGTTTTGCTATGTCAATGCAATACCTTTCCTCTTCGATCATCTTTAATATACCGTCAATCTGCCCTCTAGCGGTTTTCAGGCTGTTTATGATTTCAGTATCTTCCATATGATTCATTGAATATGCTCCTTTCGCATCAGTCTAATTTATTCTTTCCGAAATGCGTTCTTCGTCATTCTAACTCTTTACCCTGTTACTCATATAAAACCGGTTCATTAAATTAAATAACTCTATACCCCCCCGTACCGGGGAGGGGTCGAAATTTATATTAACACTTTTTAGTATTTTAGACAATAGATCACTTTAAAATATTCGAAAATTTGATTTGGCAGGACTGATCCCTTGAGGTTAAGGAGTCTGGATGATTTATTTGGTATTTTATGAATGTGTCTTTTTTTCTTTAAGTCTTTTAACATCATTGAGTCTCTTATAATTTACAACGGCCGATCCCCAATATGACCAAAAATTGACCCATAGATTCCAATTTCTAACCTTTAAGACAGGTTTGAATTGTACAATCCCCGGTTTATTTTCAATGCTACCGGGGCAAACGTCTTTTTCAACACCGTTAATTATTACACGGCACCATACATGCCCGGTATAATGTTCCTTTAGCATTACGTCCTCAAGGGAATCCAATTTTTAACGGAATAAAGCCCGAGCTTAATATTTAGGATTCAGTTCCGTCTTCCGGAACGACCGGCCGGTAGGAAACTGGCGAAGACAGTACAACCGAAGTATTGATGGTACCATAAGGCACGAAATGGTCCACCAACCTTTTAAGGCTATTCATATCGGCAACAGCAGCCTTTAAAAAATAACTGACTGAGCCGGTGACCCGGTGGCATTCCAAAATATCAGGGTGCGCGGCAACCATGGTTTCAAACTCATCAGGACCCGTCCGGATTTGACTGATTTGAATTACAACCAAAATGTTGCGCCCAATAGCCG
>JAEZKW010000361.1 GCA_023415375.1 Bacillota bacterium
CGGTATCAGTAGCTATGGCCGTATATAGCGCAACTGCCATATCATGATCCAATTTGATACCACCGACAGATAAAAGACGGTAAATTACTTCTCCGGTAGCCGCTGCATCCGGCAGGACTAAATTCAATTGACCAAAACCAATATTCGTTATATGGTGATCAATATTAATTATCGGGAGATTCTTCTCCAAAATTTTGGTTGGCAGAGCAATGCGTTCTTTTTCCGCACAGTCCACACTAATTAAGACCTCGGGCTCCTGAGATTGAATATTACAGTCGGCCGGATTACAACCCGGCAGGTTGTAATCCGGCGGATTATAATCCGATTGGATGAGGGCACTACCCTCTAAAAAGCGGTAAACATTTGGTACTCCGTCACTACAAATCATTGTAACCTGTTTACCCAGTTGGGAAAGGGCCCTACTGAGGGCTAAAGTCGAACCAATAGCATCCCCATCAGGGTGTACGTGACAACCGATTAAAAATCTTTGTTTGTCCCTGATAAACTCGAAAAACTCCTGAAATGGAAGATCCAACTAAGATTCGCCTCTTTGCTCTTTTTTTACTTCATTCAAGAGTTCAAAAATACGTGAACCATGCTCAATACTATTGTCGGGAATAATATGGACCTCAGGTGTGTGACGCAAGCGAATTCGATGTCCAAGTTCGGTACGGATAAACCCTTTAGCGCTTTCCAAACCTTCCATTGTTGAACGTTTCGCTTCATCATCACCCATAATGCTCACAAATATTTTAACATGACTATAATCATTTGATACTTCTACATCCATAACACTAACAAAACCAATGCGAGGATCTTTCAGATCACGTTGTAAAATCGATCCAAACTCGGCTTTTATAAGTTCCCGAAGCCGTTCATTACGGTGATCGGCCATGAATTATTCCCCCTTTTCAAATGGCTAACGCGCGCAGGCGCGCGTTCCATCATTTGGCAATGGTACGTTTTACTTCTTCCAGTGAAAAAGCTTCAATAATGTCCCCTTCTTTGATGTCGTTATACTTTTCAATGCCAATTCCACATTCAAAGCCCTCAAGAACTTCACGGACATCATCTTTAAAGCGCTTTAAGGAATCAATCTTGCCTTCGAGAATAACAATATTGTCCCGAATCAATCGAATATCATTACTTCGAGTAATCTTACCCTCCAGCACATAACATCCGGCAACATTACCCACTTTAGGAACTTTATAAACTTGGCGGATTTCAGCTTTTCCATTGATGACTTCCTTAAATGTCGGTTCAAGCATGCCTTCCATTGCTTTCTGGACATCTTCAATAATATTATAGATGACCCGATACAGCCGAATGTCGACATTTTCTTTATCAGCGCTTCTTTTTGCACTGGGATCTGGGCGAACATTGAAACCAATGATAATGGCGTTTGAAGCTGAAGCCAGCATGACATCGCCTTCACCAATACCTCCTACAGCTCCCTGGATAACTTTCACTCTGACTTCTTCTGATGATAATTTTTCCAGTGATTGACGGATCGCCTCGACGGATCCTTGAACATCTGCTTTGAGGACGATCTTTAGTTCTTTAATTTCGCCTTCCTTAATCTTCGTAAAGAGGTCGTCTAAAGTAATCTTTTGGGTCTTTTTTAATTCCGTTTCCCGTTTATACTGCATTCGCTTATCAGCCAATTGCCGCGCCGAATGTTCCTCAGCGGCAACATGCAAAATATCTCCGGCTTCCGGTACTTCATCAAAACCAATCACTTCGACCGGGGTTGAAGGACCGGCCTTTTTAACCCTTTTTCCCTTATCATTATTGAGAACTTTGACTTTACCTGCAGCAGCCCCGGCTATAATCGGATCACCCACTTGTAGAGTGCCATTTTGTACAAGTACTGTAGCAACCGGGCCACGCCCTTTATCCAATTTCGCCTCGATGATTGTTCCTTTGGCTAAACGTTCTGGGTTCGCTTTCAGGTCCTTAACATCGGCCATCAGAAGAATCATTTCCAGCAAAGTCTCAATACCAGTTCTTTTTTTAGCGGAAACAGGTACGAAGATAGTTTCCCCACCCAAGGCCTCATCCACTAATCCATATTGCATTAAATCGGTTTTAATACGGTCAAGATTCGCGCCAGGTTTATCAATTTTGTTGATTGCGACAATAATAGGGACATTTGCATCCTGAACGTGATTGATTGCCTCAACTGTTTGGGGCATAACCCCGTCATCAGCTGCCACTACCAAAATCGCGATATCAGTAACTTGCGCGCCACGGGCCCGCATCGCCGTAAAAGCTGCGTGTCCTGGGGTATCCAAAAAAGTAATTTTCCGTTCCTTTAATTCAACTTGATAAGCCCCAATATGCTGGGTAATGCCACCGGCTTCTTGAGAAGTAACGTTAGTTTGGCGAATAGCATCAAGCAAAGAAGTTTTTCCATGATCCACATGTCCTAAAATGGTGACCACTGGAGGACGATTCATTAAAGTGCTAGGATCATCTTTGGCTTCCACAAATTCCAGCTTCTCAGCTTCTGTTTTCGCAGCTGAAGCAGTAATTCCATATTCGTCAGCAATTAAAATCATGGTGTCACGGTCAATCTCTTGATTGATGGTAGCCATAACCCCAAGACCGATTAATTTTTTAATAATATCGCTGGCCGGTAGCTCCACCAATTGAGAAAATTCCTTAATGCTCATGAAATCGGGCAATTGTACCGATTTTACGCTTGTTGTAGGAGTTTGTGGCTTCGACGGCGTTTGGATTCTATTTTCCTGAAAACGGCTTTGTTGGCCCCGACTATTTTGATTGTTCGATGCGTGCATACCATTTCTGGCACCAAATTGATTCCGACCTTCTTGTTGTCTGGCCCCTAAATTACCATGCCCATTCTTTTGACCAAAATTCGGATTTTGACGAGTCCCTTGGTTTTGACCTGGTCTGGAAGGTCCTTGATTTTGTCCTGGCCTGGAAGGTCCTTGATTTTGACCTGGTCTGGAAGGTCCCTGATTTTGTCCTGGCCTGTAAGGTCCCTGATTTTGTCCTGGCCTGTAAGGTCCCTGATTTTGTCCTGGCCTGGAAGGTCCCTGATTGGGTCTCTGTGCCATTCTGGGTGCCTGACTTGGCCCCGGCCTTTGGCCCGAACTTTGTTGAGGACGTATTCCGGAATTAGTATGGTTTTGATTCCCTTGTGGATTCGTTCTTGCCGGTTCAAATTTCGATGCAGGTCCGACTTGCTTGGATGGTTCTGCAGGGCGACGATTGGCATGAAGTCCGGAGTTATCTCCTTGGGAAGCTGGCCGATTCGAAATTGCAGCCGGTTTCTGCTCTTGATTATTTCCGGCATTCCTTAAATGATTCATTGGAGATACCCTTGAAGAACTATTGTTCATTCTACCTGGCTGTTCAACCCGTTGCGCAGGATTCTGTTGTTGAACATTTTGGGGTGCAGCCTTGGAAGGGGCATCGTGATGCGGCACATCACGACGTGGTGCCTCATTACGACTTAGCGCTTCCTTCTCCCGCAAATTTGGGGTCGCTTTTGGTTGGGCCGCGCCTTGCTTTGTATTATTCACAGCAACAGCATCCGCAGCGGGATGCTCAGTTGCAGAGAGACTCTTCCGCAAAGCCCCTCCCTCACTAGCCGGACCTTTATCAAAGGTTTTTGGCTTTGTAACTTCATTTTTGGGCCCGCTCTGAGCTTCAGTGGCCTTAACCGCTGAAGGGTCACTACCAGATTTTGAGGCAGTCGAAAATGCCGTTCTTGCCTCGTCAACAAATTTATCATCAATTGTGCTCATATGATTACGAACATTGGCGCCCAACGGGTTTAAAAAAGCCATCAATTCTTTAATGCTGATACCCAATTCCTTACTCAACTCATGTACACGTATTTTATTTATTGTGAGTCACCCCCATTTGTAAATAAAGAACGAACGGTCGCAGCAAAATGATTGGAAATAATTCCAATGACACCACGACCAGGTTTACCGATCCAATGTCCTAAATCAGAACATGAACCATAGCAATAAAATGAAATCTTTTTTGTTTCACATAAATGTTTAAAATTATTAATAGTCTTTATAGATAAATCCTGGGCACAGATAACTAAATAAACTTGACCTTTTTTAATAGCCGTCTCTACTGCGGTACTCCCAGATATTAACTGTCTGCTTTTGGCAGCAAAGCCAATCATTGATTGTAATTTTGTCATTTGATGATTTTTAATAAATCTGCCCGAAGGCGCTCTTTCATTTCCGTTGAAATATTGATTTCCAAGGCCTTATCAAGTAGTGCTCCCTTAAAAGAAGCCTCCAGGCAATTTATACTGGCACAAGTATATACACCCCGGCCCGACTTCTTTCCAGTTAAATCAACTAAAACCTCGCCTTCCGGCGTACGGACCATCCTGATTAATTCCTTCTTAGGCTTCACTGCTTTACAGCCCAGACAAGTCCGTTGGGGAATTTTTTTAACTTTCATTAAGAGTCCCCCTTTTTCCGTCCCTTACCATTGCTCTTATCTTTGTTTAACTCAGCACCTAATAGTTGGCCTATTGTAAATCCGCCAAAATTATCATCTTCGTCGCCTATTTCTGATTTTGTCGATTTTTTACTCTTTGATTTTTTACCCTCACCTGTTATCTTATCGTTTTGAGCTAAAGCTTCATCCGAGTCCACGACGGGAGCGGATTCCTTGGATTTATCTCCCCGTTCATCAAGGACATCAGCGAAGAAAAATCCTTCATCCTCAGAAATCGGTTCATCGTCAAGTTCAAGCTTGGCAAGATGTTTGGGAGGAGCACTTTTTGACTTTTTAACCTTCTTTTTGGGATTAAACACTTCAGGTTCCTCATCTTCCTCATCCTCAAGATGGGTTGCAGGTACCTCAAGGTCTTCCTCTGTAGTATCAATTTTTTCTAGAACAACCGGTTCTGCTTCAAAATTCTGTTCTTTTTTGATCACTTCGGCTTCTTCCACATCTTCGAAGTCTTCAGCATCGGCTAAAAGCTCCCGTTCTTCCGGTTCATCCTTCACAATCTCCTTAAAGCCTATTTCTTCCCGGACCAGGCGGTCAATTTCCTCTGTTTTCTCAGCCGCTTGGGATTCGCTCTTGATGTCAATCTTCCAACCTGTTAATTTTGCGGCCAAACGAGCATTTTGTCCCTCTTTGCCAATTGCTAGCGATAACTGAAAATCAGGAACAATTACAATAGCAGTTTTTTTGGAAGGCAAAATTTTTACATCGCTTACTTTGGCTGGGCTTAAAGCATTGATAATAAAAGTTATCGGGTCAGAGCTCCATGGGATGACATCGATTTTCTCTCCCTTGAGTTCCCTAACGATCATCTGAACCCGAATACCCCGTGAACCTACACATGCGCCCACTGGATCAATTTGACTATCGCGACTATATACAGCAAGTTTAGAACGATGACCCGGTTCCCGGGCCACCGATTTGATTTCTACCAACCCGTCTTGAATCTCCGGCACTTCCAATTCAAAGAGACGTTTAAGCAAACCTGTCCGAGTCCTCGATAAAAGGACCTGAGGGCCTTTGGTCGTTTTCTTAACTTCCACTACAAATGTCTTTAAACGCATACCCTGCTCATAACGTTCATTCGGCATTTGTTCATTACCCGGCAGGATACCTTCAATTCTCCCTAAATCAACAAAGATGTTTTTCTGTTCAAACCTTTGGACAATTCCGGTAATTAAATCGCCCACCCGGTTTACAAATTCATCATAGATGATACTCCGTTCGGCTTCACGAATTCGTTGAACCACAACTTGTTTTGCCGTTTGAGCCGCAATTCTTCCGAACTCCTTCGGAAAAATTTCAAATTCCACTAAATCGCCCAGCTCATAAATGGGATTCATTTTTTGAGCATCTGTCAAAGAAATCTCGTTCTTATCATCTTCGACTTCGTCAACAACTGTTTTATGAGTATAAACCCGAAAAGCTCCTGTGTCCGGATCAATACGTACCTCGATGCTCTGGGCGACCTTTTGGTCACGTTTATATGCTGAAGCTAAAGCGGTTTCAATAGCATCCAGTAGAATAACTTTGCTAATTCCTTTTTCCCGTTCAACCTGTTCCAGAGCATCCATAAACTCATGATTCATTTCCTTTTCTTTCCCCCTTTAGGGCCGAAAACTTCAGCCATAATATGTGCTTTGGCGATATCAGTTCGGGGGATCTCAATGATCGCATCGTTCCTTTGAATACGAACCATTGGCTGCATCTCCCCCGCTACCAAGCCTAGCAATTCACCCTGATAAACTTTTTGACCATTCAAGGCCTTGTGTAATGTAAGTTCGATCGTTGCGCCGATAAAGCGGATAAAATCAGCATCTTTCCTTAAGGGCCGTTCAATACCAGGTGAGGATACCTCTAATAGATAACTTCCCGGAATCGGATCCGCCTCATCGAGTTTTTCCCCCAAAGCTTCACTAAATTGCTGGCACTCATTAATTCCGATACCCGTTGGATTATCAATAAAGCAACGCAATATCCAGTCAGGCCCCTCTTTACGATATTCAACCGCTACCAATTCGTACCCCATTTCTTCAGCAATCGGGGAAGCTAATTTTTCAATAATATCTTCAATTCTTTCTTTTGGGGCCAAATTTTAAACCTCCCATGTTGGTTACAAAAGGAAAGAGTGGGATCTCCCCACTCCTTTTCAAAACATCTTCCCATTTAGTTTACCACAATGAGTCCAATTTGACAAGTAAAACAGGGTGCATTTTAGCGTACTTTCCACGCTTTTAGGATTATTTCAATAAGACGCCCTGATGCCATAACCACAAAAATATTATTAATAAAGAAAGCATCGAAAGTAATAAGGCGATTTTTACAGCCTTAAATAAGATTTTCAATACGACAACCAGTAATAATCCGCCTATTATTACCAATATCCAGTTCATCTAAACCCTCCGGGCCATGACAAGATATTTGACATTCTCAAAGACAAGATGTCTAATCAATCCTCAATAACTAAAACCTCAATCTGGCAAGTAAGTGGCAATTTTTCTGAAATGACGCGGAAAATGGACCGGATTCATGTTAAATTAATAGGAATGATTTGGGACAATTTATGAATATTATTTTGCAATTCTTCGGCCTCACCTAAACTTACCAATGTTTGTAGATAGGCCTTGGCTGTTTCCTCATCACTCTGATGGAGTTGATATGCTTTCCGAAGGATCGGTAAAGCCTTTTGATAATTGCCTTTACTCCAATAATAAATTCCAATTTGTTTGATGAGTGGATATCCGGGGTCACATCGGAGACCAAATTGCCAAAAAACAGCTGCCAAAGTTTTTCTCCCGGATTGTTGCATGATATTTCCCAAAAAATACCAATAAAACCAATATTCTTTAGCATTATAATAATTTAATAACAGTGTTTTAATAACTTGCCAACGTTTTCCTTCATCCCACTTTTTTTCCAATTGGCGAATCCGAATTTCAATTTGAATTTTTGGCTTATTCAATTGTTCGATTAACTGTAATGTCTGCCGACGTACTGTATTATCCGGTGCTAACTGCAACAATTGTAATAAAGCATCCTGGGCCTCATTATATTTGCCAAGTTCAATCAATACCAAACTAAGGTTTTGGTATATCTGGAAATAAGTGGGGTTTGTTTGACGAGCCCGTTCTAGCCAAATCGCAGCTTCCTCATAACGCTCTTGATGCCAGCAAAAAGTTCCAAAATGATAATAAGTACCCCACCAGTCCTCACTTAATCTTAATGCCTTTCGATAATAAGCTTCGGCATTTTCCAGGTCATTGTTTTCCTCAGCTAGAATTGCTAAATTATTTAAAACATTGATTCGGGTTGGATCAGCCTCAATTGCTTTTAACCAAACTTCTTCAGCCTTTTTAGGTTCCCCTTCTCCGGCATAAATTGCACCCATCAAATCAAGAGCTGTTGATTCACTGGGTTCAAATTCAAGGATCCCTTCAAGTACGCGAAGAGCTTCGGGTAGACGATTGGCTGTATGATAAAACAAGGCTAACCGAAGTCTACCTTCGATAAAATCGGGGAATGATTCTATCATTTCCTTCAGTGTTTGCTCAGCCTTTTCCTTATTGCCCCAACGAAAATAGCATTCAGTTAAGACCAAAGGAACCCTAGGATGATGAGTAGCAATATTTCGAAGCCGTTCCAAGATATTTATACAATGATCGATTCGTTCTATATTCCGGGAAAAATCATTTTGCATTAAAAATAATAATAATATATCGACTGCTTCAATAAACTCGGGGTCATAGGCAACCGCTTCCAGTAAACTTTCTAAGCCTTCCTCTTTAAGCCGATCACTGCGAGCTTGCGATAAAGTTTCCAATCCTTTTCGAAAAGCCAAAAAAGCCTCTAGCGATTTGGTATACATTCTTAAATTATCTGAATTTACAGCATTTAAGTCGATATCTTTATTCAAAAACCCAATTAAAGATGATAAATGTTGTTCCCAGGTAATTAAAAACTGATCCTCGGGAACTTGAAAATGATCTTGGTAAATCAAAACATTGGCGGCGGGGTCATATAATAAAAATCTCATTGAAAGTTCAACTGCATTGTTAACCTCAGCTGAAAACCATAAATCTTGACCGGCCCAAGCTAGCGGATTGGTTGTTTGATGGTTAATTCGCTCCCATTCTTTAATTTCCAGGCTGGTATTAACCTGAGCCTCGATTCCAACGGCATTAAACCGTAAAGCGGAGAGATCTGAAAGACCTCTCGCAAGTAAAGGCAGAAAAAATGGTTCCTTCTTGGCCAAAAAAGGAATGACCTGTATCAAAGTTAGCCTCCCAATATCATAAAACATTCTGGTACAAACTCTAATCAATGTAATTTAAAAGAACGTTTTACTAATCTTGACACCAACGTTAACATAATAGCCTCTGATAGTCAAGAGCCTATCGGGCACAAGTGAACCAGGTCTCTGTCCCTGATAGCCGGGAGATTTCAAGCAATTCAACCGCCAGTCGGACCAAGAGCGGCAAACTAAGATTCATTGGCACCATCAAAAGAACATATGTTTGGTTTTTTAATCCTATAACCCTATTTCAAAAGGTGTACCTTGATGACTGCTTTCGACAATTTTTACCGGGACAGAAAACCATTTTGAATAGTTGATATGATATGTCTTACCGATAATCTCCCGCTTTACGGCTTTTCGGATAAGTTCATAGGTATTTTTGCCGACTAATTCCTCAGACGCCATTAAGTTATAATTATTCAACGTATTTATAAGAGCTGCTTCAAAAACGCGGGTAAATTCGCCCTTTAGGGCAGATAAAAGTTCCGGCGGTAATTTTACTTGATTATTTCCAATGCCAATGGTCAAATTATCCAATTCTTCTAAATGGTTTGGTAGTTCATTGGGCAATTCTGTTTTGATTTTCTCTAAAAACTCAGGAATATCCTGCTTAGCTTGGTTTTGAATTTGGGTCCTAACCATTTGGGCAAGTTGTTCCGAACTGATGGCAAATTGTAAACCTTGATATTGAATTAATAAAAATAGTGCTATGCTCATAAAAAAGCAGCCCAAAAAAACGCCGCAAAAAACTCCATTCCAATATGGTTCTTTACGTCCTGCTTTTAGTGTCGGCTTATTCATGGAATATCCCCCTCCATTATCAGTTATCCTATCTTTTCATAGTATGCCAAATTATGGGGAAAATATGTTCCTCTAAAAGATACAAATTTTCTAGAGATATTAGCAATAGCTTTGGTAAAAGATTGTTTTCTAAACAGAAGATTGGAGAGGACTAAAATAAATAAAAAGTAATCTTGAATAATTATTTAAGAATTGAGAGGAATCATTACGAAGATACCAAACCCAGCCATTCCATGATTATAAATAATATTGCCTTTTAAATGATTAACTCTTTCCTCCATTCCATGGAGACCAAATCCCTTCTGGAAATCTTTACAGCCACGGCCATCATCGGTGATGGCCAGATACAACCATTGTTCGTCCAACTCAATTGTTATCCATACAAAGTTAGCTTTGCCGTGTCGTAGCGCATTCGTTAAAGCTTCTTGACAAATTCGATAAACAACACTTGTATGGGAGAAGTCATCGTACATACCAATTTCACCAACAGATAACTCTATTTTCATACCTGACATTTGAAAATCCTCTATTAAGCTTTCCAAAGCTTTTCTTAAGGAATTGTAAGGAGCCGATGGCATATTGAGTAGGGAGCGCTTTACTTCAGCGAGCCCCTCTCCCGCGATTTTTAATGCTTTATCCAATTGATTTACACTCTTCTCCAAATTGGTCCGGTAACTTAATTTTGCGATTTGCAATATCGTAATTAATAGAGTCATTGTTTGTCCTAGGGTATCATGGACATCCCGTGCGAAGCGATTTCTTTCTTTGGCTACTGCCAGTTCAGCCACAGTTTCCGCGTAATGGTCTAACTGTTGATTCCTTATCAATAGTTGATTATTGGTTGTATATAACTCATCCCAAAGGTCTTTAGCCAAAGTGATATTATTGAAAGAAAGTACCCGGCCGATTAGATCTCTGCCATTAAAAATCGGCCAAATATTTACAATAAAACACTTCTTAATGGGTTTAATAAGATCAATGGGACCACAATTTTGGATTCGTCTTTGATCAGCTATAGCTTGAACCATTTGAAGGGATTCCGAATTATTTTCTATGGCCTCTCCTAATTTGTCGGCGAAAATATTGATTGTATCACCAACCTTGATTTCCCCATATTCCTTAAATGCATTGATGAATGCAGGATTAAGATCAATAATCCGATTGAAACAATCGGTTACTAAAACCGCTTCATTCATATTTTCCATGATTTTTTCCATGGCCTGAGATTTTGTATTTAACAGTTTTTGTTTAATTGTTAATATAAAAAGAAGTAAAATAAAGCCAAAAATGAGGGGAGTATATTCGAAACCTAGTTTTACATCGGTGTCAATCTGTATTATATTGAGGAAAAGGAGCATCACACTAATTAGGGCCATCAAGAATATTTGCTTTTTCTTTTCACTAAACTGCTTCAGGGAATATCCGATAAACAAAAACATTCCTACTATATAAAATATATACGTAACGATAATATGGAGCCAAAACAATAATTGAGGTACGATAGAATTATGTCTTGGGGGCAAAAATCCTCCTTTATATTGGATAAACAAAATTCCCAGGTAACAAATGATAGGGATGACCCCTAGGAATATAATATTTTTTGATTTTTTAAAAATTTGGTTTTCAGAATAATAAATACAAAAAATGAACCAACTTAATCCCGTAAAACAAATCGTGAATAAATGAATGCCCCAAAACCATCTCTCAAGCGGCGTATCAGTCGAAAAAATCATTAATATTCTAGATATCGACCAGATGATTTGGAGCATAAGTAAATATAAATAGCTTTTTAAAGTGCTACTTGATCTTCCATATACCCATGAATATAAAACAATGGCCAAAAACACCGTGATTGTACATAATAACAAGAAAAAAGGCAGAATTAGTTTGATCAGCATAAATTACGGCCCCATAAAAAAATGTAATTCGTAGTATTAAAAAGTTAATAATTCTTGACTTCTTCTGCTTTTCCTCCCAATATAAAAAACTTAATTGAAAAATTACCGGAAATCTTTTTTCTTCATGAATTTCACCTTTAGTTATTCTAAATAGATTTCTCAAGCTGGAACCGATTGGGCCAAAGTAACATAAGATAGTTTTGTTAAATTTGTTTTTGGAGGTGTTCTTAAACTGTGAGTTTTGGAAATGAAGCCGTTTTCCCTTTTCCGGCAGTCCAATATATTCCCTTACAGTTAACTGAGATTTGCCAAAAAAAGATCGACACATTGAATAAGTTAAACATGCCTGTTCAATTAATTCTTGGTAAAGATTTAGAAAAATGGCGCCCGATTCTCTGGCGAAACTATCAGATAACCTTGGATGAAAATTTTCCAGAAAACACATTACCACTCCTTACCCTAAACGCTAAAGTTAACTCAGCCCGATATCGAGGTTATTTTATAACAATGCTTGGTAATCCGGATAATGGATATTATCATTTATTCACCCTACCCCAACAATATTTTTATAAAAAGCAGTTATATTTTGAGCTATTTGATGAATCTACCAGCAAACGTATGGCCAGATGTGCTTTATCGGCATCCGGTTAACTAAGATTTTGACATTCGATGGGACTTTCGCATAACTTATAAGGTTAGAAAAATTGAGGGAGGTATCGCCACATTGTTAGCTACTCCTACAAAATTCACTTTGGTTTCTGGTTATGGTGAAGGAAAAACAAGTCTAAATGCTTTTGACGGTGCATTATTAGCCTCTGGATTAGGCAATCTCAATCTAATTAAAGTTTCAAGCATCTTGCCGCCTGGGGCAAAATATCAAGAAAGAATGGAAATTCCTTTTGGTTCCCTGGTGCCAACAGCTTATGGTTCTCTCTCGAGTACGAAACCAGAAACCACAATTGCAGCGGCTGTTGCGGTGGGAATCCCTGCTGCTGACACTTTTGGTGTAATTATGGAAACTTCGGATTACTGTTCAAAATCAGAAATTGAAAAGCGAATCACAGAAATGGTTATCGAAGCTTTTACTGTACGAAATATGGAATATCAAGAGATAAAAGTCTGTGCGGTTGAACACAAAGTAGTTGATTGTGGAGCGGTCTTTGCTGGTTTGGCACTATGGTATGATTGTTAAACCCAGCATATATGCCGCCTTAACTCGTTTTAAAGCCAACTAAGACAACACCAATAATAATGAGAGCAGCACCTACAATTTTAGGTAAGCTTAGGGATTCGCCCAAAAAATACCACCCAACCCACATTGTAATTAAAGGGGAACTCGCCAAAACTAATGAGGTTTGGCCGATGTCTCCTCTTTTGATCGAAGCGTAGTAAGCCAAATCGCCGGCAAATGTAGCGAAAAATGCCTCTATCGCAAGATAAAACCATCGTTTGGTTGGTATCATATTTAAGCGACTAAAACTACCACTAGCTACCGCCCAACCGCCTACAAAAAGTACTGTAATCACCGTCCGTGCAACTATACCATCAATTGGGTTGACCCCTCGTAAACCGACTTTACCAAATAACGGTGCCAACCCCCAACAAACTGCCCCAAACAATGCAATAAAAAAAGCGCTCATCTTTGGTCCTCCCTACTCGCAATGAATTCAACCTGAATCCGGCAAGTAACTTCAAAAAGCCATGAAACCTATATGCTGCCGGATTGAGGTTCAATAACAGAGCTGATTCTCGAGTTTATTCAGGAGCCATGCTCGATAACCCTAAACATTGGCCGGTAATAATCGGTACCTAAATCTTTCCTAACCTTTTGGCCATTAGTCTCCTCTATTATCAACCAATTTTTAACGGTCATTCCTTCGGCTCCTTCCATTACGACCTTCTCTTCACCCGGCTTAATGGAAGCATTTAAACGATAGATAGTTTTAAAGCCCTCTCGATTAATAATTTGATGATGCCAAGTAACTTTGGGTGGGCGACTTCGTCCATAAATCGCCATATATAGTGTATTTTCTTTAGTATCCGCCCAAATCAAAAGTGGGTAATCCGTATTATTCTTAAACTTGAAATCCTTATTACCATCAGCGACAGTGGCATCCTGCCCCGGCGGAACGTATGGAACCAACATACCATGTTGCCGACGTTCAATAATTCTTAAATTAGCTAAAGCTACAACATTATATAAAGTAGAAGCTATTTTGCAAACGCCTCCTCCAGTTGTTTTAATGAGCTTGCTTCCAAAATAAGTCGGACCTTCTCTAAATCCACGTTCTTTATTATATGGCCCAACAACTTTATTAACAGAAAATATCCGGTTTGGCAAGACAATGCTGCCGGATATAATATCAGCAGCTAATGTCACGTTATATTCCTCACCCGGTAAAGGATCCGGTAATGTTGTTTGGAAAGCCGACATCCGCACAGAAGTTTTGTATTTAGCACAAATCTCGTGAAAATGGCGGTCATTTTCCCACATCAATGTTCCTTTGACGGGTCTCCCGTATCGATGATACATCGAATTTTCATTGTCTTCGTCTTTAGATTCGGAAATCCCTAAATCGGGGATTTTAGCCTTGGATATATGATGGGAATTTGGATGGTTTTTTACATCACTGCGTTGTTGATAAAAAAGTACCGTGCTTGTAAAACCTCCAATCACCAAACTTAAAAATATTACGACCAGTAGCATTTTTTTTGCCGAATCCTTCACGAAAAAGCCTCCTTACATTTGCCTAATCCATAGTTATTCCCAAAAAAATAAATCATGAAAAAAAAATCCTGATTCGTATTAGAATCAGGATTTTAATAAAAGGAAATGTTCCAAATGTCAACCGGATATTCTTTAGACCAGCTAGACTCTCCGCAAACTGCATATTGGCTAACCCATAAGCAGGTACGGATAATGAGTATGTCCGTTTATCAAGTTGCTCATTCCTTAAAAGCCACAATCAGGCAACGTCCAGTTACTGATACTAACACGATCAATCCGCCAACGATAGCCCATGGACCGGGAATTTCTCCGAAAACCAAAAAAACCCAGAGCGGGTTTAAGATCGGCTCAATGATCGGTATCAAAATAGCTTCTAGCGCGGTAACATAACGAAAAGCAGCTGTGTAAAGAATATAAGAAATTCCAAGCTGAAAAATTCCCAAGATTATCAATGGCAACCAACTTGAAGAGCTTGGCGCTGTCTGAAACATAAATGGCAGACCAATAAGAAAGGTTAATATATTCCCTAAAATTACCGACTCCAAAGGGGATTCGTCCTTTTGTTTTCGAAGGAAAATTGCAGTGAAGGCAAAAGCAATTCCACTGAGTATTCCGCAAATATTTCCCGAGATATTTCCGAAAGATAATTTATCGACAAAAAAAAGGCTCATACCGCCAAGCACAATTCCAATCGTAAGCCAATCCAATTTACTGGCCTTTTCTTTCAGAATCCAGATGCCGAAAATAGCAGTGTATATGGGAGCCGTATATTGCAATAAAATTGCATTCGCTGCAGTGGTCAATTTAGTGGCTGTAACAAACAAGGTTACCGTTCCTGCATAAGCCAGTGCCCCGAGGATTCGAGAAGCCGACCATTGAAAATGAAATTTTCGTTGAAAAATCAGCATAATGATCGCAGCGATTCCGCTGCGGGCACCGGCGATAGCGAGTGGATTCCAATGAATTGATTTAATCAGCAGGCCGCCTAAACTCCAAAGTATCGATGCTCCCACCAAAAAACCAATGGCTTGATTTCTTTCTTTACCGGGTTTATATGCAAGAATATTACTCAATTTCGCTTTCCTTTCGAAACTCGTTTTAGAAATCACTTTGATTTGAACCTTTAGAAAACTGCTTAGCCAACACCACAATAATTGTTCCGGAGATAACGCCTACCCCTCCCAATACCTGAAAACCGGTCAATTTATCATGGAGCAATATTACAGAAAGCCCAATCGTTACCAAGGGTTCCAATGTACTTAAAATACTGGCAGTGGTTGGTCCGGTTAATTCCAATCCCTTAAAAAAAGTTAAAATAGCCATAATCGTTGAAAAAATAATGATGCCTACAGTTGGCAACCATGCTCCAATTTCAAAATTAAATTTGAGAGTATGCATACATAGACCTAAGATTGTAAATGAAAGTGCTGCAAATAGAGTTACATAAGCACTTGATATGATTGAAGGTATCGTTTGAATCAAACGGTTTCCCAAAATGATATAGCCTGAATAAACCAACGAAGCACCAAAAGCCAATAAAATTCCCATCAAGTTTATTTTGTCTGATGGCATTCCCAGAACGAGTAACAAACCTAAAAAAGTCATAGTGACAGCAAAAAAATGTCTTTTGGTTAGTCTTTCATGATTAATAAAAAAGGAAAGCAAGGCAACAATAATCGGATATGTATAAAATAGCAAAGCCGTTAAAGAAGGCGAAATAAAACGTAAGGCATTGAAATAAAGTGTAGATTGTAAGGTATATACGATTCCGCCCATTACAAAAAGGGACCCTACCTGAAAAAGGGGCAATCTGATTTTTTTACCCAAAATTCCAAGGGCAATAAAAAACAATATTGCTGAAAGTAAAAAACGGATCCATAATAAAGTTGAAACGTTAATTTTGCATTGATAAGCATACAATGCAAGTATCGGCATGACACCAAAACCCACAGCCGATAAAATAATCAGGTAAACTCCTTTATAAAATCGATTCATCAGCTCACGACCTATTGGAATGATTTACTATATATTCGTAATAGCAGATCAATTACCTGCAATGAAAAAAA
>JAEZKW010000208.1 GCA_023415375.1 Bacillota bacterium
TCCTGAAAAAACAAAAGATTTCTTTAATAAAGCCTTCTTTGGGACGACGAAATTTCTCGTTCGATAAGGAAGGGTCTGAATTGAAAGACCAACTTTATTTGCTAAGATAAAAAATATCGATGCGTTGAATTGTGAAGGAAAACTTAATTGATATCACAAAAAAACACTAAGTATAATTTAAACGAAGTTTCCCTTTTTTCTACTGATACCTTCTACTTTCCTAAAAAGCCAAGCTGCGCCGCTCCACCAAGCTAAAAATATAAAAGGAGACAAAATTTGGGTAAGTGTGGTGTTAGCCTCCGTCATTATGCCTAAATTCCTTATGATTTGTCCGAATCCCACGCTTAAACCGACAAATCCTACTACATAGGCATATAAAAACCACTTCCGGACCGGCAAAAAATAGAAGAAGATCATTTGCACAAAAGTCCAAGCAAATGGCTCAAGATAATTAAATCCATAGACGCCAAAAATGCCAATTTTAATATACTTCAAGCCCAATGTATAGTGTAAGATTAAGACAATTATCATATTGCCCAATCCCCCGGTAATTGCGGCATAAATTAAGTACTTTTTATATTGTTGCCTGGGTATATAAATCAGAGTAAGGGCAAGCCCTATGAAAAAAAATATCGGAAAAAATAAAACTTTACTCATCTTTACCTCACTCAGTAAACTAAACACCTAAACATAGAGTTTCCCTCAAGAATAACTTTATTCAACCATAATAATCGTATGGACGAGTTGCTCATCCTGCCATGAATCCTAAGGGTTCCTTTCCATCATAATCGCTATAATTATTTTCATAAAATTTGAAGACATTAATTTATTTCTCCGACTGAATACCTTCAAAGGCGTATCTTATCAAAACTTTTAATATCGATTCATCGACTCTTTCACCTGTTACCAACAAACGATAAAAAAGCGGTCCATATATCAAATCAATACACAATTCAAGATCGAGGCCTTTCTTTAGTTCACCTCTTTGGATCCCCCGTTCTAAAATACGCAATGAGTCAAGCCGTCGGGGATTAAAATATCTTAATCGGTATTCTTCCGCTAACTTCGGATCAAATTGTCCTTCTGCAATGAATTCATTGATTACTTTACCTTCCGGACTCGTTAAAAACTTGGCTAAATTGCTAGCTTGAATGAGCATATCATCAAAAACCGAACCTGTATCGGGTGCAGGAAGCTTCGCCATAGCCGCAGATAAAAAAGCGTCCATGACAACCGCAGCTTTATTAGACCACCATTTATAGATAGTCGCTTTACTAACTTTGGCCCGTTCGGCAATTTTCTCCACAGTTACTGCTCCAAAGCCATTCTCCAATAATAAATCATATGAAGCGGTAAGAATAGCTTTTTCTGTTGTGGTGTCACGAGGACGCCCTTTTTTCTTTTCCAAAGGAATACCTCCTGATTGAGTTTCGAAAAACTATACGTTCATTATACTAAACATTTTCTCCTATTTAAATAAAATTTATCTTTACAAATACTAAACGTTTAGTTTATAATTATCTTGTCGGTGGATACTAAACGTTCAGTATTTATTGCCTAAAGACAAAACCAAATAAAAAAACAAAGGCAGGTTTAACCAATGAATAACTTACATCGTAAAACCAAGGAATTCCCTCACTGGATTACAGTTCTGTTAGCCGTTGCATGTGGAGTGATTGTTGCAAATCTTTATTATGCCCAACCGTTAGTCGGTCCCATTAGTATTGATACTCATCTTCCCTTAGCATCTGCGGGATTAATCGTAACTCTAACACAAATTGGTTATGTGATCGGCTTATTATTTATTGTTCCGTTGTGTGATATTATCGAAAATCGGCGATTGGTTGTAAGCGTATTGATCATTGCGATTGGTGCATTAGTTGCCACAAGTCTTATTCACAACGCCATGTTTTTTCTGATCACGACACTATTTATTGGGTTAGGTTCCGTAGCCGCCCAAATATTGGTGCCCTATGCAGCCCATTTGGCAGTAGAAGAACGACGGGGTCAAGTGGTCGGCAATGTTATGAGCGGGCTATTGCTCGGGATCATGCTGGCGCGGCCAATTGCTAGTTTTATCACGAACCTTTGGGGTTGGCAAGCGGTCTTTATTCTTTCAGCTGCCATTACATCTGTCTTGACCGTAGTATTGGCATTCATTCTTCCGGAGCGAAAGCCTTCACCGGCTGTGAATTACGGTACTTTAATTCATTCGATGGGGTCCCTTTTTAAAACAAAAGCTGTTTTACGCCGCCGGGCGTTCTATCAAGCTTGCCTATTTGGTGCATTCAGTTTATTTTGGACTACTGTCCCTTTATGGCTTGCGCATCATTTTAATCTTTCCCAGCAGGGTATTGCCTTATTTGCCCTTGCCGGTGTCGCCGGCGCAATAGCAGCTCCCATCGCCGGGAGATTTGCAGATAAAGGCTGGACAAAGCGGTTGACTGGTCTTGCGATTGTCATTGCGATCCTGTCGTTTTTAATGACCTTTTTGTTTAAAGACGCTTCTACCACCGCTTTAACTATGTTTATTATAGCAGCCATTACCCTAGATATGGCGGTTTCCGGCAATCTAGTTCTTGGACAGCGGGCGATTTATGCTCTGGGGAATGAAATACGGGGGCGTGTAAACGGAGTATTCATGGCTGTATTCTTTATCGGCGGAGCAATTGGATCTGCATTAGGCGGCTGGGGATATGCACATGGCGGCTGGATGCTGGCATCATTTATCGGATTAAGCATGCCTGTTGTAGCATTATTATATTATTTTACCGAAAAAAGCAATTAACGTATTTTGGAAGGTCCTACTGGTTTCCTCAAGGGTGTATGTTTGTATGTTTAAAGGAGCATGATTAAATGATTGGCGGATGATGAATTTGAGTTTCCGGTATTTATAAATCATCCTTTCGTGATAATGATTGATATTTATCATATCTGCAAAAAATGGCCTTATCTCTGTAACTACAGATTGAGGCCATATATTTTTTTGCTTGTTCAATGTCACGGATCAACTTATATCTTCTCCAAAATCTTTCTATTTACGCAAAATCCAATGACAGGCTATAAGCAAGTGAAATAATCGTGTAAAATAATTCGTTAGAAAGCGGGTATTACAATGAATGGAGAAAAGACGCTCAATATCTTCAATGGGCAAGTAATGTATAATTACTTTATGCAACAGTATCTTGATGAAAACAATGGTTGTGTGCCTTTTAATGAAGCAATGTGTGTGGGTGAGGTCTCTATAGATATCTTTTCCGACCAATTCAATCGATACCGCTGTAATGCTCACCATATAACAATGGAACAATACCAAGGAAAAACCTTGAATCCTTTACGGCCATTATTCAACAATCAATTTACAGATATCATTTTCTGGTTTGATGATGATATGTTCTGCCAAATAAATCTCCTTACACTCCTTGCTTATCTCGATCAAATGCATTTTAACAAGAAAATTACTCTCAATTTAGTAAATCATGTGTTTACCTTAATTAACCAGTTTGAGTTTGGTATACAAGGATATCATGAAATATATAAACAAGTCTTAATGAATAAATTTATCCCGCAAAGTATTCATTTATCGGTGATGGAAAAAGGAATAAGGCTTTATCTTGAATATATAAAAGAGGAAAATGAAATTACAGCATATATACGCCAATATAAAAATGTACCAAGCAATATTTTATTGGCTCAATTGTTTAATTTATTTCCACAATATGGTTTAGGCGATTCACAATATATCCATTTAATGGAGAAATGCCAATAATTAGAGTATGAAATTATTATATGAACCTAATTCGCTTTGATGGTAACAATGCCCAAATACAAGTTAAAGATGGGGATTATTTTTTTGTGTTTTTTTGTGGTTTGGTTTATAATTTTTATCAGGAATGGTATTAATTAACAATTTGGCAAATCAAAAGAGTTTCAATACCTTTCGTAAATAAAAATAACTTCTTTTAAGGAGGTTACAACCATGCAAAACCAAACTGCAGAAGTCGCCCTCCGCAGTTTTCAGCAAAAACTGGATACTTTCAAAACTAAAATCGCGCTCCAACAATTTCTGGCCCAATCTCTTTTGGCGGAGTTTGAGTCTTTATCCTCTGATGTTGAGTCTTTGAAACGATTGCTTGATGCTTCATTACAAAAAAATGGGTCTACATCATCCGAATTTGGTGTTACATCAATCGATAATGAGTCTACATCATTGAATATTGGTGCTACATCATGCAACTTTGAGTCTTCATCATCCAACTTTGGGTCTTCATCATCCAACTTTGGGTCTTCATCATCCGGCTTTGGGTCTTCATCATCCGGCTTTGGGTCTTCATCATCGAATGATGGTGCTACATTTATTAAACCTGAGCCACCATCACAAAACGATGGCGCTTCATCACCCATCCGGGAATTGTCGGCGCTGATTCGGCGGTCGGCAAGAGAATCTTTAAAGATTTATTACAATCAGCCCAATATTCCCGGCCGGATGGCTGAGATTGTCCTGGCCCTTAAAGAAAAGAAAAGACTTTCGGTCGCGGAGATGCGGCAGATCACCGGCGTATCCAGGAATTCGCTCGGGCGTGATATTAAAGTCCTTAAACTTCTGGGATGGCTTGAATTCCACGGGAGCCGCAAAAACGGTTACTTTACGTTAACCGCCTTATTCCCGGGGCTTTCTAATCCTGAAGGAAAGCAGGTGAGTTAGGAAAGACATAATATAGTGGTTGAAGGAAGGATGCAAGATCGCCAAGTGGGGATTTGTACCAATTAAATTTTAGGCTGTGTTCTTAAAAATAGTTGATTGAAATATATGTTTGATAAATTTAAAATTGATTATAAAGTTGATTCAGCAAACTGCCTAAAATCAACTCACCCCTTTAGTTACTCATTTTCTTTGTAGATACCCATAGCAATTCCCCTCTCTCTGACTGTCGGCATCATAAGATGCCGCGGCATTTTATGATGCCGCAGATCAATATGAATGCCCGAGAGAGGGGAAAGTCAATTACCGGAGTTGTACAAATAGTCTTTTTCAGGGCTGATATATTCAAATTTTTAACTATTCTTGACAGCTTGCTTTTAAACAATAATCAAATGCTAAATAAAACTTGCTTCCCCTCTCTCAAACATCCATATAAAACTACCGTCAGAGAGAGGGGAATAGCAACCAAGTTACTATAACCGATAAGTCGCGTATGCGCGTTATCTGAAGGGGTGAGTTGATAGACCAAATGGCTATATTGGATCAACCATTATTGAAAACGGCGGAAAACGAAATAAGCATTGCCAGAGTTTGGAGCTAGCCCCAGCCTACCGAGTTGTGATTTAATTACTAAAAAAAACGCAATGCGGTTGATGGCGTTCTTGCTTTATTTCGCCTGCTTCAAAATTGTCCTGGATTCCGGGTTGAGTTTAATGATTTCACCTTCGATATTGTCGAGCCGGTTATTAATTTTTACAAGGGACGGTTTTACAAAATCCATATCTTCAATGAGTCCGTCAGTTTTGGTTTCCAATGAATCGACCTTGCCTTCTAATGAATTAACCTTGGTCTCCAGCGAATTAACCTTGGTCTCCAATCGATCAACTTTGGTTTCTAAGGAATTAAGCCGATTATCCATACTCTTAAGCGTAGGTTTTACGATATCCATATCCTCAATTAAGCCATTAACTTTTTGTTTTATCTCATGCACTTCAGTGCAAAGAGCATCTTGCCCTCCGCCAAACGTCCGAAACTTCGATAATAAATCTTCGAGTAATATTGCTATTTTATTATCTTCCATCGTTATTACTCCCCTCAATCAACGATAGCACTTTCCACATTCAGGTTACAAATTCCTTTTCGGTTTCAAATTTATCTAAAGACCCTGCCATCACAGGGAGAAGCGCATCGATTTCGGCTAAATATTTAACTGATTGTTCTTCAGCGGCTTGCCTGATAATAAGTTCAGGTGTACCATGAATTGCTCGAAGATGCCGATACATTTCTATCGCTTGCTCCAAAGCAAATACACAACTTTTTTTATCATGAGCCGGTATTGTTTTTATAAGCAGCGGCAATTCCTCTTGCGCATCGCGTTCAATATACCTTACGCCTCTCGGCAAATGACCATTCTTCATTAAAGCAAGCGGCCCTAATACAGTCAACCTCAGAAAAGACAGCATTTCAATCGCTTCAAACAATTCTCCCCGCCCAATTTTAACCGCAGCATAATGGATCCATACCCAAAACCGATCTTCAATCCATTGTAGATTTGGCTGAGGGTAAACGGCCTCGTGTTTAGCTAAAGCCTTTGTCAGCATCTCTTCCCGTTCCCAAAGAATAACAGGATCTTCGACCCGATAGTCCATATCTGACAATGCGACAAATTTCAAATCTACATGAAGTAATGGAGGACCATATAAACAGATCATGAGGCGTGGTTCTCCCACATGCTCGCCTGTAAAGCCGACTAATAGATTGCCTAATCTCCCAGCAAGTGTAAGCCGTTCTTTTGAAACCTCCTGCTCATACTTGGAGTCTACCACAATGACCAAATCAATATCGGAAAATTCATCCATTGAATTGGTTATCCATGATCCACCTGCAGCAATACCCAAGATTCTTGAATCGTTCTTAAAAAAATCGACGGCTTGATTAACAAAATCCATATGCAGCTTCAATGATAAACCCTCCCATAGACAAAAATCATTAAAAAAACCAGGAATGATACTGGCTACCGCTCCAATGGTCCTGTTGCTCCAAGTTCTGTTATATCCATAACGGTCGTATAATC
>JAEZKW010000267.1 GCA_023415375.1 Bacillota bacterium
TGGAGAGCTATCTTGCCGCCATTGTCTTTTTCATATCTGAAAAATACAGGGTTGGTGGATAACCAACTCTTTTTTTATGGCCATTCATCCCTCTGAACATTCATGCATTGGGACATAGTATTCAACAGCCGACAATCGATATTTGTCCCTCATTGCTTTAAAATTCTCCACTCACACTAATAGCCAAGTTCTAATAAACCAATAACCGGTTGCAAATGAATTGTCCCTAGTCAAGTTTACAGACCACTTATGTTAAAAAAGAGGGCATTCGTGGTTCTTCCGTTCCAATATGTTGTATGGCAAAATTAGAAGCAGGAGTTCACTCATGTGGGAAGATTTAAAAATCAATACTGACAGTCCGGCCTACCTTCAGATTAAGGATTATATCGCGAGGCTGATTGTGAACGGCTCACTTCGTGAGGGAGTCAGGCTTCCTTCAACCCGGGAATTATCGCATATTTTAAAAGTAAGCCGCAATACCATCATTTTGGCCTATGATGAACTGCAAAATCTGCAACTCATCCAAAATGTAAGAGGCCAGGGCGCTTTTGTGTGTCAAAATTTAGTATCGCATCAGGATAAACTGAGGCTGGACTGGTTATGCCAGGTGAATGAATATGGCAAGACTGCTTTGAATCTGGTTCAAACTTTGCGGAAATACCCTTGGCGAAATGGCATGATTTCTTTTAACAGCTTGGCTCCGGATGACAGTATTTTTGAGGTCGAAGAAGTTAAACGGGCTTTTTTAAACCGAATTGCCCTTGAAGGTGAAAAATTACTGAATTATGGTGAGACCAAAGGTTACCGGCCCCTTATCATTTGGCTTAAGGATTATTTGGAAGGCAAAGGAGTTGACTTTCATGACAAGGATATCTTAATCACCACCGGGTTCACAGAAGGTTTTAATTTAATATTGGCCGCGTTGACAAGTCCCGGTGAAAAAATAGTTTGTGAGAATCCTACTCATAATCTGGCTATTAATGCAATGAAACTGACTGGTTTGCAGATTCAGGGGATTTCACTTCGCGAAGACGGCATTGATTTGCAGGAATTAGAGTCAGCTTTAGCCGCCCGGGATATCAAGCTGGGATTTATCATGCCCTCCTATCATAACCCGACCGGCCTGGTAATGTCACCGGATAAGCGTATACAGGTATTGAAATTATTTGAAAAATACCAGACACCTTTGGTTGAAGAGGGATTCAATGAAGAACTGCGCTATTCAGGATCCCATGTAAGTCCTTTATTGGCCCTTTCCGGCAGGGCAAACCATGTGGTGTATCTAGGTAGTTTTACCAAAATACTTTTTCCGGCGATCCGGATTGGCTGGATTATCGGTGACGCCAAATTGATTGCCTGTTTGGAAAGTATTAAGCTTTATCGCAATATCTATACTTCTCCCTTTGATCAGGCAATACTTTATGAATACTTGGAGCACGGTAAGTTTCAACAGTATCTGAAACGGGCTAAAAAGCTTTATAAGGCCAAATATGAGAAAGCATTAGAGTTCGCTAATAGCTATATCCCATGCAGGCGGATTTGGGGCGACGGTGGGTTGCACCTGTTTATTGAACTTGATGGGGTTAATGCCAAGGAACTCTTGGCTTACTGTTATACTAAAGGAGTATTATTCACAACAGGTGAGATTTTTTATACCGATGGCGGGGGTACCCATACTTTTCGGTTAAGCATCACCAGAGTAGACCTTGGTGAGATGGAGCAAGGTTTCAAAATCATTGGGGAAGGAATCAAGTCTCTGACCAAAGTTTCCAACCCCTGACATATTCGGAAATGGGGTTGATGAAATGTTGATTTTGTTTGGATTTTTTATTATGATTCTCTTTTTATTGGCTAGACTTGAGAGAAATTGGGACTTGGAAGGGTTTAAGCGATTTTGTAATCTTGAGTATCGTGATCCATCAAAAAAAGTGGGTTTTAAAAATCAGGTAAATGAATCTAAATATCATTATCTCCTGCAAAACGGTTTGTCATCCAGGTTCGGCTTCGTAGAGAAAGGCCGTGCGCACGGGCGTCATAATATGAATGTAACCGTCCGGGAAGCATCAAAAAACGATTTACAACAAATCATTGCCTTATTGTCCGAGTTAAGCACGAAAGATGAGCACAATATCACTCTGGAAAAAGCCGGAGCTATTTTTCAAAGAATGGATAAATACCCGTTTTTTAAGGTTTATATAGCAGTATTCAATGAACAAATTGTTGGAGCTTTTGAGTTATTGGTTATGGATAATTTAGCCCACTCGGGGTTACCGTTTGCAATCATTGAAGACGTTGTGGTTGCCGGGGAACATCAGCGGCAAGGGATTGGAAAAGCTATGATGCATTATGCTATGAATGTCTGTAGAGAAATGGGGTGTTATAAAGTGACTCTTTCAAGTAATTTGAAACGAAAAGATGCCCATCGCTTTTATGAGTCGTTGGGTTTTCAAAAACACGGATTTAGCTTTTATGCTCAATTGTAGGGACTGGGATGCCTAATATTCAAATTTTAACCCCAAGTGTAGGGAAGCTTTAGCGGAACTATATCAAGAACTAAGCGGCAACTTAACCAATCTTCGGAAAGTGTAGGCTAAGCTTTCCTGGATAAATACAAATTAATATGGAGGAATAAAAATGGGATTGAAAGTAGGATTGCTGGGAGTGGGACCGGTCGGTGACCGGATCGTGAGGGTACTTTATGAACGGAACTTTCCGATTGATGGTGACTTGGTTGTTATGGCGACCAGTGAAAGAGAAGAAGTACTGGCTGATAAAACCTTTCATGTCCATCAAATCAGCGCTGATCTTTTTAAGGGTTTGGATTTAATCTTTTTTGCCGGTAAGGAAGGGGCAAAAGGCGCCAGTGTACAGTGGGGTAAAGTTGCAGTGGAAAGCGGCTCAGTGGTAATCGATAATGGCGGCGATTTCCGGATGTACCCGGAGTATCCGCTGGTAATCCCGGAAGTGAATATGGATGCAATCACTAGCGATACAAGGTACATATGCAACCCCAATTGTTCAACCATTCAAATGGCAGTAGCCTTGGCTCCTTTGCACCGCGCAGCCCGCCTGCACCGGGTGGTCGTTTCTACCTACCAAGCGGTTAGCGGCTGGGGAGCGGCGGCGATCGAAGAGCTACAGCAAGAAACAGAAGAGGCAATTTCCGGTAAATCACCCCATCATGACCCGGCTGTTTTTGCCCATCCGATTGCTTTTGATTGTATTCCGCACATTGATAAGTTTTTACCGAACGGTTATACCAAAGAAGAGTTGAAAATGGTTAACGAAACCCGTAAGATTCTCTGCGAGCCGAATCTTCTTATTAATCCGACAACCGTTAGGGTCCCGGTATTTGTAGGACACTCAGAATCAGTTAATGCTGAGTTTTGCGGTGATATGACGGCGGAAAAAGCAATGGACATTTTGGCCAAAGCAGAGGGTGTAGTCTTAATGGACGGACCGGCCATTGATCCTAATAGCGCGGAAGTTCGCAAAGATCCTTTGGAACGTCAATATCCGGTTACCCGAGACTTAAGCAACCCCGAATATCAAGATAAGGTTTTGGTAGGTAGAATTAGAAACGATACCACTTGTAAAAATGCGATCAATCTCTGGTGCATATCCGATAACTTGCGTAAAGGCGCAGCTACCAATGCAGTACAAATCGCTGAAGGTATGTTGAAGAGAGGGCTATTATAAATTCGTATGAGTTTTTATCACTTCGTTGCCTTCGGCTACCCACGTTACGTAAAGGCGGGGTGGATGATACTTAACTAATTGAGGTTTAAAATAATCCCTCAAATGCGTTTATCCTATTTTCGTGCCCTTTCGTGCATTTCGTGGTTATAAATGTGATTTTTTCTGGTTTTAACAATCCCAATCCCATTTTTCAAAGGAGGAAACTCATGGGAACCCAAGATTTGCTCGATTTGAACATCGATATTGCCAATATCAAAAATCATCAAGATTACCAGGCTTTATGGCATAAACTCGGCAAGATTGAAATCAAAATGGTTGAGAAGAATGAAGAATGCAAACATAATGTCGGCGATACTTTTATATATGAAAATCCCTATCAGAAGCCTTTGGGTGTTTGTAATGCCTTATTACATGTTTTAGATTTATACATTTGGCGCGTAGCCTTAGGCTTTCCATCATGGAATGAAGAAAATTATAAAGTCCATAAAATTCACTGCCCCGATCCCAAAGGAACGGTTTGGGAGATACGTAAGATCGTTGATAATACAAAATAAAACTGTTAATAAACTGATAAATGAAATAGGAGTTCCTATCATGTCTGAAATGATTCAAACTAGCTTGGCTGATTTTAAATTACGATTTGCAACCGAAAGAGATATAGCCCTCATTCTAAGCTTTATCAAAGAACTGGCTGCTTATGAGCATTTATCCAATCAGGTAACGGCAACCGAAGCGATTCTCAAAGACTCACTATTTGTCAGGAAAGCTGCGGAGGTAATTATCGGAGAATACAACGGCGAAGCAGTCAGCTTCGCCCTTTTCTTTCATAATTTTTCCACATTTTTAGGAAAACCGGGCCTTTATTTAGAAGATTTATTTGTTAAACCGGAGTTTCGCGGCAAAGGCCTCGGCAAGCTGATGTTGTCTTTCTTGGCGAAATTGGCCCTGGATAGAGATTGCGGCCGTTTGGAGTGGTGGTGCTTGGATTGGAATGAGCCTTCCGTCCGGTTTTACAAAAGTATGGGCGCCGTTCCGATGGATGAATGGACAGTATTTCGGGTTTGTGATCAGGCCTTGATTGATTTGGCGAAAAA
>JAEZKW010000386.1 GCA_023415375.1 Bacillota bacterium
TACCTGGTTCATGACCTGTCTGGAATAAGTCTTAATTTTATCTTCAATGGCCCTACTGGATTGTTGATAAGAAAAAAGGCCCGTAATCAGCATCGGTAACAGGGATAACAATAGAAACAATATAATAAGCCGGGCCTGTATCTTGATGTTGCGAATGGTAAAAAAGGCTTTCAGCCTAAATTTAAACTCTGTTGGAACATATTTATAAAATAGATTCATGATCATCCAACCTCTTGAACATATTTTATACCTTCCCGAGGCTTTATGGAAATAATTTAGCTAGGGAATTTAACCCTTTTAACAATGATCCGTGACGTTAAATTATTGAATCCTACTTTCCTCACGAAAAAAATACCACCGTTTCTTGTTGAAAATTCTTTGCAATAACGGCGGTACTATATGTCTGCTCATATCAAAAGTAATTGTGACTTCACAATTAATTTTGGATGCCATCGGCAACCGGTTCTCCAAAATCCGGAATACCATCGGGATTCCAGCCTAGCTTTTGAACCCGAGTGTGACGGTTCGGATCATAAAGGGGATCGCCAGTGATTTCCTTATAGTTGCGGGCGTGATATACTAAGATATCTACCGTGCCATCGGGAGAGATGGTAAAACAATTATGCCCCGGCCCGTACTGGTGATTTTTTTCACTGGTTTGAAAAACCGAAACCTGTGATTTATGCCAGGAATTAGCATCCAATAAATCACTATCTTCCGAAGCGGCTAGTAAGCCCACACAATAATGATAATCTGTGCTACTTGCCGAATAACTGATAAATAATCTACCGTTTTTCCTGATAACCGCCGGTCCCTCATTAACCCAAAACCCAATCGTCTCCCAATTATACTCCGGTTTGGAAATCATGACTTGTTTTCCGCTTATGGTCCACGGGTTACTCATGGCTGCAATATAAAGATTGGAATTGCCCCGAATCTTGGGATCTCTTTGTCCCCAAACTAGGTATTGAACACCCTTATGTTCAAAAGTCGTAGCATCAAGCGAAAAAGACTCCCAATTCATTTGGATCTGTCCTTTTTCTACCCAATTTCCTTCCAATGGATTTGGGGCCGAATTTTCAAGCACATAAACACGATGATCGAAAATGGAATCCTCCCTGGCGGCGGCGAAATAGATATACCATTTATTAGTAACGAAATGAATCTCGGGCGCCCAAATGTTGGCGCTCATTACCCCGGTTGAATGTTTACGCCAAATTACTTTTGGCTCGGCTAATCTCAACCCCTGGATTGTAGTGGCCCTACGGATTTCAATGCGGTCATATTCAGGGACGGAAGCTGTGAAATAATAATAACCGTCGGTATGTCTATAAATCCATGGATCGGCCCGCTGTTTAACAATGGGATTTTGAAATTGAACGTCTATCGAAGCGGAGCTGGCGCCAGTTAAAAAGGCGAAAACGCTCAAAGGGAAAATCAAATTTCGTATAAAATGTCCTCGCTCCATCGTCGATTTCCTTTCAAATAAATAAAATCCATAACCGGTTATTAACACTAAAAACCAACATTTTATCCTTTATAATTATAAAGGTTACTTAGGTATGAAGTCAGAATTCGGAGGCCAGAATGAAAGTACCAAGTCAAAAACAAGCTATTACAAAGTTTCCCATGTTTTTCTTTTCATTCTTAATTCTGTCTCCTGACTCCTACCTTCCATCTTACTGAAATAACTTAGCAATCATGTTTATCCTTTAACGGCACCGACCGTCAAGCCGGAGATAAAGGATTTTTGATTAAATAAATAGATAATAACAATCGGTATCACCGAAACTACGGCTCCGGCCATTAACATATCATAATTATTACCATAGGGTGTCATCAAAGAAGCCAATCCTATCGGCAACGTCAGTTTTTCGGTAGAACGAAGAGCAATGATCGGCCAAACAAAACCATTCCAGCTCCCCATCGCTTGTAAGATAATCATAGCCCCAAAAGCCGGTTTCATGATCGGCATCATTAATCTAAAAAAGATTCCAAACTCAGTGCAGCCATCAATTCGTCCCGAATCAATCAGTTCTTTGGGAAGTCCGACGGCAAATTGCCGGAAGAAAAAGATGGCAACCGGCGGTACGGCATAAGGCAAGATCGCTCCCGCGAAAGTATCAATAATTCGTAAAGAAACTGTAAGCTGATAAAGGGGTAATATCAATATTTCTATCGGAACCATCATCACAATTAAAACTGCAATAAAGATTAAATTTCTGCCTCTAAACCTATAAACCGCCAATCCATAACCAACCATAGCGCTTAAAATCACAGCAACGGTAGTTTGGATAATCGTAATCAAAATACTATTTTTAAACCAAAGTAAATATTTTACGCCTTCTCCACTGTAAAGGCCAATATAA
Organism: Bacillota bacterium; assembly: GCA_023415375.1. GTDB lineage: Bacteria > Bacillota > UBA4882 > UBA8346 > UBA8346 > UBA8346. The sequence continues at coordinate 2,370 of JAEZKW010000386.1, forward strand.
TTTTTGAGAGTCATTATTTCCGGTTGAAGCTGAAAAGTAATACCGTTCCGAAACATCTCCGAACCTGGCTTAAACGAACATACCAGCATAAAATAAAATGGGGCCAAAGTAAATACAGCAAATACCGTTAATACAATAAAGGATGAAATTGTCGCGGCCAAGTTTCGGTTTTTATTTTTGACTTTGTTTTGTATTAACTCCATTGTAAGGATTTGCTCATTTTTCATCATCAATCACTATCCTTCTTGAAAAATCCAAATAGCTTTAATTGGATCAAACTGACTGCCATCACAATAAATACCAAGGTAATACCGATAGCTGAGGCAAACCCCATATCAAAATTATTAAACCCCTGTTGATAAAGATATAACACGATTGTCATTCCGATATCGCCTGGAGTAGTCGTTTTCCATATCGCATAGCTTTCGGCGAACATCGAAAAACCGCCATAAATACTAATTGTCGTTACATAAATGATGACTGGTTTCAAATTCGGTACGGTGATCCGGCGAAACTTATCCCATGTATTGGCTCCATCAATCTCCGCCGCTTCATAGAGTTCCGCCGGGATACCTTGCAGACCCGATAAAAAGTAAACAATATTGACACCAAGCCAACGCCAGGTACACAGAGTAACCAATGTAACCATTGCCGGGACTTTTAATTGAAGCCAAGTAATCGGTTTGAGTCCAACTGTACCCATGATCATATTTGCCAAGGTAGTGGTTTGCTCTCCAAAAGCATACCTGAAAAATATTCCGGCTACAATAACTGAGGTCAACGCTGGAATAAAAAGCGCGGATCTGAAAAAATTCCTTAATTTTGTAGTCTTACTGTTTAAAATCACAGCTAATAATATCGGCAAAGGAATCAGTATCAAAATCGTCCAAAATGTATATTGGGCGGTTGTCGATAAAGCATTCCCAAAATGTTCATTCCATAATCTTTGATAATTTCCCAAACCAATATAGGTTACATCGCCAAAACCTGCTATTCTTTGAAAACTCATTTGAATAGTCGATATAAAAGGATATAGATAGACTAGAAAAAAGGAAATTATAAACGGGGCTACAAATAAATAAGGAACTACTTTGGTTGAGTTTAAATGCTGCCTTAATTTTTTTCGATTTGTATTAACCATAAAATTCAACCTGCCTTTTTTATCACTTAATACTCCGTTATTTTTAATTTGATGGCAATAAAGAAGCAACTGAGTATTTTAAAAGTGATCATCCCATAATGTTTTAATAATAAAAGGGCTGTAAATTATTTAGGGACGGAGAATGAACTAGTTTTCTTTACAGCCCTTTTATATTGATTATTTTAAAAACTGATTAGAGATTAACGGAATACCACGTTCACCTTTTAGTTGGCCTTTCTCAATTCATTAGCAGCTTCTTTTAAAGCTTGCTCAGGGGTTTGGCTTTGTTCTTTAAGGGCTTTAAATACTACGTTCTTTTTTATAAGATCAACAGCCATCGGGAATTTTTCAGTCATCATCATAGGCCCGATTTCATTTTTAACTTGAGTCAATATGGTAAAGATATCCTTACCGAAATAATCGGTATATTGATTAGGGGCCTTCATGGCAGGATCAGTCCAAACATCCCATCTTAGCGGATCAAATCCTAAGACTGTCCAAGTCTTGATGGAACCTTCTTTGGTCAATTTGCCTGCTGCCAAAAATTGAAGCGCTAAATCTTTATGTTTGCACTGAACTGTGATTGCAGTACCAGTACCACCCATACCTGCCGAACGTTTACCGCCTTTTACCCAAACCGGCAACGGGCGGATGATTATTTTGCCTTTTAAATCCGGCATGTAACTGGTAAAACGTCCCATATACCACATTGGCATCCACAGTGAGGCTGCACCGCCCTTATTCATAAATGACCAATATTCTTCGGAGTGATGGAAACCGCCGGGTGCAGGAATGGCAATTTTTTCTTTGTAAATCATATCTTTTAGGAATTGTAGGACTTTTACGTTGCTCGGATTGTCCATAATTATTTTGCCTTTTTTGTCAAAAATATCGGATCCGATCTGGCTAATCAGCGGATAATAGGTCCACTGGTCGGTAACCTCGATAGTGGTCATCGGTTTACCTGTGGCTGCCACAACTTTTTTACCTGCCGCTACATAATCATTCCAAGTAACGATTTTGTCTGCATCAACGCCGGCCTTATCCAAATACTCTTTATTATAATACATCACTTCGGCACCAACATGATAATCAACGCCGTAATATTTACCGTTTTTGGCATAGTTCTCAAATCTGCCCATAATCACAGATTTCTTTACCGGATTCACAATGCTGTTTAACGGAAGTAATTGCGGATTTTTACCTTTTAAGTAATTCGCAAATTTACTAATTTCAATATCAACTAAATCTGGAGCGCCTACGCCGGATTGTAAAGCAACCAGCAGCTTATTGTGTAATTCATCATAGTTGTAAACATCGGTTTTTAATGCAATCTGCTGGTTGGGATGGGTTTTATTCCAGGTTACCACCGCATCATCCCAAAATTGTTTGTGTAACTCCTGGAAAGTCCAGAAAGTTAGGGTAGTTGGTGTTGAAGCAGCGTAGATGGGTAAAATCAAACCCATTAATACAACACAAACCAAAAGAAATAAAATAACTTTTTTCATACTAGCTCCTCCTTTTATATTTATATTTTCATTATAAATTGATTTCATTATTTTACACTCCATAATTTTTACCTAATACTATAAAATTGTAACGAAAAATTTACATCTATTATTTGACGCTCATGAAAGTTGGGTTTGAAACATAAAGCAAAAAGAGGCTGTCTCAATTTTATGAGACAGCCCCATGTTACAATTCATTGATCCATATCAGTTAAAATATGCCACGCTTCATTAATATAAGCATCCTTACCAATTTGTTTCAACCAGTCCTTGGTTTTTTGATAATTTGGGTTTGAGGGAGTTTCCATATCTGCTTTAGGCTTGGTAATTTCAATACCAGCCCCTTGTGTGACAGGTAAATTTTGAAGCTGGTCCGCCTCTTCTTTGAGAAGTTTCTGATTGGCCATGAAATCACTAAACTTTAACGATTCCTGGGAAAGCTCTTTTTGTTTTTTTAGTCGCGCTACATCGTTAATAATCAATTGAAAAGCCTTACTTTGATTAACTCGCTCGACACTTTCCTGTCTTAATAATGGAATATTCAATGACTGGCCGTTCCACTTTTGATACGAAACTGCCCGCGTCGTATCCCAAGGTAGAGAATAGTCCATCGCCTTTTCTTGAATACCTAAATAGCTGTAAAGATCAGGCAATGAAATATCCGAAGTGACCCCTTTCCATTGGGTGGAACCCCCGCTAACCCGGTAGAACTTTTTAATTGTTAATCGTAATGAACCTGCAGGTTTTACTGAAATTAAGTTTAGCGGCAAATATTGATCCAAATCAGCAACAACTTGAACGGTGCCCTTGCCAAAAGTACTTGTCCCGCCGACTATAACCGCCCGTCCATAGTCTTGAAGTGCGGCAGCCAGAATTTCCGAGGCTGAGGCACTCAAAGAATTAACTAATACAACTAATGGCCCATTATATACAACACTGGGATCGGTGTCCGACAAGACTTCGGTTTTCCCGGATCCATCCTTGATTTGGACAATGGGCCCATCTTTGATAAAAAGTCCGGACATCCTGACGGCATCATCCAGAATTCCGCCGCCGTTGTTCCGCAAATCCAAAATAATGCCATCCACTTTCTCGGCATTTAACTTTTGAAGTTCAGCCCGAACATCATCGGCCGAGTTGCGTGAATTGGTTTGATAATCCCGATAAAACGAAGGTAAATTGATATATCCATATTTCTTAGAAGTTTTCTTATTCCAGATCACGGCAGACTTTGCATAAGTCTCTTCAAGTACAACAACATCCCGGACAATCGGAATTACTGCAATTCTACCGCTGGGCTTCCGGACTGTTAATTTCACCAGCGTTCCTTTTTTACCCCGGATCAGTTTCACCGCATCCGTTACAGGCATCCCAACAACATCAACGGGTTCGTGATTGCCTTGGGCGACCTTTAAAACGGTATCATCCGCTTGCAATGCTTTTTGTCGCCAAGCCGGACTTCCCGGTATAATTTCAACAACCTTGATATATTCGCCGTCTTCTTTCAGTGATGCACCAATTCCCTCCAGCCTTCCAGTTAAATTCATATCAAAATCATCTTTGCTCTGAGGAGGCATATATTCGGTATGGGGGTCAAAACTACTGGCTATAGCATTTAAGTAATAGTCAACCCGTTCTTCATTCTTCTTTTTTAATATCCTTCCCAAACTTATTTTCAGGTTTTTAGCAACCTTGGCTCTAGCCTCCGCCTCTAATTTGGGATCTACCGATTTTTCCTTGGAAAATTTATCCTTTCCGCCCGTATTACTTAAATCAAAATAAGCCAATAACGTTTGATATTTAAGATATAAACGCCATTGTTCTTTCAACCTTTGGCCGTTTTGGGCATAATCGATTTTGGTTGGATCTGTTTCAAAGTTTTCGGCGATTGTAAAATTGAAAGGCTTTTGTAAAATACTTTGTGTTAAAACATCAACCTCTCGAACTCGCTGTTCAAAAATTTTTCCGGTCAATTCGTAGAATTCGGAAGTTCCCCGTTTCAACTCATCATCGATTTTCCCTTGATAAGCACTAATTTTCATGATATCGGCTTTTAAAAAAAACCGTTTGTTCGGATCAAGGCTTTTAAGATATAAAGAATAAACTCGTTTACTAAGCTGATCATTGACGAGTGTGGGATTATAGTGTTCTGCCTCTAAACTTTGATATAAAAAATGAGCGAGGGCATTTTCCTTGGTAGGGCCCTTTCCAATCAACACAGAAGTGCATAAAACTATCACTACTACAACTATCACTACTTTGAGCCACAAACGTTTCATGAATCTGTCCCCTAATTTAATTATAAATAATTTATTATAAAATCCTTATCTGAATGTCTCTATCGTATTATACACTCAATAGTTGACATTTTCAAAACCTAACCTCAGAAAAAACCTCCAATTCTTGGAATATGATCAATTCAATTTTTGAATAACTCTTAAACCAGCCAATTTATATAAATTGTAAAACTTTTCTTGGTTTATTTCATTCAAATCTTTTGCCATACAATCCAAACGGGTTACACTTGTTACCATCACCTGGGTGCCATTACTAAGCAACCAAATACTCCCCTTAGGATATGGAGTCAAAACTTTTGTTAAAGCTTCCACGACCGTACGATTGAATTGAATCTCTATTTTATCAACAATTTCTTGATAAGCCAAATAAGCTGGAAAAGAAGGTTTATAAACTCTGTCCGAAGTCATTGCATCAAAAACATCTGCTACAGCAACAATCTGTGCATAGGGATGAATATCAGCACTGATTAACCCCTTAGGGTAACCACTGCCGTCTTCTCTTTCATGATGTTGTAAAGCGATATGAGCGGGTAAAAAACTAATATGTACGGATTGTTTAAGAATTTCATACCCCTCTAAAGTATGGGCTTTCATCAAATCAAACTCAAAAGGTTTCAGTTGTTCCTTCTTATTGAGTATTTGAGAAGCAATTCTTACTTTCCCAATATCATGAAGCATAGCACCGATGCCTAAAATTTGAAGCTCATTTCGATCATAACCCATAACCGATCCGATTAGTGTCGCTATAACACAAACATTGACGGAGTGACTAAATGTATAGCTGTCGTGATTACGAATGGTAATCATATTATAAGCAATCAGTGGATCTGCAAGAATATATTCTATGATTTCTTGGACTACGGGGAACAAATCCTCGCATTCGAGGATGCCATCTGTTTTAAGATGTTTAATCGATTGTTTTAATAAAGCAACCGCTCTCGTGCGTGTTTCTTCCTCAATGGTCTTTACGGCAATTGCTTCTTCAAACTCATTTTCATTATCGTAAACTACGGCGTATTCGCAATTGTATTCTAGTAATCTTTCGATATGGTATTCTTTAATGACTGATTCCGCGCTTAATAAAATTCGACCGTCTTCGTTACGATAGATCGTTTTCGCAAGCTTCATCCCTGGATTAATCTCGGCAATGGCTATCTTTCGCATCGTGTTCATCCCATCTGAAAATATTGATACCAATTTGCCGGCCAATATTTCTGGGTAAATTGGTACTAAATATTGCTAGGAATTGGAATCCACCTCCAAATTGCGGATCCCCTGCCATGTCTGGTTTTACTATTAAGCTTACAAATATTTCTTCTTATCGAACACCAATTTTCAAAAGGCTAATGGGCTGTCTCAAAAAAAATTAATTATAGAGATATACAATATATACGCATTATAAAAAAGATTCCGACCTTTTTAGTTATCGGCACCCTATAGTTTTTTATAAAGTACAAACTCTATTTTATCGGCATATTTGTAGAATGCAAACATCATCTTTAAGCAAATTCGAGATGGCTCATTTAACCCGAGGACTTCTCCGGCGTGCAGTACGCAAACGTTCTGCCCGAATGGCTTTAGAATTTCTGCGTGATTCCCGTTCTTCTTCTTCTTCAATAGAAATCGTAGAGTAATTTTCAAGAAACTCCGGCATTCCGGAAATTTTTAAAACCACAATGGTTTCTCCAGGATTAGGTGGCGTATAAGGCGATCCATCTTCACCACGATAAACCATAGCTATTTTATTTCGTCCAAATTCTGATTCTTGCAACCAATGCCGGACAAAGGATTTAATAACCGGAAAAACCTCACTATGCTTACCTTGGCCGTGAATAATCCTTACGATTGGTTCGCGGTGTCGATAGGCTCCATCTAAAAATTGAACTACTTTTTCTTTAGCCCCCTCTAGGGTTAGGCCGTGTAAATCAATTGTTTCCATAAGATACCTCTTAACTGGCATTATATTTAAATTTTTCGCTGTTTTTCCTGATCTCCCTTCAATTTTATATCTAAACCAAGTTTTTTGTTCTTTCTGGCGAATATTTAAAAATTATTGACCAATCAAAAAGGACATTCAAAAAACATTTTTATAAAAAAATACAATATATGGTGAGGCTGCCTAAAAAGTACTTTAAAATCAATAAGAAATACAATATATTGCTTCATCGAATATGCTGATTTCAATATATTGTATTTCTTTATCATGCGTGCGCGTACGTGTATAAATGCACGTAAACGCACTGAATTTACTTTTGGGACAGCCCCATCGCATATTGTATAGGTTTACAACTTTACGAGACTCATTACCGATGAATTTCTAACTTACCTTATGAAACGATTCGTTTACTCTTTAAAACATTTCCGAATTGATCCACGGTTATCTCCAGACGGTGCATAAAATCGCCCAAGGAAGCTAGTTTAGAGACACTTTCTAGCCTCATAAAATCTCCCAACATTGTTTCAAGGATATTATACACTTCTGCTAATTCTTGTTCTCGCTTTTTTAAACGATCATGTTCTTTTTCCATCATTAAACGGACACTGTCATTTTCCGAAACCAATCGCTGTATCTCTTCCATCAACTTATCTTCTCGTTTTAGATCTCTTTCTACAGCGAGTAGATGTTCAATAAATCCTTTTAAATCCAACTGATGCCTTTGTTGTTCCTCAATAACGCTTAAACGATCTCCAATACTTCGAACAGTTTCAGGCAATGAAGAAATCTGATAGAAAAACGATTGATCTTCCGTCTTAGTCTGGACTCCGGTTGGTGTTTTTGTTTCAGGTACTTGTGTTATTTTAGTATCGTTAATATGAGTCTTATTTGTCAAGGTTGAAACGGGTTCTGTTTTATCGAGCAGCTCTTGGCCCTTTTTTAATAAATCAGTTTCGCTATATTGCAATGTTTTTACTAAGCGGTAAAATCGTAATTTAAGGGCTGCTGGTGTAAAATCAGGGCCTAACTCGTTTTGTAATTCCTCACAAGCCTGGGTTCTGGAGTTCCCCAAGGCTTGGTGTCGACAAAACGTGTCTAAAATCAGAAGATCAATTTCTTTTAGTTCATGGCTTCTTCTTCGTGTGGAAATATTGCCATCGCGTAAATGCTTAGATTGCATTATACTATAATAATCTTGATTGCTTAAACGTTTTTCCTTTAATATTCTGCAAAATTGACTGCGCAGGGCATTCATTTCCCGCCCCAAACGGTTTTTTAGTTCACGTCTTTTTTGGGGATCCCACCAAGATTCAAAGATTAATTTGTTTTCAGCTTCCGTATAACGAGGTTTTGATTTGTGCATTGTTTGATTGGAGGCTTCCGAAACCGCCAATGCATTTTTTGTCATCATTTTCACTCCTACAAAGATAGATACCTTTAATACTAGGTTCTATCATATTGTGTTCCAGAGTAAAATGAATTATGCTAGGAATTACAAAATTTTTCGTCTAATATCTAAAAAATGTTTATTAAATTTCACTGATTCGCTTTTTACCATGCATTCATAAGTAACTTTCAATATGTAACATAAGAACTCGCCGATATTAAATAACTCAAATGAGTTGGTTAAAATGAACCCGTTCCGGCAGATTTTGCTGCGGTAAAGCAGAAAAATTCGCAATGGCGTCCATAGGTATACAATTAAACGAGTGCGCAATTTGCCGGAGCGAGGTTAACACCCAGAACCGAAATTTTATTGTTCATCAATGAAGCGTCACATTGTCGCCTGGTGAATTATCCTTTTGATTATTACTTTCTTCGGATAACCGATTATCCCTGGGATAATCTATCTCCCTAATGATTTGACCATCCGCAGTCAGCGCCCTGGCATGCTCCGGTGTATAATAAATCCGGGCATAAACTCTTTTCCCGCTCGGGTCGATTGTAAGCCAATGTTCCTCCCAATGACCTGGAACCGGTGATTCTTGTTCAACTGATTTCATAATTTCAGTAATTTGTGGATTTTCATCAAATTTACGGCGTTCCCCTTGGTTTACTTTCTGAATATCTGCTTCTTCATATCCTACAAATTGCCGGTTTTCAATATATCGGGGTTGTTCATCCATCTTTAGATCCCTCACTTTATTTTTCTAAAGTTAGAATACCCCATTCCCTGACAATCATGAGTTTTCCCTTCAATCGATTCTTTGGCGCTTATTTCCTTTTATAAATTCTTCGAATGAATCGTATTTGCGGTCCGTCATACAAGTATTCGTGACTAGGAAATACTTGGTTCATGGCCCTATTTACTTGTTCGACCCCTTGAGACTGCTCATGACTTGTAGCAGCAACCTCCTCCATTTATTCACTGACTTTTTTTGGAATTCCATTAATCAAAAGATCCTGGTTATTAAACAACATAATGCAGATATGAAAATGTGCATGACAATACAAAAGTCAATTCTAAATGTAGCCAGAGCAATACAGCAGATCCTTCTTGATAGCGATATTGCGAATAAACAACTATTCTTTAGAGCCTACAATAGAAAACTCGGACTATCAAACATCCGAGTTTTTTACCTTTCAGCACGGTCATAAAGCCCTTAGAATTATGTACATCAAAAATGATGCACATCTTCCTCCAGTGGAATTACATCCTCCGGAGAAATCACTTTGGTTTTTGATGTCTCCGAATCAACTTTATGATTTTGGATTAACTTCACCGGCCGAGTAGGGTGATTCAAAAGATGAATAGGCTTCCCTGTTTCTGCCATATTTTCATTGATTACCGAAACTGTACCATTCACTAATTCCGAAAGTTCCAATACTATCTGTTTCATATTTTCAGATTGTGCGTTGAGCTCTTCTGCTGATGCAGCACTTTCCTCGGCAGTGCCGGCATTTTGTTGGATGATAACTGATACCTGAGCGATGGATTTATTGACTTCTTCAATCCCTTGGGCCTGTTCCTGGCTGGCCGCTGAGATCTCATCCATTAATTCATTGACCTTTTTCGATTGAGAGACGATTTCCTGTAAGGCCTGGCGGACTTTTTCAGCAACTGATACACCCTTGGCGGATAATTCAATGTTGGATTCGATTATTTCTGTAGTATCTTTGGCAGCCTGCGCACTTCTTTGGGCAAGATTCCTTACTTCTTCAGCGACCACAGCAAAACCCATTCCCGCTTCTCCGGCTCTAGCAGCTTCTATGGCAGCGTTAAGAGCCAATATATTGGTTTGAAAAGCAATATCGTCGATAACTTTGATGATTTTAGCTATTTGGTCACTTGATTTTTTTATTTCTTGAATTGTGCCCATCATTTCCTGCATTTCACCATTGCCTTTATCAGCCGACTCTCTTGCATGTCCGGATAACTGTGCCGCCTGTTTGGTATTTGCTGTATTTTGCTCCACCATCGAAGAAGTTTCCTGGATCGTCGACGATGTTTGCATAATAGCGGCCGCTTGTTCAGTGCTACCCTGAGATAACTGCCCGGCTGAAGCAGATAATTGATTAGAGGCTGCTGCCACTTGATCGGCGCTTTCCCTAACCCAGGAGGCTATGGAATTCATGGGCTTGGTTATAATCCGCGCAATAAAAAAGGATAAAAAAATCCCGGTAACCAAACAAACAATACTTAAACCAATTAAAAGTATTTGAGAACGCTCGTAAGTTTGCTTTGTATCCCCTGCGGTTTCCAAACTGCTTAACGAGCTATGTTGTTGCAAATCCTCTATATTACTAAGCCATTGTTTGGTTAACGGAACGATTTTATTATTATGTAGTGTAACCGCTTCAGACACTTTATTCTGCCTCATCAATTCGATTGCTTGATTCATCATCGGTCGAACCACTTGGTCCGATTCTTTAATCTTTTCGAGCAAGGCCGTATAATCCGAGGTCGTCAATGATTTACTTGCCTCCGCAAAGATATCGTCATAAGTTATATACGCTTCTTCAAGAGAGCGGGAGCCGTCATTGATGTCCCATGAAATTTCACGAAAGGCGCCGATAACATTCAAAATTGCTTTTTGCATACGGGTACCTACGTCAAGTTTATTTTGGTTCAAACTTAACATTTGCATATCGTTATTTAGCATGATCATGCTAATGTTCGCGGTTAGTACTGTCACTAAAAATAAGGCTATAAGCCCCCAGAAGCCAAGTTTAATACGAGTCCCTAGTTTCATCCTTTTTCCCATGCAGATCCCTCCCGTTTTACGTCCACATTCGCTTAGAGCTTATTTATCTATTATCTTCATTTTTAATTCTTCATGGCTATGTGGTTTAATGAATTACCCCTTTTAGGCAGTTTATCGATTCACCCCCAAAAATATAAAAAGCCTACTTTACCGAGGTAACCGTAGACTTAAAATTGATTCCTTCGGCAACCCGGCTATCTTAATTGAACCTAACGGTTCGCTTTTAGATCCGTGGCTTTGCGTCCGCCGCTTTCGCAAGCGTTTGCTATTATCATTGAATCGAAAGATTTAATCTTTGACTTATTAATATATCCCTTGAAATTTCTAGGTCATACAAGCTTTTTAGGTCATCCGGAAAAATGGCTCTTATTTTACTCTCCAACGGCCTTTTGAAAATTGACTGCGTCTTCCTTACTCATAATCTTCTCGATATTAATCATCATGATCACTTTATCATTGGATTTTCCGAGACCCAGTAAGAGATCGCCTTCGATTTGAGTATTGAAGCCTGGCGCTTCCAACTCTTCTTTTTGAAAATTGCGTACTTCGGTAACAGCATCCACCACAATTCCAAGTAAATGTTTATTGCCGTTTTGATGGACCTCGATGACAATAATACAAGTCCGATCGTTGTAGGCCTTTTCTTCCATTGCTAGTTTCAGCCGAAAATCGATAATAGGGATAATTTTACCTCGTAAATTCATAACCCCTTTAATATAATCCTTTGTTTTCGGAACATGAGTAATTTCTTGCATCCCAATAATTTCCCGCACTGTTTTTATAGGTATCCCGTATGTTTCTGCTCCTAAAGAGAATGTTAGATATTTACCACTGACAATTTCCCCCATTTTTAATGCATCTCCTTTAAAAATGTTCTGATGAAAATCTCATTCTAAATCTTAAGAGACAAAAATACCCACGTCGCTGGCGAATTGACCGTAGGCAAAAGAAATTCCTTCGGTAACCCGGCTATCTTAATCGAACCTAACGGTTCGCTTTTAGACCCGTAGTTTTGCGTCCGCCGCTTTCGCCGGCGTTTGCTGTTATCGGTGAATTATTATATTTTTAGTACATCTATGCTATAATATGAATATTTATTTTATTATATCGCTGTTATTCAGATTGGGTCAAGCAATATTTGAGGATTGATAATTTAAGCCATTATATCTTTTTTATATGGGAGGCCATCTTCAATGAATATCCAGATTTTCGGAACAAAAAAATGCCAGGATACCCGCAAAGCTGAACGTTTTTTCAAAGAACGCGCTCTGAAATATCAATTCATTGATCTGAATGAAAAAGGGCTAAGTAAAGGGGAACTGAAAAGTGTCATGTCTTCAGTTCCCCTCGAAAATCTTATCGATACGAATGGCAAACAATATCAGAAACGCAACCTGAAATATCTGGTCCACGATGTAGAGGAAGAATTGCTCTCCGACCCATTACTTATTAAAACACCAATCGTCAGGAACGGCCCCAAAGCGACTGTAGGTTACAGGCCAGAGGTTTGGAATGAGTGGTTGCATAAAGAATAATATGATCTTATTGCTGAATATAAATGGGTGTTCCAACTTCAACATAATCAAAAAAGTCTTCGACGTCTTGATTATGAAGTCCAATACAACCCCAAGTCCAATTACTGCCCAGTTCTTTTGAACTTCCGCCATGAATACCGACTCCACCACCAAGCGCGGTATATTGAGGCGGTATCCCTTTATTGCGGAAAGCTCCAACAATCTGGTCATAGGTATTTTGATCAATTAGGCCCTTTCGGAGTCCCCTTTCAGCGTCTTCAGCATTAGGATAACTAATCCTTAGCCAGCGGGTGCCTAAAAATTTGTCGGCTGGCTGGAGTATTGATTTTTCGGCCACATAAAAATCACCTTCAGGGGTTTTATGATCACCTTGGATTTCCTTATCTCCCATACCACCGTCTCCTATCTCAATGGGATAGGATTTCAGGCGCGTGCTTCCCTTGTATATCGACAGCAAATGAGCTGATTTATCAACAAAAATGGCCAGATTTAAGTTGCCGTTATTAAGGCCTCTTTCTCTAAGGAGTTCACCTAGCGGCCAATTTGTATCTCCAGATGATACTTGTTGCATTTTGGGAGTTGAAGTATTGGTAATTGTTGCCGACTTATCGGTAATTGTTTCCGTTTTTTCAGCAGCTACGATTTTCGCCGAAGGAATTACCAGTACCCGGTGTGGCAAAATAAGCTCACTACCCAGTCCATTGACCTTTTTTAAAGCATCAACGGTTACATCATATTTATTGGCAATAGAATATAAGGTGTCGTTGTTTTTAACAGTATACCAATCGCCAGACGGCTCATTGGGGATGGTCAACACTTGTCCGGGAGCTATTTTTTCAGTGCCCAGACCATTGGTATGTTTCAACGCGGAAATCGATACACCAAATTTACCGGCTATCTCAAAAATAGAGTCGCCTTCTTTTACAATATAAGTGCCCAATCCCGTGGCAGCCTCCACTGCATAGTTTGATTTTAAATGAGGGTGGTTATGATGTGTAATATAAAATCCAGTTATCAAAAAGATAATTACAAAAATGTATAAAAAGAACCGCCCATTGCGTGTCAAATGCAAAATTATTCTCTCCCTTATTTTATGATGATCGATCTCTATTGGGGCTATCCCAAAAGCAAATTTGGCAATGTTCATTCTAAACAAAGCCTGTCCCCTATCCGATCAATGTAACGTTGAATTTTTTTGAACATTTCAGGCCAAATATTGGCAAAGAATTTATTTTACTTGTTGGCAAATCCATCTGATGTTCAATTAACTTCATTAGGCGTATCTTTGGTGATTAGAATTGTCTTTGAGATGAGCCTATCCATTAAATTACAGTGCGTGTGACCATTGACTGAAGTTAGAATTAATGTATAATAATAGTAATTAGCGAACCGCTTATTTCGGATCTTCGCTGTCGCCGAATCTTGCAAAGCGCCTTCTTTTGGAATTCATTTATTCACGGGCGTTTTGAAACTCAAGAAGCGGGGGAACCAATCTTGTGGGGTGAATTAATGTGCGGGTGAGTCGTTTCATAGATGAAGCCACACATTAACGGGTTACACTTTCGACCCGAACCCGTCAGCTAACCTCGTAGGCGTTGAAAGAGAGGTGAACATGTAAATGCGCGCTGGCGCGTCATATCCGATTCCCTTTTACCACATATAAAACTATAACATTCATGAAAAGGGGTGTACTTATGATTATCAAAACATGTTTACTGGGTCTAGGGAGGACCGGATCGGTTGTTGCGGAACAACTGCTGAATTCGCCAAATTTCGATCTGGTTTCAGTGGTCGGTAAACCGGGAAGTTCAAAGGTTGGACGGCCTTTGAGTCAATTTATGCCCTGTGATCGGGACATCATCATTGCCGATGCCCAGGATTTAGCTAAAGAAATTGAACAAAAATATTTTCGAGTAGCCATTGATTTCACCACTCCGGAAGCTACTCTCAAAAACGCATACATTTTAGCTGAAAAAGGTATCAATATGGTTATTGGTACCACCGGATTTAACAATATACAACTCTATGAGTTAAAAAAGATTGTAGAAAACTATAAAGTGGGACTGGTTTATGCGCCCAATATTTCAGTAGGGATTAATTTATTACTTTCCATCGTTAAGACGATGGCCCGATTAGTCCCCAATTATGATGTAGAGATTACCGAATCCTGCCACCGTAATCGAAAGGACATTCCTTCCGGAACAGCCCTTAAGATTGCCAGTGAACTTAGTATTATCAAAGGCGCTGCCAAAAATCAAAAGTTCAAGATTAACCGCAAGGGGCAAAAGCCCAAAGAAGCAAATGAAATAGCCATTCACTCCATCCGAGCAGGCGGGAATATCGGAGTCCATAAAGTACTCTTCGCCGGAGAAGCCGACGAAATTGAAATCACCCACCGTACGTACTCCCGGGCCATTTTTGCGGAGGGTGCTTTAAAAGCGGCGGCATTTGTCAATAATCTTAAAGGATTCTTCCATATGGAAGATGTATTACTATTTGAACGAATGGACCGCGACTTACGCGTGGCGGCAAACCGGCTCTATCTGAATTTCAATAATTAAAGGTCTTGGGAATTGTAGAGTT
>JAEZKW010000387.1 GCA_023415375.1 Bacillota bacterium
TTTTGAAGTTTTTATTAAAATTATTTTTAGAAAATAATGTCGCAATAAATATGAACTCCATCCGTTATTAACACTAAAGCAGGCTTATACAGTTTTGCTTAAACCTGTATGACCCCAAAAAGAAGGCCGGAATTTAGTTTCATTATTTCCACGACTGGAGATGCATTGATGTTTAAATTATTCCGATTTTTGAAACCATACACCATTCCCATTACCGCCTTGATCATTCTGGTGTTTTTTCAAGCCATGTCTTCTTTATACTTGCCGACGCTGATGTCGGATATTGTGGATAGCGGAATCATTAATGGGGATATCGGTTATATCACAAGAACCGGCGGTCTCATGCTGCTGGTAGCCTTCGGCGGTTCGGTTTGTGCAATTACGGCCGGGTTATTATCATCCCAGGTCGCTGTGGGTTTTGGCCGAATTATTCGCAATGAAATTTTTAATCATGTCACTGATTTTTCATTGAATGAGTTCGATAAGTTCGGTACCCCGTCCCTTGTTACCCGATGCACCAATGACATTACCCAGATTCAAAATGTGATGATGTTCTCAATGCGAATGGTGATTTTATCGCCGCTAATGTGTATTGGCGCCATTATTATGGCAGTGTCCAAAGATAAACACCTGGCCTGGGTGATCATTGCCATCGTTCCGGTTTTGCTGACAGCCATTTTACTGATTGCCAGAAAAGGGTTTCCTCTATTTCAAGTGATTCAAAGTAAGCTCGATAAAATTAACCTGGTAGTCCGGGAATCTTTAATCGGTATTCGAGTCATCCGCGCTTTTAATCGGAATGATGATCAAAAGAAGCGTTTTCGTCTAGCCAATCTCGACCTCACTGAGACCTCCATCCGGGTGAACCAAGTCATGGCGAGTATGATGCCGGTTATGATGCTGTTAATGAATATAACGACGATTTCTGTTATCTGGTTTGGCAGTGTCTATATTGAACGGGGTTTGACCGATATTGGCGATATGATGGCATTTTTGCAATACGCTATGCAAATCATGTTTGCGATCGGTATGGCTATGATGATGTTTATCATGATCCCAAGAGCACAGGCAGCTGCAGTCCGGGTTAATGAAGTTCTGGAGACAATTCCGGAAATCAAAGATCCGGGGGCTCCAAAACCGGCAGGAAACAAACAAGGCTATTTACAATTCAAGAATGTTACCTTTCATTACCATGGCGCCCAGGAACCGGCTATTCAAAATATTTCTTTTGAGGCCCATCCCGGCGAGGTCACCGCAATTATCGGCAGTACCGGTTCGGGAAAATCAACACTGATTAATCTAATTCCCCGCTTTTACGATGTAAGCGGCGGCAGTGTCGAAATTGACGGAGTTGATGTCAGGGAACTCTCTCAAGAAACCCTGCGGTCCAAGATTGGGCTGGTTCCCCAAAAGGCCATTCTTTTCAGTGGAACGATTGCCGATAATATCCGCTATGGTAAAGAAACAGCCAGCGATGCTGAGGTACAGCATGCAGCAGAAATTGCCCAAGCGACGGAATTTATTTCCGGAATGAAAGATGGCTATAATTCCCTGATCGCCGAAGGTGGAACCAATGTATCGGGTGGTCAGAAGCAGCGTCTTTCCATTGCCCGGGCTCTAGTTGGTAAGCCGGAAATTTACGTTTTCGATGACAGCTTTTCCGCCTTGGATTTCAAAACCGATGCCAAGTTAAGGGCCGCCTTAAGAAAAGAAACGGTTAATGCTACTGTAATCATTGTCGGACAACGGGTCGCCACCATTATGGATGCCGACCGGATTATCGTTTTGGATGAAGGAAGAGTAGCCGGGATGGGAACCCATAAAGAATTATATCAAACTTGCGATGTTTATCGGGAGATAGTCGCCTCACAGCTTTCAGAGGAGGAGATCGCATGAGGTTGACAATACAACTTAGCGGTAAGAGGTGGTTACTATGAGTGCAGAACAACGAAGCTCCAGTGCAACAGCAGGGCCCGGAGGCGGAAGACCCGGAGCCGGATTTGGCGGCGGTCCCATGAGAGGTCCCGCAGAAAAAGCCAAGGATGTTAAAGGCACTGTTAAACGACTTTTAATTTATCTAAGCCCTTATCGTGCCCAATTAACGATAGTATTAACTTTCGCCGTTTTAAGCACCACATTTAGTGTTTTAGGCCCTAAAATTCTTGGTAAAGCAACCACCCGCTTGATGAACGGTCTGATTGGAAAATATGTGGCCTATATGCGGCATCAGCCTGTGCCATCCATTGATTTCAAATATATTGGTACAATCATTTTAATTCTAATCGGCTTTTATATTATCAGCGCAATCTTTACTTACATCCAACAATATGTCATGGCAGGGGTATCTCAGAAAACAGTTTTCGCGATGAGGCGGGATGTCAATGACAAACTAGCCCGTTTGCCTTTAAAGTACTTTGATTCGCGTTCTCATGGCGAAATTATGAGCCGGGTTACCAATGACATTGATAATGTCAGTAATACTTTACAACAAAGCTTAACTCAGCTTATTACATCAATTTGCACCATAATGGGGGTCATCATTATGATGCTGACAATCAGTCCCATGCTGACCTTGATCACACTCGTCACCTTGCCGGTTTCCTTTGCCGTGACTGCCTTTATCGCTAAAAGTTCTCAAAAGAACTTTGCTGCCCAGCAAAAAGAAATCGGTGCTTTAAATGGCCATGTTGAGGAGATGTTTACCGGCCATAAGATCATTAAAGCTTTTCGGCATGAAGCAAAATCCATCCGGGAATTCAATGAAATTAATGATCGCCTTTATAGTTCCGGATGGCGTGCTCAATTTGTCTCCGGAGTTATTTTCCCGGCAATGCAGTTTATCAGCAATATTGGATATGTAATTGTTTGCGCAGTCGGTGGTATTTACGTTATTAAAAAGAAAATTGAGCTCGGGGATGTGCAGGCCTTTATTCAATATTCACAACAATTTTCGCAACCCATTGTGCAAACCGCCAATATTGCGAATATCTTACAATCTACAATCGCTTCGGCGGAACGCGTTTTTGAAATTCTGGATGAAGCCGAAGAAATATCTGAAAAAGCGGATGCCAAAGTCATTGAGCACCCTCAGGGCGCAGTCCAATTCCAGAACGTGAAATTCGGTTATAAGGAAGGCGTCACGCTGATGGAAGATATGAATATCGATGTCAAGCCGGGCCAAACCATTGCAATTGTGGGGCCTACCGGAGCCGGTAAGACCACCCTGGTGAACCTGTTGATGCGTTTTTACGAAATCAACGGTGGTAAAATTACTATCGACGGTATGGATATTCGAGATCTAAAAAGAGGCGACCTAAGAACTATGTTCGGTATGGTGCTTCAAGACACCTGGTTATTTAACGGAACCATCAAAGAAAACATCGCTTACGGCAAAGAAGGAGCGAGCGACGAAGAGATTGTCACAGCGGCTAAAGCAGCCCACGCCGACCACTTCATTCGTGCGCTGCCGGATGGTTATAATACCGTGCTTCATGAGGAAGCATCCAATATTTCTCAAGGTGAAAAACAACTCTTAACGATTGCACGCGCTATCTTAGCCAATCCCGCAATCTTGGTCCTTGATGAAGCCACCAGTAGTGTAGATACAAGGACTGAGGTATATATTCAAAAAGCCATGAAGGAATTGATGAAGGGAAGAACCAGTTTTGTAATCGCGCACCGACTTTCAACCATTCGCGATGCGGAATTAATCTTAGTCATGAATAACGGTACCATCATTGAAATGGGTAACCACCAACAACTCATTGCCCAGGGTGGCTTTTATGCCGACCTTTATAATAGCCAATTTACCGGGGCCTATACGGATGAACAGGCGGTGTAGACGGGCGCGCTGTTAGCTGTTAGCCGTTAGCTATCAGCTGCTGGCCATTAACTTTTAAACCAAACATAGTTACCTAGGTGTTTCATACCTGAAGATAGATCAAAGTTAAAATATAGGAAGGAAGAAAAATCCATGCCATCCAAAACCCCTGAACACAAAAAACCCGTAATCATCGGAGGAATCATCCTTATCGTCCTCATCGTTGCCGGATTGGGAGGACTGTATTACTGGATTAATTCATTCAAGTATGTCTATACTGATGATGCATCCATTGATGGTGATCATGTTTCTGTTAGTTCAAAAATGATGGGACGAATCCATAATTTAACCGTGGATGAAGGCGCTAAGGTCAACGTGGGACAATTGTTGGCTGAACTTGATGATTCTGACTTAAAGGCTCAAGAAAACCAATATAGCACCGGACTGGTATCGGCCGAAGAAAATGTGACTTTAAATAAAGTCAATCTAGAAAAAGCCCAGGATGATTTCGAGCGTGCTGATCTCCAATTCAAAGGCGGGGTTATTTCAAAAGAGCAATATGCTCATACCAAAAGCGCTCTCGATACTGCCAAAGTCCAATTTAAAATATCTCAAGATCAGCTTAGTAATACCCATGCTCAATTGGGAGTTATTCAAACCCAATTAAGTAACACCCGCATACTGGCTCCTATTTCCGGTATTATCGCCAAACGTTCGGTCATGCCTGGAGAGGTTGCCCAGGCCGGCCAAGTTATCTTTTTAATTAACGACCTGAATCATATATGGGTTACCGCCAATTATGAAGAAACCAAAATCAGACTGGTCCGTCCGGGTGAATCAGCAGAAATTTATGTTGATGCTTATCCGGGCCGCCCGTTAAAAGGCCGGGTTACCCAAATTGCTGCGAAAATAGTTGATCCACCTTTTCAAATAAGCGATACCACCAAGACCACTCAAAAAGTGCCAGTAAAAATCCTACTGGATCACGTTCCGGATACAATGGTTTTATTACCGGGAATGTCCGTGGAAACTAAAATAAGGGTAAAGTAAATACCCACCCTCTGTAATCTGTAATATGAATCAAAATGTTACCTCTCGGTGTCTCTATGGCCAATTGATTTAGCCACAGAGGCACCGAGAAAGAATCAATTTCTAATCCAGAAAATCTCTTAATTGTTTACTTCGACTGGGGTGTTTCAGTTTTCTGAGAGCTTTGGCCTCTATCTGACGGATTCTCTCCCGAGTCACATGAAAATATTGACCAACTTCCTCGAGAGTGCGGGAACGGCCATCGTCTAAGCCAAATCGCAAGCATAATACCTGTTGCTCTCTTTGGGTTAAGCTTCCCATCACTTCAGCTAATTTTTCTTTGAGCAATTTAAAAGATGCTGCTTCTACTGGCGCCCGCGCATCATGATCTTCGACAAAATCTCCAAGATGGCTGTCTTCTTCTTCACCAATCGGAGTCTCTAGGGAAACCGGCTCTTGGGCAATTTTAACAATCTCCTTGACCCGCTCTTCGGTGATTTGCATCTCCGTGGCTATTTCCGAAGAAGTTGGCTCTCGACCGAGAGTTTGAGCGAGCTGTCTCGAAATACGGGTATATTTGTTAATTGTCTCTACCATATGGACCGGTACTCGAATAGTTCGGGCTTGATCAGCAATCGCTCTGGTGATAGCCTGCCGAATCCACCAGGTTGCATAAGTACTAAACTTATAACCTTTACGATAATCAAATTTATCTACTGCTTTGATAAGTCCCAGATTCCCCTCCTGAACCAAATCCAAAAGTAACATTCCCCGTCCGATATAATGTCTGGCAATACTTACAACCAATCGTAAATTGGCATCAATAAGATTTTGTTTGGCTTCTTCATCCCCGTGCTCAACCCGTTTGGCAAGTTCAACCTCTTGTGTCGCACTTAGTAAAGGAACTCTGCCAATCTCTTTCAGGTAAATCCGCACTGGATCATCCAATGCAACATTATCGGTTATGAAGCCATCTACCGGAAACATTGAATCAGGTTCAGCCTGCTCAAAAGCTAAATTAGGGTCGGTATCGGTTCCATCTGTTTCCGGCTCGGTAATTTCTTCAATTCCAATATCGTTCAATTCCTCTTCTCGTTGTTCATCCAATTCCGACTCATATGCGACTGAAACCTCTTCCTTTTCCGGAACATTTTCAATATCTTTCGTATTAGCCCGACCGTTCTCTTTCCCTTGACGCAGCAATTTATCAAAACCAGAAACATTGACCTTGGTTGATGTGACTTTATCCAATGCCGAATTCACTCTCCCTTTAGTTGTAACTCATCATACGACTCTCTTCGCAATGGCCTTGTATCGAAATGTCTACTGTAATCTTGAAAAGAAGATTCCTTCCATGGTTGGTTTCACTCTTACTCTTGACATTTTTATGGAATTATGGTATATTTAATTTGGTTTTTGTAATTTATTCATAATAATGAATTTAAATGATACCAAAAAAACTAGTAACGAACAATCTTGATAATTGACTTTCTTAGAATATCCCAGTAAATTAGCTGAACGTATCTCCAGCTTTCACATTCTCACTCTTGGTAAAAATATTTTAACAAATCGGGTCAGAAGGTTTCTGATCTTTTTTTATTCCTTTCTAGTCTAATGTTTTTCTAAATTGCAATCAATTCCGCAGAGATGATGGTCATGATTGGAATTACGATCATCCGTATCCACCAACCGGATCCTACTTAATTCCGTCTTAACATTACCTTTAATAATATCAATGTATTGACTCCGCAATTTACTTTGTTCATCCAGTTCTTCTGCTGTTAACCCTTGCGTTTGGCGCTTATGATAAAGGAAATTGAGCCTAGCAATAAGATCGTTGATTTCCATTGGTTCGATTAGCCTCCGAAAAAACTTTAAAAACTTTCATTCCATTTATAAATTAATTCTATGGAATTAGTTTGAAACCTTTTGTTAAACAACTCTATTTTTTAAAATAATCTTGGAAAATCATTTTTTTGCTACAGACACGCTAGAATCTATAAGGCGATTTTGGTTTGAAAAGGTTAACAATTTTTTAAAAAGGGATCTATTAAAGTTTTAGCGTATATAGCGTATATATGTTCCAAATGAGCCTATGAATCGTAATCAAAGGATGAATCGCAATGACGATTAAAATCTTCAAAAAAATATATCCATATTTTCGCCCGTACAGGTGGTTGTTCTGTACGGGTTTTATATTGATGCTGATTCAAAATAGCCTAATGTATGTTGTTCCTTGGGGTGTCGGGCATATCTGGGATTACGTTTTCCCGGTTCTTGGGAAACGGCCCGACAGTGGATGGTTACTAGCGAAGTGGTGCGGTTTTTTACTTTTGGCAGGTTTAATGCGGGCACTGTTTCTTTTTCCCATGATTTACTTGTTTTGGTACACCGGAACCAAAGTGGTCCGAGATTTACGAAACCAGTTATACCAGAAACTTCAAGCCCTCTCGTTTCGGTTTTATAATAGAGTCCGTGTTGGCGATTTAATGTCGCGGCTAACATTGGATATCGAGTTGATTAAGAATTTTTATGCATATAACATCGAACACCGTTCCCAAATCTATATGTATTTTACAATCATAGCCTGTTTACTCTTTGTTACCGATTGGAAGCTGGCTTTAGTATGCCTGGCAATCGCCCCGATTATTATTCCAATCACATTAGTTTTCAGTAATAAAATGCGAAGGGCTGTTATAGAACGTCAAGTTCAGGCAGGAATTCTCAATGCCAAAGTGCAGGAGAATATCACCGGGATCAGAGTCGTCAAAGCCTTTGCAATGGAGACTTCCGAAATTACAAAGTTTGGTACCGAAAACGGAATCATGTTGAATAAAAACTTAAACGTAACCAAACTCCAGAGCCTTTTACAACCTTTTTTAATTTTGGGGGCCTCCATCGGAATGGCAGCCATTCTTTGGTATGGTGGATTCAGAGTGATTCGAGGGCAAATGTCCCTTGGAAAATTAATTAGTTTTGTTTTTTACTTAACCATGCTTAATTGGCCCTTTACCATGCTAGCACCGAACACCAATCAAATACGGCAGGTGGAAGGAGCTGTAAAACGGGTTACTGAAATCTTAAACCAACCGGAAGAAATTGCCTCACCCAAGGACGGCGGCAAAGTATTACCCGAGTTAAGCGGTAAAATTGAATTTGTAAAAGTAACCTTCGGTTATCAAAACCCGGAATCACCCGATTGGTACCCTATTATTAAGGATCTTAATTTAACGGTAGCCTCTGGTGAAAAAGTAGCTATCATCGGCCTGACCGGTTCCGGTAAAAGCACTTTGGTCAGTCTGATACCCCGTTTCTATGACCCGCAACAAGGTCATATTCGAGTGGATGGAGTGTCACTAACGGAGTTAAATTTGAATTGGTGGCGTAGGCAGATTGGTTTGGTTTTACAGGAAACTTTCTTGTTTTCAGCCTCTATCGCCGATAACATTGCTTTTGGAAGACCCGGCGCCAGTATGGATGAAATTCGAAAAGCGGCTAAAGCGGCCCAAATCGATGAATATATCATGAAATTACCGGAAGGTTATCGTACCATCGTTGGAGAGAGAGGCGTCGGACTATCTGGAGGCCAAAAACAACGAGTGGCGATTGCCAGAGCGATTCTTTTAAATCCCAAAATATTAATCCTCGATGATTCCACTTCCAGCGTCGATGTAGAAACAGAACGGGAAATTCAGGCGGCTTTAGGTGAATTAATGTCCGAGCGTACAACCATTATCATCACACAACGTCTTTCAACAGCGAGGCTTGCAGATCGAGTCATTATCCTCGAAAGCGGAGAAATCCGGTCCCAAGGAACTCATGAAGATTTAATGGATCTGGACCCGTTTTATCAAGAACTTTATTGCATTCAAACCATGCAGGAATTCCAAGAGAATGCGTAAACAAAATGAACACTTAAAAAAACGAATGCTTAAGCAAACGAATGCTTAAATCGGCTACCAATGGAAAGAGGGATAATATGGAACCGCAATTCACGACGCCTGTGGCAAAAGCAAAAAAAGGCTTAATCGTGCTCTCCGAAGATGAGGAGTTCGATGATAAAAGACCCTTTGACGGCCGACTCCTCAGGCGGACCATTGTCTACCTAAAACCTTATCGTTTGAATGTTTTTGCCATGATATCCGCCGCAATGGTTGCTATTGGGGCTGCATTGCTTCTTCCCTACCTGCTCGGCATTGGAATTGATCGTTATATTTCGAGACACGACCCAGCAGGTCTCACCAAAATCGCTGTGATATATATTGGGGTTGCCATAATCCAGTACTTAGGGCAACTGATCCAAAGCAATTTAATGAATTCCATCGGTCAACACGCTATTTTTGATATCCGCCGTGATTTGTTCGAACATATCCAGTTTCTTTCCGTCAGTTTCTTTGACCGCCAGAAAACAGGACGGATAATGCTCCGGGTTACCAATGACGTGAACTCTTTGGAGGAATTGCTGACTTCCGGTGTAAGTACGGCCTTTGCCGATACTCTCACTCTGGTAGGGCTACTTGGAATGATGATTTGGCTCGATTGGCGCA
Organism: Bacillota bacterium; assembly: GCA_023415375.1. Taxonomy (GTDB): domain Bacteria; phylum Bacillota; class UBA4882; order UBA8346; family UBA8346; genus UBA8346. Next base: position 9,397 of record JAEZKW010000387.1, read on the forward strand.
TGTCGTTGATTATTTTTTTAGTCACTCCTTTTACCATTTGGTTGGCTGTGTTTGTACGAAACCGAATGCTTGAAGTATCGAGAAAGATACGCCGCACATTATCGGCAGTTAATTCTAATTTAAACGAGTCCTTAATGGGCATCCGAGTGACCCAAGGCTATGCTCGCGAGAAAGTGAATATGAGCCTTTTTACCGCCATCAATCAGGAAAATTTCCTGGCTGGATTGCGCTTCATCCCTATAAATGCCTTTTTTTGGCCGGCTATTGGCTTTGTAAATATTATCGGTACTGCAGCAGTAGTCGCAGTTGGCGGTGTTCTGTACCTTCATAGCTGGATAACCTTAGGAACTATTGCTTCGTTCTCCAATTACATTAATCGTTTTTTCCAGCCCATTCAAAATTTAAGCAATCTCTTCAATGTTATCAGCAATGCAATGGCTTCCTGCGAACGGATTTTTGAACTTATGGATTACCAACCCGAGGTATCCGATCCCGAGAATCCCATCGCCATGAAAAAAATTCAAGGCGCAGTAACCTTCAGTCAAGTCGACTTTGGCTATACGCCGGAAAAACTAATTTTAAAGGATTTCAATTTCGAAGTTAAACCTGGAGAAGTCATCGCAGTGGTTGGACCTACCGGAGCCGGTAAAACAACCATTATTAACTTACTCAGCCGCTTTTACGATCCGGTGGCAGGCTCAGTCAAAATCGATGGCCTTGATTTAAGGAATGTTGCTCAACAAGATTATAGAAAACAAATCGCCATGGTATTGCAAGACACCTTCATTTTTTCAGGGACCATTGCTGAGAACATACGTTATGGCAAACCTGATGCAGCAATGCCTGAAATCATTGCGGCTGCAAAAGCTGTTGGTATCCACGAGTATATTACTTCTTTGCCGAATGGTTATAACAGCGAGGTTCATGAACGGGGTAGCAGTCTTTCACTGGGAGAGCGTCAACTAATCGCTTTTGCCAGGGCGCTAATACGTGGTCCACGGATATTAATCTTGGATGAAGCGACTTCGAATATTGACACCCAAACTGAGAAAGAGTTGCAAAACGCTTTATTGGTGTTACTCAAAGGACGGACTTCCTTCATTATTGCCCATCGTCTATCAACAATCCAAAGTGCCGATCGGATTATCGTTATCCAAGACGGTAAAATTGCCGAGAGTGGGCCGCATGCTCAATTAATCAAAAACGGAGGCATTTACGCACACCTTTGTGAACAACAATATCAAGCGGGCTAAATAGCTGTCTCAAAAGTGCTTTAAAATCAATTAAATATGGAACATACTAGATATACAATATATCGCTTCAATGAATAAGCAAATATGCATATATTGTATCTCTATCAATGAATTTTCTTTTGAGTCAGTTTCTTTTAACCACGTTATCACTCATCATAATGTCAGCTTGCCGAATCTTTAAGAACCCTAAAAATTCATTTTTGCTCTACGAATGTCATGAATTCGCTCTTCTGCTTGTTGATTGAAGGCCTCTTTGCCACCGTCTTTTTTAATGGCCGTGTAAAAATGGCGTAAAGCCTCTTTCTCATTCCCTTTTAGTAAATAAAGTTCACCCAGTAATAAAAAGCATTGTTGAGCCTGGGCAATCGACAGACTCTCTCCGGTTTTATATATTACATCATAATATCCCTTCAGCGCTTGGGCTGAAGCAATGCTAAACATTTCCTGATCCTGAACATCGTGATAGAGCCAGGACAATTGCATCCAAATTTTCCCAATCCTCAAGGAACTAGCATGGGCCAGCTCCGCACAAACCAAGGCTAAGTAAAAAGCATCAAATACTTGATCGATAGTTCGAGGTTCACTAAATTCAAAAGTAAATTGCTTTTTTATTTCCTCCATTTTGGTAAGTACTGCCTGCTTTTTATATGGAGGTATATCTTTGTAATCTGTATAAAAGTTGGCGTAATAACATTTCGGACAAACCCAGATCGAATACCATATTGGTTCGAAGTCCACATAATGTTTTCTGAAATCATGATCCGTTGTCTGCAACTTCATTTTCGATTGATATAGTTTTTTTGCTTCGAAAATATTACCGCAAACAGGACAGGTGGATTGGCTGGCGATTAAATAGTCACCGAAACTACTGGGAGCAACCTGGCCATATTTTTTATGCCCATCCGGAAATAAATTACCAACACCGCTGATAACAGGATTGATATCTAAAGCTCCGACTGTCTGAGAAGGATTATCACTTTGAACCTGGTCTAATTCTTTTGTCTCCCCCGGTAAATCTTTACCGATAGCAGCATTTGAATCATTCATTGACTCAGTCAAAGTTTGGCTACTGCTTAATTTAGCGATTTCATTATGTAATTGATTCATTTGATGCACCATTCCGATAATGATCCGATAAGGAATTGAAGTGGGTTCACAAATGGCATTTTGAAAATTGTCTTTGGTGATCCCGATCACTGTAGTATCTATTTCAGCCAGCGCCGAACTATTTTGCGGCAAGCTATCAACCAATGACATTTCACCTAAAAAATCACCAATCCCTAAGCGGGAAATCGTCATAGAAGAACCATTTTGGGTAGTGAGAGTTATTACAACCCTTCCAGATAAAATGATATACATTTCATTGCCGATTTCACCTTGTTTAAATACATAATCATTAGCCTTGATAACTCTGGTATTACCCATCTCTTTTAATTTCTGCAGATCTGTCATCGCACACACCCTATTTACTGATTTTATGTAAAATAAACAATGTTTTCGGCGCTATTTTTAATGCATGAAGCGATTTACTTTTGATTATTTCTATAACTGTAGTTTTTTTTTGAAGGAATCCATAAATTAAATACTTTATTAATAAAATTCATTGTCATTTTAAAAAAACCTTCTAATCCTGGTAATTTATTATAGAAAACATGAAACTAACTCTTGGTTTCAATTTTCACCATCTATGGTCATATATCAGATAATCAATGGTGTCATAATTGTCCGAAATGCTAGGGGACGCTTTTGACGTTCAGAAATAAGTAAGCAATCATTAAGAGAGGCGTTACAAATTCAAAAGAAGCTGGATAACCAAGTCGTTCATAGAGGCTTCCTGTGGACAATGGATTGAAATGCTCATTAAACTGGCTTGAGTGTATCATAAGAAATATAAATAGGCCGGGAGCCTCCCCCCCAGCTTTTCTATAATCAAACCTTTTGTCTGTCACAAACATCTAGTATTAAATGATTTGCACCATATCTTTAAAACCTTTCCGATATCTACTTCGGGACAAATTAAGATATGAAAGTTAGAAACCAAAAAACAGATAAAAAGAACCACCAGGATAAGTGTTTGAGGATTGTCATAAACCATATGTTGGTGTTGATCTTTCCTCTGCGACTTCGCATACTGGTGGCAATTGATTTTGTTTGCGACTTATCTGTTGATTGAATGAATACTTACCAAGCTAACTTTTCCATTAAATATTTGGTCAACTCGGCAATGGGAATCCGTTCTTGTTCCATGGTATCACGATCCCTTACGGTGACCGCTTTATCTTCTACGGTTTGAAAATCGATAGTTACGCAATAAGGAGTCCCAATCTCATCCTGGCGACGATAACGGCGTCCGATTGCTTTCGAGTCGTCGTAATCAACCATCCAGTATTTGCGTAATTCTTTCTCAATGTCTCCAGCCATTTGAAGCAGCGGCTCTTTTTTCGATAATGGCAGAATAGCCACTTTGTAAGGTGCTAAAGCCCGATGAAGCTTCAGTACAACCCTGATTTCATCCTTATCCGGTTCTTCGTGATAAGCGTCCAATAAGAAAGCCAGTGTGCCCCGATCTGCTCCCGCAGAAGGTTCGATAACATAAGGAATAAAATGTTCATTGGTTTCCTGATCAAAATAATCCATCCGCTGACCACTGTACTTGGAATGCTGGGTCAAATCAAAATCAGTACGGTTGGCAATACCTTCAAGCTCTGACCAACCCATCGGGAAGAAATACTCAATATCGTAACAACCCTTGGCATAATGGGCCAGTTCATCTTTTTCATGCTCTCGTAGACGCAGTCTTTCTTTGGTTAATCCCAGATCGAGGTACCATTGAAAGCGTTGCTTAATCCATTCCTGATGGATCTGCTCATCGGTACCGGGTTTAACAAAATACTCAATCTCCATTTGCTCAAATTCCCGAGTCCTGAATGTAAAATTACCTGGAGTTATTTCGTTACGAAATGATTTCCCAACCTGAGCGATGCCAAAAGGCAGCTTCATGCGGGTCGTCGTTAAAACGTTATTAAAATTGACGAAAATACCCTGGGCTGTTTCAGGACGGAGGTAAACCACTGCTGCACTATCTTCCACCGGACCCATATGGGTTTTAAACATCAAATTGAATTGACGGGCTTCGGTTAATTCTCCGCCACAAGCCGGACATTTATCTCCTTCCAAATGATCGGCCCGAAAGCGTTGTTTACAAGACTTACAGTCAACCATCGGATCAGAAAATCCGGCCACATGGCCGCTGGCCTCCCAAACTCTAGGATGCATTAAAATGGCAGCATCAAGTCCCACCATATCATCCCGTTCCTGAATGACTTTACGACGCCAAGCCTGTTTTACGTTGTTTTTCAGCTCAACGCCGAGTGGGCCATAATCCCAGCAACTATTTAATCCTCCATAAATCTCACTGGACTGAAAAATAAATCCCCGCCGTTTGGCTAATGAGACGATTTTCTCCATTGTTGTCGTAGCTTGCACTTCAGACATTTATAATCCCCCGTTTCAATTATTTTTGATCAACCTCAAAAGCTAAATATGAATTAGTTTTGTACCAAACATCTTTACCAGATATGGACTCACGGTCACTTCCAAAATAGCCGCTACAACGAGCATTATAACAATTAAAGCCGCATAACAGCGTAAATCCTTAAAAAAGTCCTTAAATAAAGGAGGAGTGCCAGTTCCTTTTAGGTAATAATATAAAAACCTCAAAGGAATTGAACCAAAGCGAATACCAAGAGCAGTCGCTATAATGAGAGCTGGTATTTCAAAAATCCCGTGCGGTAACAAGGATAAATAAAACCAAATAGGTGCTACACCATTTTGTACTCCGATTATCTTTTGAAATATGCCTAAAACAATTCCATTTTCCAATAAAATAAATATCGAAGGGAAAAGCAGTAGTATTCCCAAGGCAATAGTCCCAAAAGAAGCCAGAATATTATTGACCCAGATAATCGCAATTTTCCCGACTAGTGGAGCATGGATAAACCAATGCTGCATTTTTTCAAATTTTTGGAGTATGAGCTCAGTAACTGTAGAAATTATAGGGTTTTGTTTCGGTAAACTGAGGCCAATACCAATACCCAGGATCAAAAACCAGGAAGTCCATAGAAAAAAACGCCAGTCTCTTTTTAATAGCCGTATTAATTCCTTTTGAAAACCTTTAAGTTTAAGCTGTATCAATCCTACAATAACCTCCCTAGATAAAAAAAAGAAACCCTTTTCCCTTCAGGGGCGAGAGTTTCCCGCGGTTCCACCCTGTTTGATGTCAGCATAACAAAGTTATGATGAAGCGTAACGAAGTTATGATGCATCCTCTTTACATTATCAACTCCAAAGCGCCAGCCTATTATTCAACCGATCGGGTTTCACCGAGCCCCGACTCTCTATGCGGTCCAAAAATGACTCTCTTTTTCATCGCTGATTATTTAGTTCACTACGAATATAACAAATGGTTTACTTCCTGTCAATGGTGGAACGATGAATATCTTAAGATTGTAAAATTATCTTAAAAGCCCAAGATTTCCAGTTAACTTGTTAATCTTTTGATCCGGTCCATACAAACAGAGACCCAAATAATGAAGAGTTTCCTGGCTGCAGGCGGCAAGTTCCCGAGTATAATCATCATAACTTTTACACCGCTGAGCTACTGTATTAAAATCAATGATTTGAATATCGCCATCATGATCCTCCAAAAGGCGTTCATACAGGCTCTTCAAATATATGGAATCTGCTCCCAGCACCGGAATATTGACCTTGGTTATCCCGGCATGGATTCGGCCGTTTTTGTCGGGGATGTCAGGCCCGGTTAAGCCAGAAACCTTATCCCCTAGACTTAAGCCCAAAACTGCCGCAGTATTTGCAATCAGTCCCAATGGCAATTCCTGGTTAATAATAATCACCAATTTCATAAAAATTTCCTCCCAAAGGTTTTTTTCCAGAATACCTTATCGGAGGAAACTTGCCTTGTAAAAAATTGTTTTACCAGCATTCATTTTAATTGGGGCTATTTTCTTTCTTGGTTCTAAACTACATGAGTCAATCAGACTACAGTCCCGGTCAGCCCGCACACGAATCAGGGATCCTTTATTTACTACGAACCGGAACTTCGCTTATTTGGGAAACTTTCTTCGAACGCTCACCAAACCCAAAACCTCGTTCTGCAATGTAAACCCCGCAGAATATTAATAACCCTCCCAAGATCATCAATCCGTTTACTTTTTCCCCCAAAATCAGGATTGAAGTAATCATGGTAACCAGCGGTACCAAATAGATGTAATTACCGGATTTCACAATCCCGATTCTTTTGACGGACTGATTCCACATAACATAGCATAATGCCGAAGCAATCAGTCCCAAAAATAAAATATTGAAAACTATTGGTAAATCAACATGATGACTGACTTTCAGATCGGCTTTAAACCAAAAAAGCCACGGCACAGTCGTTAATAAGCCATAAAAAAATGTTTTACGAACAACATAGACAGGATGCCAATCCGGTACGATTTTCTTCAATAACACGGAGTAAATTGCCCAAACGAGCGCCGCAAGAATTGCTAACATGTCACCCAGAGGATTCAATTTCAATACCAATTTTCCATTAAAGACTACCAGGAATATTCCGGCTATTGCCACAAAGAAGCCTTCGATCAATCGACGGCTTAGTTTTTCGTCATGAACAGTGAAATGAGCTACAATCGCTGTCAAAATAGGGGCGGCAGAGATTAACAAACTGACATTAGAAGCCAGTGAAAATTGGAGGGCGATGTTTTCAAAGAGAAAATAGAAAGTGACGCCGGTAACGCCCAAACATAAAAAAAGTATTTCTTCGCGGAACTTGATACTTTTTTGGATTTTTGGGTATATGAGGAATAAAACTATATAAGCTATGATAAACCGATAAAATAATATTTCTACCGGTGTTAATTCTTTTAAAAGAATCTTCGTTGAGATAAAAGTAACACCCCAGATGAATACCGTTATCAGGGCCAGTAAATGTCCTAGCAAATTTTGATTTTTCATGATGATAAAAACGCTCCTCCGTTCCTAAATTACAATTAAAATCATTATCTCTCTTTTTGACGGAAAGAGCTAGTAAAAAATTGAGTCTTTTACGGTTGCCAGCAATTATAAATCAATATCAAATAATTTTTCAAGCCAGGTGAACATTCTTCCTCTTAAGCCAGTAGCCGATAGCCGATAACTATTTACAAATAACTATAACTTTACTGTCCCAAACGGTATTCCAACGGCGTAGTTCCTATATATTGTTTAAACGCCTTCACAAAATGGCTCTGGTCATAAAACCCTGCATCTTGGGCTATAACCATGATTGCCTCATCCCTCCGCTTTTGCAATTGCTCCTTGGCAAAATTAATCCTGAGCATCGTTTGAAAAGCATGGGGGGTTGTCTTATAGGCTGTTTTGAAACAATGCAATAAATGGAATTTATTTAATCCTGCAATCGAAGCTAAATCATCGAGACTAATCTTCTCCAGAAAATTGTTCTGTAGATAATTTTGGACTCTTTGCATCAGCTGAAGATTTACCGGCATAAGATTGGGCTTTTGTTGAAAGTAACCCTCAAAATCGAAAAAGCATTGCAATTCGGTAATCAGTTGAGTCTCCTTCTGAAGTCCAGGCAATTCATCTTGGAGGAGCCGGAATAATTGCAGCATTCGCTGAAAATCATTCGGCTCCAAATGCTTTACTGATATAAACAAATTTGTAGGCGTGGTGTCCAGTAACGACCCCACCCAATCGGCTTTTAAATATAACATTTGGAATTGCCAAGATTTCAAATCTTTTGGATTGCATTGGTGGATAGTCCCGGGCGGTATCATAATGACAGTGCCTTGTTCGACCAAAAAATCCTGAGCCGCACTTCTTACCAGACTGGC
>JAEZKW010000030.1 GCA_023415375.1 Bacillota bacterium
CCCTGTATTCGTTAGAGAACACCATGCATCAAATTTTTCCGGAATCACTGGTGTATGCCAATTATGAAGCAAAAAACGAGGTCATTTTGTTTCTCAATTACGAGCAAACCGATACTCTGGAAACTAAGCTGGCCACAATTTTGGAGTTGTTTTTACCGTTACAATTCCGCACCCTAAGCGGGAAGTTATTTTATTTTATCTGGCGAACCGTTTGGGGCTAGGGAATAAGGATTATTCAAATTTGGGGATTTACCAATATCTGCGAACGATTGTTAAAGAAACGCAAAGTGGAGTCAAACGAAATGTGGAAAGCAATGTGAAGAAACCATTTAAGATTATTATTGATTGACCTTAGCGTTTCCACTAGGTATCTGGAAGATGAAACCAATGCTAAATTAAACCTCGATCCGGCAAGTACATTGCAATTTTTCTGAAAAGGCACAGAAAAATTGGCCGGATCGGGTTTTCTCCAGAATCCGGCAAGTTATTAATTGAAGCGTTTTTGAAAGTTACTTGCCGGATTCATGTTAAAATATTTACAGATTTCTTTGTCAATGAATGCTTGTCCAAACTTCGGGGCAAGTTTTTTTATTTGCAAAAACGGATTACCGAAAATCAGGGCGGCATCAGAGATTTGCCATTGAACTGCTTGGAAGAGAAGAAATTTTATTTGAGAGTTCTTTGACTAAAAAAGGTTTTGACCCTTGATAAATTTATCTTTTCTGGATGGCTTACTCGTAAAGCACACGTTGTAAACTGGTTTCTGGAAATTAACTGGTTAAATAAATATCAAAGTAATTCCGATAATGAAGCAAAAGATAATTATCGTGATGGGAGAGAAACCAATTGCACTGTCTGAGATGCGGCGCTGAACTAGCCGAAGATCAAGTGGCTTGTAGTAATTGTGGTTTTCTGGAAGAAATCATGGGCCAGAAAACACCCAAAAAAGATCAACCAAAGTCGGAGATGGGCGAATCGGCACAAGTTTATTCGGGATTCTGGCGACGTGCCGCTGCCATCATCCTTGATATATGTATTTTAGCAGGGGGCGAGGGATTGTTGGCCTCCATCATCAGCGGTCTGATTTTGCTGATGTCTTTGATTGGCAGACATCATGTAGATTTTCATATCATCGGATCATTTGCTGTGGGGTTTGGTTTGGTATTTGCTTTCGGGCTCAATTGGATTTACTTTACCTGGTTTGAAAGCTCTAAACTTCAAGGAACGTTGGGAAAGAAAATAATGGGACTGGTCGTGGCCGATGCCGATGACCAGGGAATTACTTTTGGACAAGCGAATGCCCGTTATTGGAGTAAGATTCTCTCCGCCCTCTTTCTTTTGGCCGGGTTTTGGATGATGTTTTTTATGAAAAAGAAACAAACACTTCATGATTTGATTGCTGGGACGATTGTAATAAAACAAAGGGATGAGCGATTTCGAAGACGTCGAGTGCCTAAATTGGAAGCCGTGGAGTAGGCCATAATTGATCCTTGTTTTATCACAATGAGGATACATGTTTATTCACTTGTTTGGCAAGTAATTCCTGATTATAAGCATTTCGGAAGTACGTTGGACATTTCCGTCCACCAATTCTAATTGCTCGAGAGCATTTTCGGCTTCCGCCGATAATTCCTCCATCGAAGCGTAAACTTCTTCCGATAACGCCGAAATTTGCTGTACTTCGGCGGTAATCTTCTCGGAAGATTCTTCGATATTGCGCGTAGCTATTAATTGACTGTTAGCCTGCCGCATTAGGGCGTCAATCCCTGACAAGACTTTTTTATGGGATTCCCTTAAATCGTTAAATTCCTCACTGACCCCGGCGATTTCTTCGGCCGAACTTTTTACGCCATGAATGACTTCAGTCATTGTTGCTTCAACCTCTATAACTGCTTGATGGATCTCTTCAATAATAGCATGAATTTCTGAAGTAGACTCGCCGGATTGTTCCGAAAGGTGACGGATCCTTTTTGCCACAATCTCGAAGCCCCTACCGTGTTCTCCAGCCCGGGCAGCTTCTATCCCGGCATTTAATGATAACATTGTAGTTTGTTCTTTGATATTATCAATTGTTTTTAAAATACGATCAATTCCTTCGACTTGATTGGCAAGCGCCACAATTTTATTATGAAGTTCAGCAGCGGTCTCGGTATTGGCCTGAATCCGGTTGGTTGATTCATGAATTTTATCGCGAAGTTGTAGTAAATGAGTTTGGCTCCCTTGGATTTCGATTTGGTTTTGAGTTAAATGGTCATAAATTCGAAAAGCCTGGTCTGATAAAGTTTTAAGAGACTCTGCTGCCTTTTCTGTGGAATTGGTAATTTTTTGAATACCGGCAGTGGAATCTTGGGTGCTTTCGGTGATACTTTCGAAAGCCCGGCTCATTTCCGAAAAGACATTTTTTACTTGGCCAATTGCTTCTCTATTGGCAACAGTATATTTGGAAACATCTTGAGCATTATTGGCTGAAAGAGTAGCAGTTTCAATAATGGGCTCCCGATGCCCTTTTACAATGCGGCGGATGGTAGCAACGAGGAGTATGACCAATCCAAAAACCAGTAAATTTGAACCGATAATAATCCAAATGGAGAGGATGGTTTTATTCTCAGCTTGCTGTGTTGAATTGTCAGCAGTTTCATTAAGCAATGGAAATAAATCGTTGTTTATAATTGCCTGAACAGAAGTGACTCCGTTTGCGATATCATTGAGTACTTCAATGCTTGTAATGTCGTTGGTGGATTTATATAAGCGAATGAATCTCAAATTTCTATTTAAGCGGTTTAGAAGGATTTTATTGCCCTTAATTTCGTTTTTCTGTAAGTACTCAATGATCTCTTTGGTATGAACATCAATATCCAACATGGAACTCATTAAAGCGACTCCGTTATCAATGGATAACGATTGTGTTTGTTTAATATCATTCGCGGCGAATTGATATATATAGTGGAAGTTATCAAAAATTTTCACTAATTCGTTTTCATTGTTACGGATCGTATCATTCTCGACAATGGTTTCGTAACTATGAACAATGCCTTGAATTCCAAACAAAACAACAATGTTAATGATGGTGAGGAGAGCGAGTATGGTTATGAATCCGACAATCACCAATTTGGTAATGGTCATACGAGCATAAAAAGCGGTTAGTTTTTAAAGGTGCATTTTCATTTCTTATCATCCTCTGGTTCCGTCGTATTATTATTTTACCATAAAATTACCAGCAGGATATTTAGAAGTCATTTATCATAACATAATATTTACATACGAACCATAAATGATGAATAATTTGTTAAAAGTCTTACATAAAGGTGTCGAGTAATCATAGGACCGGTTGAATCATTTCCGCTTCATTGAAAATTGTCCGGCGGCGTATGCTTGTTTCGGTTGGGACTTTCGGATGTAGCCCTAATAATTTATTAAGTCTTTTCCAAAGCTCTATAAATTCTGAAGTTTCAGGTAAGCGGGGCCTTTCTAAATTATTAACAATAATCGATTTAACTTTTCCCGGACTGTTACTAAAAATGATGGTTTGGTCACTGAGGATGATGGATTCTTCGATGCTATGAGTTACAAATAGAATTGTAGTTTTCGTTTCCTGCCAAATCCTTAATAATTCTTCCTGTAAGATACTGCGGCTAAAAGCATCCAAGCTGCCGAAAGGTTCATCCATTAAGAGTATCCGAGGCTTTACGGCCAGTGCTCTTGCGATAGCAACTCTTTGTTTCATACCCCCCGATAGTTGGTGAGGAAATAAATCTTCATATCCATTTAAACCAACTAAACTTAAATATTCGCGGGCTATTTCTTCTCTACCCTTAACCGTTATTCCATACTGCTTTGTGGTTCTTTCCTTCGTGACTTGAAGAGCGTAGGTTACATTACCCAGTACGGTCAACCAGGGAAAGAGTTGCTCAAAACTTTGAAATACCACCATTCGGTCTTTGCTTGGTTTCGCGATGAATTGCCCTCCGCAGGATATTTCTCCTTTCGTGGGCGTTTCAAGGCCGGCAATGCATCGCAAAAGAGTAGATTTGCCACAACCAGATGGCCCGACAATACAAATAAATTGTCCTTTCGGAACTGAAAAATCCACAGCTTCGAATGCCCGCACTTCACGGCGTTCGAAATGAAATGTTTTGGTGAGGTTATGAATGATTAATTCATCTTCCATGAACTTTCTCCCTTAAAATATAGCCTTTTGCTCAATTGGTGGTCATACCCCAGCGGCGTATTGTTTTTATTTCGATGACTTCAAAAAACAATCGCTCCACAACAAGGCCGATAAGGACAATCACAATCATACCGGCGAATACAGCTGCAATTTCCATGAAAAATCTTTCTTTATAAATAAACCACCCCAGACCGCCTTCCCCGCCGCTAGCACCGAAGACCATTTCCGCAGCTACTGCCGCCTGCCAGGCGCGGGCCCAACCAACTCTTAAACCGCTTAAGATATGAGGAAGGGCACCTGGTAATAGAATTGACCATACCAGTCGGATTCCTCCAAGACCCAAATTTCTGCCTACTTCAAGCTGAGTGACGGGAATTGTTTTGAGTCCGGTAAGTAAGTTTGCCACGAGTGGCCAAACTGCAGACATAACGATGACTGCAATGATCGACTGCGGGCCTGTGCCCAGCCAAAGAATAACAATAGGTAAAATGGCGATGCCCGGCAGTGGATGAAGAATCGCCATTAAAACCTGCACCCATTCGGAAATGATTGGTACACATGCTGCTAATATTGTTAAAATGAGTGCCAGTATGATAGCAAACCCCAGGCCGACACCGATCAAATATAGAGAAAAACCGGTACGGTGGATTAATTCACCGCTGATGGTTTGGATAGTCAATTCTTTCAAAATGCTGCTTAAAGGGGGAAATAACAAAGCTGGGAGGTGTCCAATCTTAGATAGTAGCTCCCAGCCAACCATCAAGGCAATAATAAAAATAATCTGATGAGAGGTTTTGGAGTTGAGGGTTTTTAATCTAAACATAGCGGTTCCTCGATATGGCGCGTATGGGCGCGATTATAATTTTACATTTTCCCAAAGGATTTCGGATGGATCCTGGGGTATTTTTTTAAGAAAACCGGCTCTTTTCATAAAGTAAGCGAACTCCATTAGGCCATAAGGTTTGGTTGTATAATCCATTCCAGGCCATTTTAGGTATTGAAGGGTTTTTTGGGGTGTCAACTTGAATTCGGGCGCTAGCAAATTAGCGGCAGCAAACATATTACCATTCAGCCACGAAAATGAGTCGCTGATGGATTTCACAAATGCCAGATATTGCAGAGGCTTTTCATCATGAAATTTTTTTGAGGCAACACCCACATTAAAACTGAAAGGACGGCCGAAAACTAACTTATCACTGGTTACCAGATGAAAACCTGGCTGGTTCAGCTCTTCAAACAAATAGGGCGGAGTGGTAAAATGGGCTGTAAGTCCTTTCTTCGATATTAAAGCAGCCAGTGCATCAGGGTGCGGCATCGCCATAATATTGGCATCAAGCGCTTTAGGGGAACCCAGCTCCTTTTCAGCAGCCATCGCTAACAAGATATGCTGAACACTCCCTGGGGAGGGCACTGCGATTTTGTCATCCGGTTTAAAATCCTTTAAACTTTTAATTTGCGGGTTGTTGGTGACCAGTCCCACCGGGACCACAACAAATCCCATTGAAACTTTCCAGGGGCAACCTTTTTCCCAACCGATTAAAAATGGGGGAATTCCCATAAAACCGACATCCGCTTCCCCGGAGATTAAGGCCTCACGGACAGCAGCACCGGAACCGTATTCCATCCATACAGGCTTTAAACCGTTCTTTTCGAAGATATGCAATTTATCGGCAATCATGAGTGGCGCATAGACCAGACCGAATTGTCCGGCGATTTTGATTTCCGGCATGGGTTCTGTGGCAACAGTCAAATTGAAAAATATACCTAAAACTGCCAATAAAAGAATTCCCATAATCACAGGAGAACGTTTCATTGGTAAACTCCTTTCTGTAAGAGGACTTTTATGATATACATATGTTAGGCTTAGGACTTGTGTGAAAAGAGAACGAACTTTCTAATTTTCCTAGGGTGTCGTATGGGGGACGGGTTATTAGTTATTCGTTGCTGGTTGTTTATAAAAGGAATTACCGATTTTTTATAGAATCTTATGTTGCCCGGCAAAGCGCGGCAAGTCGAGACTCGCCGTAGGTGGATAATTACTTGGATGGAAATATGATAGCGAGGTGAAAAATATGGCTAAACGTGAAATTTTGCTTTTGGGTGATCAATCTCTGTATAATATTTCACGGGAAGTTGACAAGGGGGAACTTACTAAGGTTAGAGAGGTCATTAGAGATTTACAGGACACAATCCTCGATTTCAGAGCCAAATATGGCTTTGGTAGAGCCATCGCTGCCCCTCAGATCGGAGAATTTTTGCGGATTATTTATATGAACCTTGATAATCAATCCTATTGCCTGATTAATCCCAGATTAGAATTTGGGTTAGAACAATTTGAGCTGTGGGACGATTGTATGAGTTTTCCCGGACTGGAAGTGAAGGTCAATCGGTTCAAAAAGGTTAAGATTATGTATAAAGATATGGAATGGAAGGATCAGTCCTGGCAAGTAGAGGGTGATTTATCCGAACTGATCCAGCATGAATACGATCACTTGGATGGTATTTTGGCTGTCCAGCGGGCCATTGACAATCAATCATTCCGGATTAACAAAAATAAATCAGGCTGTTTTTAAATTTCTTGATTTGTTTTCGCCGCTGCAACTTCTTTTATTGATTCGCTAGAAATTTTGTTTTTCTTGGTTATAAACGGCAGGCTCTTCCGGAAGAAAATCAAAAGCAGTATCAAAATGATTACAACGCCCCCGACCCAGGCGTAATAGGGTAGTTTAAGCCCTCCATCCACCATGCTGAAAATTCCAAAACCAAAGAAGATTAACGATGCTCCAACTTTGATCAACCGTTCCGGAAGTTTGGCGCCTAGTACTTTTCCAACGACAATCGCCAAGCCGTCGGAAAGAACCATTCCCGCAGTTGAACCGAGCCACACCGGAATAAAGGGATTGGCGGCCGCCAAAGTCACCGTACTAAGCATGGTTTTATCACCCAGCTCGGCTAAAAAGAAAGTGACGAAAACCAGCCAAAATACGCCTTTCTTTTTCTTGGTATCACAGGATTGTTCATCTTCATCCAGCGAATCGCCGCGCAATGTCCAAAAGCCAAAACCAATAAAAGCCAGTCCGGCAGCAAAGTGAATCCAGCTGGCCGGAAGGTGACCGCCTATCAACCAGCCAATACCGGCTGAAAATATATGGATGGTTAAGGTCGACCAAAAAATTCCCCAGATAACCACTCGGGCATTATAGCATGTGGCTAAAGTCAGCGCCACCAATTGGGTCTTGTCCCCGAGTTCCGCTAAAAATATCATCGCAAAAGAAATCCAGAAAGCGTTCATTGATAAATCCTCCGAATAAATCAGTCACTGGTTTCATTATTATTAGTTGTTTTCGTACTTTGAGTCGTTTTTAATCATTAGTAAAGACCTCCAACATAAGCTGAACCACGGATTATGTCGGGGGTCTCACAACTCAAAAGTACGTACAGCGTACGGAATTAAGTCATGTTTTTAATATCGTTGTTGACTTTATCCAACATCGGGAGATATTTGCAAAATGACTGCTACTCTCCTTGAACTGCTTTTAGTTTATAAAATGTAGGACTGGTTGTCAAGTTGGGGATAGAAATGTACGAAGTAATCCATGATTTGGTATAATGGATGCCCCGCTTGGCAGGAAACAATTTCAATTAATGAAAATAGGATGGGTTCCCATTAAAGTTG
>JAEZKW010000049.1 GCA_023415375.1 Bacillota bacterium
AAGGCCTCTCCGGGGAATAACTTGATAATATCGACTCCGAGTTCCAAGGCTTCAACCGCATCCCGAAGGGTCATAATTCCCGGCATGCAGGCAATCCGATAGCGGTTGCACAAACGTACCATATCCGGATTCAGACAAGGACTTACAATGTACTCTGCACCGGAAAGTATTGCAATCCTCGCCGTTTCCGGATCCAACACCGTCCCTGCGCCTAAAATGATTTCTCCCTTTGTATACGTAGCAGCCAATTCCTCAATAACCCGATGAGCCATGGGAACCGTAAAAGTTAATTCAATTGCTGCAACTCCGCCTTCAATACAGGCATCGGCAATACGCTTGGCCCCATCGCTGGACTCAGCCCGTACCACAGCGACGATACCGGCTTCTTGAATCTTCGATAATACTTGCTCTTTCTTCATTCTTTTCACCTCATTAGTTAATGTTTTAATTGATCAAAAATTACTATTTCCCATAAATAATACCCCCGCCACTGAAAATCTTTGCCAATTTGCGGAGCTAGCTTCGCTAGAAGAGGCAATCAAAAGGATGAAAATGGTTTCTCTGTGTCTCGATGTCTTTGTGGCTAAATTCATTTATTGGCCACGGAGACACAGAGACACAGAGTAAGAAAATGAATTATCTTTGTACTCTAGCGCCTGCACCTTTCATGAGCGCCTCAACTTCCTTTTTAGTCGCCATCGAGGTATCACCCGGTGTGGTCATTGCAAGCGCGCCATGGGCAGCACCGTAATTGACCGCCTTTTGAACGTCTCCAGTTGTCATCAGACCATAGATCAAACCAGAGGCAAAACTATCCCCGCCACCGACCCGGTCATATATTTCAAGGTTCGGGTACTCACTTGCAAAATAAATTCCGCCGTCAGCATATGCCATTGCGCTCCAGTCATTTACGGTTGCCGATTTGACTGTCCGCAGAGTGGTAGCGATGACTTTGAAATTTGGATAAACTTTGGTGACATTGCCTAGCATTTTTTTATAACCTTCAATGTTTAAGGTCTTCAGATTCTCATCGTTTCCTTCAACCTCAAAACCAAGACAAGCCGTAAAGTCTTCTTCATTACCGATCATAACATCAATATATTTGGCAATCGTTTGATTGACCTCTCTGGCCTTATCCTTCCCGCCGATACTTTTCCACATGGAAGGCCGGTAATTTAAATCATAGGACACAATCGTACCGTATTTCTTGGCAGCAATCACTGCTTCAACGACGACCTGGGCCGTAGTTTCCGATAATGCGGCAAAAATGCCCCCGGTATGAAGCCAGCAAACGCCTAAGTTTCCAAAAATATAATCCCAATCAATATCTCCCGGCTTCAATTGAGATACAGCCGTATTGCCCCGGTCCGAGACACCGACTGCGCCACGGATCCCAAAACCCCGCTCAGTAAAGTTTAATCCGTTGCGGACAACTCTTCCAATACCGTCATATGGAGCCCACTTAATAAGGGAAGTATCCACTCCGCCTTGCAGCATGAAATCTTCAACCAAACGGCCGATTTCATTATCAGCTAGCGCTGTAACGGACGCCGTTTTAAGTCCAAAGCATTTGCGCAGACCCCGGACCACATTATACTCACCGCCACCCTCCCAAGCTTTGAACTCCCGGGCCGTACGGATCCGGCCATCACCGGGATCGAGCCGCAGCATGATTTCCCCCAACGAAATTGCATCATAGAAACTTTTCTCACGTAATTTCAAATCCAAACTCAAGTGTAATACCCTCCCGTTTTAATTTTATAAAGTAACGCCATCCTTAAAAATCGCAATCTCCCTATACCCGTGCTCCTCATTTTGGGTTTTCTTTCCCGAGGCGACGTTTAAAATCAATTGCAATAATTCTTCGGCGCTATCTTCAATCCTGACATTTTCAAGCATTTTCCCTGCATTATAATCGATCCAATTAGGTTTGCGTTCTGATAAACCTGAATTGGAAGCGATCTTAATGGTTGGAACAGGCGCACCGAGCGGAGTTCCTCTCCCAGTCGTAAATAAAATCAGATGGGCTCCGGCTGCTGTCATATTGGTACATGAAACAATATCATTCCCTGGCCCTGTAAGCAGATTCAACCCTTTTTTCCGACATGGTTCCCCGTATTTCAAAACTGCAGTCACCATAGCTTGCCCGCCCTTTTGAATACAACCCAGGGACTTTTCTTCAAGAGTGGTGATACCTCCGGCTTTATTACCCGGTGAGGGATTCTCATAAATTACTTGATTGTGAGCGGTGTAATAATCCTTGAAGCTGTTAATCATTGCGACAATTTCATGAAAGACTTCAGCATCGGCGGCCCGTTCCATCAAGATCGTTTCGGCGCCGAACATCTCAGGCACTTCCGTTAAAATAACACTTCCACCCTGAGCGGATATTTCATCCGCAATTTTACCGCAAAGAGGATTGGCAGTGATTCCGGAAAAAGCATCTGAACCGCCGCATTTAAGTCCAATGATCAGATGTTCGGTACTTACCGGTTGCCTTTTATCCATGGAGGCCTGCCGAGCCAGGCCCTGAATCATTATCAATGCTTCAGCGATTTCATCTTCGACATTTTGAGTGACCAGGAACTTGACTCTCTCCTGATCATAATTTCCTAAAAAAGGGCGGAAACCATCGATATTGTTATTTTCACAACCTAGTCCCAGTACCAGTACTCCCGCAGCGTTTGGATGGTTCACCAGACCAGCGAGTATTTTTTGAGTACAGGTTTGATCATCGCCCATTTGAGAACATCCATATGGGTGTGGAAAACAGAAAATTCCATCACATAGATGACCGTATCTCTGCTGGGCTTCCTTTTGAATCAATTCAGCCGTGTTATTAACACAACCTACTGTTGGTATAATCCAAATTTCATTGCGGATTCCGACTTTCCCGTTTTTTCGCAGATAGCCATCAAAGGTTGACGCTCGACTTTTGAAGCTGGCCGAGGGGTTTTCCCTGTACGAGTATTCGATGATCCCGGAGAGATTGGTTTTTAGATTGTGGGTATGAACATGGCTGCCGGACTTGATATCACTGGTGGCATGTCCTATTGAATAACCGTACTTAATAATATTTTCACCGGCCTTAATGTCGCAAAGGGCTTTCTTATGGCCGAAAGGTATTGTTTCGGTCGCTTCAAGCGCAACGGCTACATTATCCTTGGGAGAAATTTTAATAAATTTTTCCATTTCAAAGACTCTCCACTAGATTTTTAACAGCGAGTGCCGCTCCATGATCAATGATCGATCCAAGATATTCATTGACAAGCTCCGAAAGGCCGTTAATTTTTGTCAAGTCTTGGCCCCAGAAATCAACATTGGATAGGACCTTGGCCACGATATCCTGCGGATGTTGCCAAGCTTTGGCGAAAAACTCCAGTATTTCAGGATTATCACGGATTTCATATGTGCCTTCGCCGCGAACCCCGATATACTTACCATTCTCCATCGTACCTTTGTAAAAAGCAATTAAAGCGGCTAGCCCAAAAGGCAATACTGGTGGTAATTTGTGATATTTATCAATATAATCCAATAATGACGGTAAACAACGGGCTTTATATTTCGATACCGAATTCAAGCTGATATCGAGAAGACGATGTTTGATAAAAGGATTGGCGAAACGCTCAAACACCGCATTTGCAAATTCATCCATCTCTTTTTGGGGCAGCGGAATGTTCGGAATCACTTCATTCCAAATGCATTTTCTCAAATACTGTTCAAATACTCTGTCTTTCATCATCGAAAGTACAATATCGTGGCCAGCCAAATATGCCGCCAATACACTTACAGTATGAGCCCCATTCAAGATGCGCACTTTACGGGTACGATAAGGGGTCATATCCGAAGTCCAAATAACGTGAACATCGTCACCTTTAAAAGGAATTACTGTAGACCATTTTTGAGGAGCCTCAATCACCCAAAGGTTAAAGGGTTCACAGGTGACAAGGATATTATCCTCATATCCTAAAGATTCCCAAATTTCTTTGATTTCATCCCGGGGAAAGCCGGTAACAATCCGGTCTACCAGGGTATTGGCGAAACAATTGGCATTTTCCAGCCAATCGGCAAATGCCGCTCCAAGTCCCCATTCTTCCGCATATTGTAGGACATAGCGTTTAAGGTTGTCCCCGTTCCGTTCAATCAATTCAACGGGTAAAATCAACAGTCCCTTGTCTTCCTGCCCTTTCAGTTTTTTAAACCTTTCGTAAAGAAGGACCGTTAATTTTGCGGGGTAACTTACCGGAGGTGTATCGCTAAGTTTGTCGCCGGCCCGGTAAGCAATGCCAGCTTCGGTGGTATTACTGATAATTACTTTTAATTCCGGACTCTTAGCGATTTCAACCAATGCCTCGTAGTCGGAATAGGGGTTAATGCAGCGTGAAATGGAGGTAATCTCTTGGATCCGCTCCACGATTCTGCTATTCTCAACTCCACGCATCATCACCGTGTAGATGCCGTCTTGGGCATTGATTTGTTCCGCCATTCCGGCCTCGATAGGCTGACAAAGCACCACACTGCCATTAAAGCAACCGGCACTATTGGCACGATCAATCATCCAATCCGCAAATCCCCGTAAAAAGTTACCCTCGCCGATTTGTAGAACCTTTTCCGGTAATCCTCCATGAGTTTTCTTTCTTACATCCTTAATGTTCTTCATGATGTTTACTCCTATTTGTCTAAAAAAGTTTTCTTTTCATACTTATTCAACGATCCCTGCGAAATAGTTTTTGGCATTGTTAAAACAAATATCCTGAACCATTTTCCCGAGCAAAGGAAGATCACCCGGTACTTCCCCGTTTTCCACCCATTCTCCCAAGAGATTGCAAAGAATTCTCCGGAAATACTCGTGCCTGGTATATGAGAGGAAGCTGCGGGAATCAGTAACCATCCCCACAAACCGGGATAACAGACCTAAGTTGGCTAAAGCGATCATTTGACGGGTCATACCGTCTTTTTGGTCATTAAACCACCAGCCGGAACCGAATTGAACCTTGCCGGAAACTTCACTGCCCTGGAAACATCCAAGCATCGTCCCAATGACTTCATTATCACGGGGATTGCCGCAATAGAGAATAGTTTTTGGTAATTCATCGGTTTCGTCCAAGGCATTTAGGAATTTTGCCAAATCCTTGGCACAGATCTCATCGCCGATGGAGTCAAAGCCGGTATCGGGTCCGAGCAGATTCATCATCCTACGGCTATTGTTACGGATGATCCCCATATGTAGCTGCATGGTCCAACCGAGCCGCGCATATTCCTTGGCTAAGAAGAGCAAAATGTTGGTTTGATATTTCTCAATTTCGGTTTGGGATAAAGCTTCATGGTTAAGAGCTTTTTTGAGGATAGAATTGATTTCCCCATCAGTTCCTTCTTGATAGCGGATCGGGTCCAAAGCATGATCAGACAACCGGCATCCGGCTTGATGGAAAAACTCTATTCGTTTACGTAAGGCATTCTTTAAATCATCAAGATTGTCAATCCCGGAGTGAACTGTTTCGCCAAGTTTGGTAATCCAAGGAAGGAAATCAGCTCTTTCAATGTGGACACCTTTATCGGGTCTGAGTGCCGGTACCACTTTCACCTGGAAACTTTTATTATTTGCCAAAGCCTGATGGTACTCCAGTGAATCAACCGGATCATCGGTGGTGCAGATAGCTTTCACATTGGAACGGGCGATCAGCCCTTGCGCCGTGAAACCATCTTCCTTTAGCAATTGATTACACTTCTCCCAGATCTCTTTTGCCGTTTTGGGCGATAAAAGCTCATCAATCCCGAAATATCTCCGAAGTTCCAAATGGGTCCAATGATACAGCGGATTGCCGATACAGTAAGGCATTGTTTCAGCCCATTTTTGAAACTTTTCCTCATCGCTTGCCTCTCCGGTAATAAAACGTTCAGCCACGCCATTACTACGCATGGCACGCCATTTATAATGGTCGCCGCCCAGCCAGAGTTCGGTGATATTGCGGTATCTTTTATTTTCTGCAATTTCTTTGGGGCTTAAATGACAGTGAAAATCGAAGATCGGCATTGACTCTGCATACTGGTGATAAAGCAAGGTAGCAGTCTCATTTTGAAGTAGGAAATTTTGATCCATAAATGATTTCAATTGAATTTTCCTCCCTTTTTTAGGATCCATTTCTATTTGTACCCAAATTCACAAATTTGGTTAATAGACCCCTTTAAGCAAATTATTCAAAATTTCAATCTTTTCGAGCAGTTTTCCTATACTGTAGCGGCGAAGAACCGGTAATCGTTTTGAATACTCTCCCGAAATGTGTGATACTGTCAAACCCAACGTTTTCAGATATCGAAGTAACATTTAAAGCAGTTGTTCGCAGCATTTTTTGAGCTTGTTTAGTCCGGATGCTGTTGAGATACTCGATGAGAGTAAATCCGGTAACCTCTTTAAACATTCGTGACAGATAATATTTACTAATCCCAAAGCGCTCTGAGATCCCTCCCAGGGTTAGATCCTGCTGATAGTTATCATTGAGATAATCAACAATTTCCGATATTTTTTGATGAATCGGATTGGGAAAAGGAACATTCCCGGTTGATTTCTGAGTCATCTGGCGGTTCAAGAAAATCAGCAATTCAGTGAGTAGTATTTGCAGGTAAAGAGTGGAATCAGACTGGGCCGATTCGTTTTCAGCCACCATTTTTAGCAATAAATCACGTACGAAATCCTGTTCTGTTGTATTAAGCCGTAATAGGTTAGTGCCTTGATGAAAACAAGCAAAAAGATCGTTTTGCAATGTATTTTGAAATTGGGTAGGCAAAAAATCCTTCTTAAAATTAAGTAAAATCCGTTCATGGACTGATAAAGGGGCATCCATGGTTTTGTGCAATTCATTGACATCAATCAGTATCAAATCGCCTTTTTGGATATGATAAGTACGGCCTTTGATAAAATAGTCCCGTTCACCTTCGAGCAAATAATACACCTCATAGGCATCGTGATAGTGGTTGCTCATCATGTTCCTGGGAACTTGAAAGCGTTCTTTCCAAATAAATAAAGGTTGCTTAATATGGTCAAAACCATAAGTGATATCTTGCATTATTGCACCTCGCTTACAGTTTACGGCGGTCATGCTCAAATGTCAAGCAAGATTTGTTGAAAAATGTTATTTGTTTGTTAAGTTACCAAAAAAATTATACATTTATTGCTATCGATTTTCGAATCACATCCAATCGCAGTATCAAAAAAAGACAACCTTTTAAATTGTCTTATCTATTCTTGCCAGGACTTGTGTTATAATAGTGAGGATTTTTACAAATAAATAATATCAATCTTTCCTGGAACCCACAGGAATAAGGAGAAAATATGACCTTCGAAGATTTACAATTGATTGCCCCGATTTTGAAAGCTTTACAAACAGAGGGCTACCAAAACCCGACCCCGATTCAGGAAAAAGCAATCCCCATCATACTGGCAGGAAAAGATTTACTGGGATGCGCTCAAACAGGCACTGGAAAGACAGCAGCCTTTGCCATCCCGATTCTGCAAATTTTACAAAACCGTCCAAACAATATGAAAGGGCTGTCCTTCATTAAGGCTTTGATTCTAACACCAACACGGGAGCTAGCGCTTCAAATTGATGAAAGCATCGGAGCATACGGCAGGCACACCGGACTGCGTCATGCTGTAATATTCGGCGGTGTACCCCAAAAGCCGCAAACGGATGCTCTAAAAAGAGGCATCGATATCTTGGTGGCAACACCAGGCCGGCTCTTGGACTTGGTGGGCCAAAAATTAGTGAACCTTCATCATATAGAAATTTTCGTCCTTGATGAGGCTGATCGAATGTTAGATATGGGATTTATTCACGATGTAAAAAGAATCATCACCCTTCTTCCGACTAAACGGCAAACCTTGCTTTTTTCAGCCACGATGCCCCCCGAAATCGCCAAACTGGCAGACACGATTTTGGTTAACCCGGAAAAAGTGGCTGTGACTCCTGTTGCCTCCACAGTCGATAACACCGAACAATTCGTCTATTATGTAGCGCGGGAAGACAAGCGGGCACTACTGATTCATTTGTTAAAGGATCCTGCAATCACTACGGCCCTGGTATTCACCAGAACAAAGTACGGAGCTGATAAAGTTGCCCGGTTACTTAACAAAGCCGGGATCAAGGCTGAATCCATTCATGGCGATAAATCGCAAAACGCCAGACAACGGGCTTTAAATGATTTCAAATCGCGGCAAATCAGAGTGTTGGTGGCGACCGACATTGCCGCCCGGGGGATTGATGTGGAGGAGTTATCCCATGTGATTAATTTTGAGTTGCCCAATATACCGGAGACTTATGTTCACCGGATCGGCCGGACCGGAAGGGCGGGCCAAAGCGGGGTCGCGATCTCTTTTTGTGATACGGAAGAAAAAGACTATTTGAAAAGCATCCACAAACTTATCGCCAAACCGATTCCAGTTGTTGAAGATCATCCTTATTCCATGAAGCATGCCAGGCCCCTTGAGGCTCAGGAAATGCCGAAGCGGAATTTATCGCGCACACCTGAGCAGAAGACTGGACCAATTGGGTACTTTCGGAGAGGCGGGAAGAGGTATTAATTTCATTATGCCATGTTATGGGTAACATTCCGAATCCACCGCCCCGATTTTAAGCGTATAAGCCCTAAAATGCATTTAGATACTTCCTCCAATATGGCAAGGGCATATACGCCATAAACGGGAAGCTTGAAAACAAAGGCTCCCAAAATGGTCAGCGGGACTCCGATAAACCACATGGTGAATCCTTCGATCAAGAAAGCTTGTTTAGCATCGCCGCCGCCTCTTAAAATGCCGACAATTAATATGACATCAAACACCCTAATAAAGAATATTACTGATATTATATATAAAACAATCTGGGAATCACTCCGCACCTTATCAGAAACGTTGAAAACATTGAGTACCGCCGGCGAGGTCACCGCAAGAAGTAATCCTAATACAACGCCCAGCATTACCCCAAGAATGGAAAACCTCCTGGCATAATTCTTCCCGAGTCCCTCCTTGCCGGCTCCGATGCTGTTTCCTACCATGACGGCCGCCGCACTTGACAACCCGAAAATGGCAACCAGGAATAGATTGTTAACAGTGTTACAAATCTGAATAGCTGCCACAGTCTGAGTGCCCATCCTTCCATACACTGCTGAGTAAACCAGACTGGCAAGCCCCCAGCATATATCATTCAATATAACCGGAAAAATGACCCGGTAGGATTTTTTCACAAATTCAAATGATACATCCGTCAATTCTTTCGTTGAGGCCGCCAAGACTGTTTTAGTACCATAAATATATACCACTAAGGCAATTGTTTCGAAAGTTCTTGCGATTACAGTTCCGAGGGCTGATCCTACAACACCCATGGCAGGCGCTCCAAGTTTACCAAAAATAAACACATAGTTGAAAAAAACATTACAGATAATTGCAACCGCGCTAATAATCATCGGTTGAACCGTTTTCCCGATCGATCGTAATGAAAAATTGAATACAAATGTTATACTGGTAAATAGATAACTAACCAACACCATTCTTAGATATCCGGCGCCCAAATCGATAACCTTAGGATCATTATTGAATGCGGCGATAATCTTACCGGGAAAAAGAAAACCCGTAACCATAAACACTACAGAAAATACAACAGCTGAAATCAACCCAATACCCATGATTCGCTTAATATTCTTAATCTCACCCTTACCCCAAAATTGCGATATAAATACCCCGCATCCCGCACACATTCCTAATAAAAACATATTGAAAAAGAAGAAATACTGATTGGCTATACCAACTGCTGCTATCGCAGTCTCTCCCAGTTTTCCCACCATTACGATATCCATCATGTTTAAAAAAGACGATATAAAATTTTGAATCACGATGGGTAGGGCTATTTTCAACATTTTATGATAAAAATCTCTATCATCGAACATATCCTTAAATATTTGCCTTATTTTCTCCATTTTGAATCTCCTCAGGTAGAACCCAAAAAATAAAAGCGTCCATAATCGGACGCAATAATACTGTTTCAGGATAATTATATCACATTAACTTTGAATTTTATATTTGGTCTAAAGCAATCCATTTTCTTTTAGGCTGAAATAACTCTT
>JAEZKW010000084.1 GCA_023415375.1 Bacillota bacterium
TAATGTTAGTATTGCAACATCTTCAATGTAGTTAATTTGATTGGGAATTGAAAACATTGAAATTAAAAAACCAAAAAATAGATTCTTGATAAGAATAAGGTATATGCCAAAAGTATCATTAATGACTATTAATGCAACAACCAGAATAACCAGTGGTAAGATACAAATTACTATTTTGTTAATTAACAACCCACAAATCAAAAAAAATAAAACAAGTAAGATATAAAGGAGAATAATTAATTTACTCTGAATGATATTTTTAATTAACATATGATTATCCTTTCTGTTGTATTTTTAGTAAGAAGGAGCATAAATCGTTAATTTCGTTTTTAATTTTCGATTGTAGATTCGGAATATTCATTGCTATTAAAGAACGAATGCTCTCATAGGATTTTAAAAGATCTTGTACAAGATCTGCAATTTTCCGACTCACATAATTATTGTCCCAATATTTAGCTCCAGAACATTCAATTATCAAGTCTTGCATATTTAACTCTTTGCCAATTACACCGGAATATTTGATGCTATACGATAAACATATTGCGGGTTTTCCCTTCTGAAAAGTTGAAATCGCCGAATGCATTCTACCGGTAATTGTGAAAAGGCCATTCCCAAGTAAAATCCTCAGTTCATATGGCAATAATGGTTCCAAAACCAGAACGACTTTTTTTTGAATTTTTTCGCCTAAACTTGAATATATTTTTTGAATAATCATTTTGTCATCGATTTCATCATTCAGTAATACATGTGCTAAAAGAATGATTTTATAATTCTTTGTTTCTTGATACTCTGTCAAAAAATTTATAACGTTAACATAGTTTTCGATATATTTTTTTTCATTTTTGGTATAAGCTTGCATCAAACCCGATGGTACAAGGGAAATATATTCATTCTCTGTAAGTTGATATTGAGTAAGAAGGAAATCTTTTTTACCTAATTTATTCTGAAACGGTAAGTTTAAGAAGGCTAAATCCCCAGATAAAGTGACTTGGTTCAAATTAATCTTATCTTTTACATAATTAAAGTTTGATTCTTCTCTTATTGAAATATAGCAATCTTGTAAACACCACTTGACAATTCTCCTTAATACTGTGCCAAAAGGTCCAATTGTTTGTCCCAAAAGAACGATCGGTATTTTTTTAGAATACAGTTTGATTTCAAACAAACTTTTAAATAATTGAAAATATCCGTAATATGGCGAAAAATCGTCACCACCCAATACAATTAAAACTTCACAATTTTCCTTTTTTAACTTATTATGTATTGTAAAGTAGCATAATAATAACTCTAGAACATTTTTTATTAGCCTTACTGGTTTATAAAACAGTTTTATAATAAGGTATATGGATTTATTTTGTCTAATTTTTTTTTTAAAAGAGTTTAAAGGAATACTATTTTGGAATATTCCAAATATCTTGGAACATGAAACTGAATTCTTGATTCTTTGCAGATTATTTTCGCCCAATGCGTCGGTGAAAAATATAACCTCATTAGTTTCATTCACATTTTGATAGATATATTCAATAGTATTAATCGCCATCATTAATGAACCGTTGTTATAGGTATTACTAATATGACTGATTCGTATTTTCACAATTAATCCTCCTGGGTAGATAAGTAATAATTTGTTGTTATTATCTCATCCCAATTTTTTTTAATATTCCTGAAATATTTTCTTTAATTATCATACTTATATAGTATTTTTTTAAAATAACATCAAAATCATTCTCTTTTAGT
The DNA here is from genome assembly GCA_023415375.1 of Bacillota bacterium. Lineage (GTDB taxonomy): Bacteria > Bacillota > UBA4882 > UBA8346 > UBA8346 > UBA8346. The sequence goes on from JAEZKW010000084.1 coordinate 1,738, forward strand.
TCAGTTAAAAATTGTTCATAAAATCTAGGCTTTTGCAAACTCAAATTTGCTTCTAATTCTTTTACTTCTATTTTTTCTTTAAAACCTACCAACTCATTAAATACTTTACTTCCTCTTTCATTTAAAAGAACTATGATGGATACACCGGCCTTATCATCTTGAAATTGTGGGCCCCAAAAATCTCCAATTCTAATATCAGCAGCGCTCATAACCCGATATTTACAAAAGAAACAGGAATTTCGCAAACAAGAGTTATTTAAATAAAAGAACATAAAGGGATCTATGCTATGCCATTGACTATAGAAGCCTTTTTCCCCAATTGCGCGTACTCTAAATTCATGCCAAGACTCAAACTTGTTTCGAAATTCATAGTGAATTAGAGGACCAATTTTCTTTTGAAGATTACCAATATATTTCCACCATAATAAGTAAGAAGGAACTCCATGACAAAAAAAGTCAACAAAAACAAACCGGTCCTTTTGACCTTTTTCATCAATAAATTTACGAAACCCGGCAATTTGACACGGGGTTCCTACTACAACATATTTACTCCTATTGCCTCGATCAACAATTTTTAATAATACATCGGACATGTCACTCTGAATGTACTTTGAACCGATGGTATTAAACACTTCCACATAGTTTTCACAGATGACATGTTTTGTATATTTAAATTCATCTGAAAAACTTGCACCGACAAAAAAAAAGTCTTTTTTTAAATAGGTCAGTGCCAATGCCAATGAGAATCCCCCTGAAGAACATAATAATTTAAAATGATTCGATGGAGCCCTATATGAAAAAACAGTTTTATCCCGTATATTTTCAATAGCGCCTAAATTATTTGAAACACAAAATTTCAAGCATTTCCCACAGGAATTACATTGCTCCCAATGAATATAGGGTTCTAGAAATCCATAATCGGAGACACGCATGAAAATAGCATTTTTTGGACAAACAGCAATACATATGCTACATCCGGTACATTTGTTTTGTTCTTTTACCGCTTGGATATTTCCCATTAACAATCACCATTTTTGTTAACTAAAATGATCGAATTAAAAAATTATTTCTTAAGATATAAATTTGTATTTTATTAAGTGTAAGCTCTTGCGGATAGTATTATGATTAAATATTACAAATATTATTAATGACAATAATATTGCTGATATCTGGATATAAAAACTATTTATGTAGTAGAACCAAATTAAAACTATAGATATAACCAAGAACAACAGCAATTTTGGCATATCAATACTGATTGTAAAATATTTCTTTGTTTGATTAACTCGCAAAATCCACATCAATAAAAAAGCTGTCATTGTTGATAAGGAAGCACCTTGGATCCCAATATAAGGAACCGCAATTAAATTAATTATGATATTTAACAAAGCCCCATAAACTGAAGTCGTAAAAGCTCCTTTTGTTTCCTTAGAACATAAATAGCCTGTCCCATAAAATGAACTAAAAGCAGAGAACAATGCGCCAAAATACAAGAACGGAACATATTTCCAAGCCAAACTGAAATTAGAATTTACTAAATAGGACATTAAAAGTCTAGTAAAAGTAAGTAAAATAAAAGTCACGGTAAATTGGAATATCATAAATTGATTAAACATTTTAGAATAAAATTTATCTCGATCAGTCGAGTTATATTCCGAAATTGAACTTTCTTGCCAAGCCAAATAAAAAATACTATTGATCAAGAAAATTATTGAAGGAAACTTATTAGCCACTGCATAAATCCCATTAGCATCCATTCCCTTATAGTAATTTAGAATATAGCGATCGGACACATTCATAATCCACCAACCCAGAGTATTGGGTAGCAATGGTAAAGAAAAAGAGAGCAACATTCTATGAATTTTCGAATTGTCATTTTTAATATTTATATATCTTCTAACTTTAATTACTGTTTCTAAGTATAAAATAGTAATGATGGCTGAAATAATACTAGCGATAATTAGGCCATTAACTCGAAAGTTAAAAAACACAATAAATATAATGTTGCAAATCAATGTAAATCCTGTTGTTATAATTCCGGCAATTGAATATTCAATATTATTCCTTAACCCTCGCGCAATTTGCATCCACATAGAGGAAATGATAGAAAAATTTAGTTGAATTAAAATGAGATATTTAAACTTAAAATTTACAAACAGTGAAACCAATATATAAAGCGAATTAGAGATAAGTAAATTTCTTATAACAATAGCAAATGAACCTGAAATAATATGGCATTTTTGATTTATGTCTTTTGCTTCTAACAAATAACGATATAAACCATCAACAATTTGAAATGTAATTAAAGGTGTAAGTAATGTAAGTGTAGTGGTAATCAAGTCAAAATATCCATAATCCTTGGTAGATAAGTAAAAAGTATAAAATGGCAATAGCACAAATCCCAAAAACTTGGAACCAAAATCACCAATACTATAAATGATTAAATTCTTTATAAAATTTTTTTCTCTACTTATATTTTGTGTTTTATTTTCCCATATCATTGAACTTTTCTTCAATATGCCCCTCTTCTCCCCAGTACTACTCCAATCGTCCTAATAAGTAATGTAATATCCAACCAGACCGACCAATTTCTCACGTACCAATATTCCAGCGAAAGCCGCCCTTCAAAAGTAATCTCATTTCTTCCCCTAACTTGCCAAAGCCCGGTCATTCCAGGAACAGTTTCCAAAATAATTTTCTTATAAAATCTCATCCGCTCCTGTTCACTTGGCAGATAAGGCCGGGGGCCGACTAAGCTCATATCTCCTTTGAATACATTCAAAATTTGGGGCAATTCATCCAGGCTAAATTTGCGTAGCCATTTTCCAACTCTTGTAACACGGGGATCAAAGGCACGAAGTTTTGCATATTGAAACCATTCCGCCTCAGCCTCCGGATGATTTACAAAGTATTCCTGCAGTATCTCATGTTCATTAACATACATAGTCCTGAATTTATAACATTTAAACGTCCGTCCATTTTTGCCGAGGCGATTCCCTGTATGAAATGCAGGACCGGGTGAATCAAGTTTAATCCATACTACAATCAAAAGCATAGCCGGCAAGGCAATCACAAATAATAACGAGCCACAGCATAAATCAAAAATCCGTTTTAAGAATCGATTACGATAGATCAGTAAATTATTACGTAACCGAAGCATAACAGCCTTTTGGTCAAAAAAGAAATCAGTTTCTAAATTATTTAAAGGCAACCCCTGCAGGTCGGGCATAATTGTTACATATTTAACCAAGGGTTGTATCCAGTAAATTAATTGTAAGAGCTCGGTGCGTTTCAACTCGGGTAAGGCAATAATCACTTCAGATACTCCGCTCCGAATAATAGTTTCTTCCCAAGCCTCAACCTTTCCCAAAGACAATTGCTCATTTCGGGTTTTTCGGCTCGGAACATACTCAATGACATCCACAATCTGATAACCCAAACCCGGTTCAGCGGCAAAACTTTGTTTCAAAACTTCAACGCCAGCTTGATTTCCAATAATTATTACTGGTTGGCGCCATAACCCAGCATTAACTAAGATTCGTTGCAATAGATATCGGGCTACAATTAAATAAAAGCTAGAATACAACCATACAAACCCAATATATAACCTTGATAAAAACTGAGGGGTGCCAATCAAAAAAATGCTGCTAATCGTTACTAAGGTGGCAAAGGTACATACCTTGATTAATTTGGCTGAACTTTCCCAAAAAGGCATCCTACGATGATAAAGTCGCTCGTAACAGATAAGTCCAATAAAAAAGAAGGGAATGAATAGATAAAAATTTTGGGAATTAGTTCCTAAAAAAAGATCCGAGGAAACTGGTTGGAATATAAGAAACATTCGTGTCCAAAAAGCACTGTGTATCGCCAGTAAAACAGCATTATAATCGACAGCCAATAAAATGAATACCGCAAGATACTTCCGAAATAATCCTTTTAATTTTGGTCGAGATAGAGACCGTAAATGAGGAACCGAAATATTAAGTTCATTAACAAACCTATCTGTGTCATATTCCTGAACCGTATTATTACCCGTAAGCGTATGCAAATTTTCCACAGATACCAAAGGTCCCCCTTGGAATAGCGCATCATCTTTTAAAATAATCCTTACTTCGTGCAGCGCTATATTATTCTATTTAAAATCATTGGTGTTAATTTAAGCAACCAACATATATGTAATATTCCTAAAATCGAAACTTTATGTTATATAGTTTTGATCTATTTTTATCAATCATTCTCCCAAAGTTAATATTTTTAATTTTCAAATTTATTCGTACGTCCTGTTCTGCTTTTTTCATGTTTATTTTTTAGCGAGACAGGAAAATTTCTTTCTTTAGTCATTTATTTTAAACATTTTTGTTTCTAATTCGTTACGATCAAAACCCCTCATATCATAAAGTCCCAGGGTAATGAAACCAATAAGCCATTAGCTAGCCATTATTAGTAGGTTTCATCTTCTTGGCTCCTACCAAACGCAGGTTTTAAAAAGTAGAACAAAAAAGGCTGCCCCTTTGGGACAACCGTTACAACTTGTTATATTTTATGGTTCTAAATAATTAAAACATCATTGTTTGCCACCCACTCCAAAACCATCGACTGCAGCAATCCAAAGATTTTTCTCAATTTGAAGTGGATCAATATGATGCATTCCACTGCGGTTCCAACCAATACCTGTCCTAGAAATTGCAAGTTGGTTGCGAATTAATTCTTCTTCATACTCCGTATCTGTTAATTTTATGATCTCAAAGGCTCTTACTCTATTGCCATACACTAACCAATCATCTTGAGCAAAACGAATGATTTTTCCATTAAAAAAAGTAACTCTTCCACCAGGTCTGGCAAAATGTTTATTGTTCCTGATTAACGGATTTTTAGGATGTTCCATCCATGGACCATGTAGTTTATTAGCGAAATACAGATTAAGCTGATTATTGTGATTGGGGTTCGATGTAAACATCCACCATTTATTGGAATAGAAAAAAATCGAAGCATCAACAGCTACCTTTTCAAGCAATGTTCTTTCATATTCCCATTTTGAGGGAAACTCCACGGCTTTATATAATCGTACTGATTTGGCCTCATAGCTTTCAGGAATCATGTAATATTCATTTTCCCATTTAAAAACATAGGGATAAGAAAGATGAAAAGGTTCGGACAGGATGATTTGTTGGAACTTCCACACAAAACCGTTTTCGCTAGTAGCATAGCCAATTTCCCCTTTCTGAGTGGAGTTGTTAAAAGCTTCAAAGAAAAGATACCAATTAGCTCCTTCTTTGATAATAAAAGGGTCCGCAATAAATTGCGCTTCGATACCTTTAACATCACCAGCTGTAAGTACAGGATTTTCGGATTGTACAGGAGGCCCTAAATCCAAAGGTGAAATACCGGTGTAAATTCCTATTGACCATTTTTCTTTTTTAATTATGATAGGCCAAAGGTATAAAAAAAAAGCTAAACAACCTAAGAAGATTATAGCAAGAAATATGAAACCTAAAACATAACTTGATACTATGAATAAGGTAGCTATTAATATACACTCCCTTTTTTTGGAACCTTTCCTGGTATTACTGCATTTAAAAAGTACAGTATTCCAATGAACCCCAAATTATGATTTTCACTGAAAATACCTTCGTATGTTCTGAACATCTTCCATATCCGGCCTCCAATAATAAACCACAGTCTTAATTAATGGATCCAAACCACTTTCTGCCTTTCCACCTATTTGGTAATATTTTAAATTTCCTTCCGGTACTTGCTTTATGGTCCAGGCCAAACAAAGTAAGTCAAAATCTGTTAGATTTGTATCCACCACATCGTTATGGACCCGAGCTATCAAGTCAGGTAATTTGCTAATATTAGTCAACTGAAATGTTTGTTTGGCGATGGCCTCTAATATCATTAATTGATTTCGCTGCCTACCGAAATCGCCTTTTTTTAAAGAGAAGCGCTCCCGGGTCAATTCCAAAGTCATTTCACCATTTAAATGATTATGACCGGCTGGAAGAGTCACTGATTTCTCGGTGAGTCGGATCGATTGCGGTAATTCAATATCAAGCCCTCCCAGAGTATCAATAAAACTTACATACCCCTTAAAATTGACCTTAATATAATAGTCCAAGCGGCAATGCAACAAATTGGCTACAGTAGTTAATGTAGCTTGAGTGCCTTTGCGATTACCGCCTGCTTTCTCTCCAATTAAGTGAGTGTGAGTGATTTTTGTGTAGCCGATTCCCTTGACCGCAATCCTGGTATCCCGCGGTACGCTTACCACATGAATTGATTTTCTATAGGAGTTAATATTAGCGACCATAATCATATCAGCCCGCGAAGCATTATTATCCCGGGCATCGATCCCCAAAATTAAAATATTGAAACTCTGATGGGAAGATGATTTGGATGAGTTATCAACCTTGCTTTTTTGGGAAATGGTTGATTTTATTTTGGGTTTACTAGGTTTTTCCGCAGCTAATATTGGCAAGTTCCCACTCAAAAAACTGTACGTTTGAATAAGAAAACCGATCTTATTCCTTTCTAAACCTATTAAGCCTAAAAAAAGCATTATCACCGTTGCAAATGCAATATATTTTTTCATTTCAAATATACCTTTTGAAAAATATTATATAGAATTGTGTCTCCGCTTATCGGTTCCGTAATAGTAGTAATAATTAGAATATTGTTCCTCAATCTCCACCCGGTTCAAAATCACTCCCAATAACTTTCCATTAGCGCGCAATATCGACTCTTTGGCCTGTCGAACCATTTCCGGCCTTGTAAACCCTGCCCTGACAACTAAAGCTACTCCTTCAACCCTCGAAGCCAGAACACAGGCATCGGTAACTGCAATAACCGGAGGGGTATCAATCAGTACAAAATCAAAATGGGATTGCAAATACACCAACAAGTCAGCCATCCGGGAAGATACTAGAAGTTCCGAAGGATTGGGTGGAATCGGTCCGCTTGTAAGTACTTGAAGATTATCGATCCCAGTCAACTGAAATAATTCATCAACGGTGGTTCTTTCAACCAAATAATTGGTAAGACCACGTTCTTTGACACCAAAAATTCGATGTTGGGTTGGTTTGCGCAGATCACAGTCAACAATGATAACTTTTTTACCGGATTCGGCCAATACCACCCCAGTATTTGCAACTACAGTCGATTTCCCTTCTTGAGGTCCGGCGCTGGTAATAATCAGGGAATGTAAACTGCTATCAATTTTGGAAAATTGAAGATTTGTCCGTAAGGTCCGGAAAGCTTCCGAAACCGGAGATAATTTTGGATTTCTAACGATCAATTGATCTTGAAATGACATTGGAAGACCTCGCTTTTAAAAAAATCAAAAAATTATTGCCATTAAACGCAATATATCATGTCGTCTCTTTGAAATCCGGAATGTTGCCCAAAACGGGTAGATTTAAATAATTCTTGACATCATCTGCCGTATTAATTGTAATATTCAAATATTCCAAAACAAAAGCCAAACCGATTCCTGCAAAAAGACCCAAAAACGTAGCCACCAAGATATTCAAAGTTTTATTGGGTAAAACAGGTTTATCGGGAAGTATCGCCCGATCGATGAGTTGGACATTGGTAGGTACCATCAGCTCACTAATTTTAGCTTCCTCACGACGTTTAGAAAGCATGACATAAATCTCTTGGTTTAAAGATACATTGCGCATCAAACGGGCCAATTCTTGTTCTCTGGCTGGCAACTTATCGATTTCCTTCTCAGCATCAGCGGTTAATTTATTTAAAGCAATTGTCTGAGCGTTTGCAGCGGCAATATCAACACCAGCTTGTAATTTTCCTTGTACCAAGGTTTGGTAGACCGGATTTGTCATAGCTTCTTCATTATTCGTAACCTTAGCAATTTCAATGTTTAGCTTGGTTCTCAATTCTTCAATCTCAGCTCGGACAGAGGCCACTTGCGGGCTATCTTCGCCATTATCGTGCAGTAACCCGACCAATTCCACTTTCAGATCGGCCAGTTTCGCTTTATACTGTCCTATTAAAGGACTATCCGGAGTAAACTCGTTTTTCCCCTGAGATAATTCTTTATTTGCTGCCTCTAATTTAGCTTGGGCAGCAGCTAGTGTTATGTTATTCTCCGCTTTGAGTTGATTCATGTTTGAAAGTCTGTCTACTAAAGCTTTTGTCTCATCCTCTGGGGCAGCTATCTGTTTTTCTCTTTTAAAATTCTTCAAAGCTTGTTCGGCTTGGTCCAGATTTTGTTTTGTCCCGACTAAATATTGATCGATAAAATCACCAACTGCAGAATCTTCCGACCGTACCAACTTCGTTAAGCGTACTAAAAAAATATTCACTAAAGTATTTGTAAGGAACATCGCTCTTTTAGCGTTATGATCACGTACTTTAACCTTTAAAATTTCAGTATCCTTAACCGGCTCAATATGAATCCGGGAAAGCATTTTCTCATAGCTGACCTTACGAAGATGTGCTTTAGTGGCAAACATATCGATGATTGTACGGCTTTTTATAATTTCTGCATAGGTAGAAAGCAACTTTTGGATCTCCATATCAGATTCAAGAGAATTAGCAAGTAAAGAGTTATCTAAACTTTTAGATTGCTTTATGCGTAAAGTGGCTTCTCCTTCGTAAGTCGGGGGCATTAAAAAGCTTACTACTGCTGCAATAAAAACTGAAATCAAAAAAATAGTTATGATAAGTCCAAGGTGTTTCCGGATGATTCGAGTAACATCCCGCAAATCTAAATCCCGCATAGTATCTTCATTTTGAATTTCCATCAAGATTTTCCTCCATCAATCGTTAATCAGTTTTGGTATAGTATATCTCTACTCTCCACCTCCGGAATTTTCAAAAGAATACAATCTTTATCCAACGTTTTCAAATTATTCCAAACCGGGGTAATGTTATTTGTTGATTTATGGTAATTACATTATTGTTTATTACATTAAAATATTGAGCGGTTCAAGAAAATATGACAAAAAACAAGTCAATCCAGAATATAAGCAATAAAATTCTCTGGTAGCTTAAACGAATTGATTAAATTGAAAGACTTAACTCCATAGCTAAATTTAAGTCAGTTAATAGATTCACAAAGTTTTTCCAAGTAATTACCGATATAGGCTACAGCTTTAAATAAAAATAAAAACCTGGTCAGTTAAAGCGATGAACTAATCAGGTTCGTTTAAATCTTTCATATGTAGCCTCAATGATTCCTTTGAAAAATAATTCTTTTGACTAGAAATGAATCCCTACTCCCAAAGAATAAGTCGGTTTATCCTGTGTGTGGTCAACTTCAAGGATCCAAGTACTTTTTTTCACACTATAGTCAAACCGAAACAACCAACCATCATAATCCGGGTCACCGGTAGCGCTAAGCACCACGCCTAAATTTTCCGTACCAATGCGAGCTCCTGCACTCCAGACTCCATCTTTCGATACCTTTTCCGAATCGAATAAATAAGACCATGGATAGTATTTAGCAAATAAACCAAGGAATTGATTTGGATGCGTTACATCTCCCAGCCCAAACATGAAAGCATCCTGATCATCGGGGCCGATTCCCCTGCCAGCCAGGAATTCAAATGATGTTTCCGAATCGAGACCAAAAGAAAGCCCTGCCGAGTAAAGGTCATTCCTGCGATAATCTAAAGTAAAGTTATTAAGTCCAAAGGAAGACTTAAAACTCAACCAACCCTCGAGTGAACCATCATCTTTTGTACCGGAAATCCCCAACTCTAAGCTTGACTTGTTTGGAAATTCAGAATCCGGTTCATCCATTAATCTTTCAAATCCTCCCAGTGAGGCAACAGGAAGTAATCCGGATTTAGTAGCCAGCGATGATTGGATATTGATAGGTGTGGCGGAGATTAGGACGATAAAATCACGATGGTTTTTGGATCTTTCTTGGTTTACTCCGTCCATTATATCCCGCCCGGAAGCTTGGGCTTGGCGAACCACCGCTAAAATAGAACTCTTCCCGGAATTGGTACGGACAATTGTGGCCACCTTTTCAACAGGTTCGCTTACTTTCTTAACAGTGCCATCCTGACTGAAATTAGCCTCGCTCGCCATATCCCTTTCAATATGAACATCTGAAGTAACTTCGCCACTTTCCGAGTTAACTTTTAGCGGAGTTATCTGAATGGTAAAATAACGATTAGTATCTAGTTCACTACTAATTGAACGAGTACTGGAACTAAGTGAAACAGGCTTTCCCGGTAACGTAATTAACCAAGGTTGTCTAGTCACACTTTGTGAATATGTTTCTATCTTTTGATTGATAACCCACTCTGTATGGCTGTTAATTGTCCATTGATCCGGGGTAATGATCAGCTCTTTATTATTGGCATTTGATTTATCGTATGAACCGGAAAACAAAAAATCCAAACCCGAGGAACTTCCAATGTCAATGATTTGTAAACGGTAAAAAATTGAAATTTGTCCAACGGTTACAGAAAGTTCCCCTAGTCTGGATAATATTTTATCAAGCATAGAAGTTGGGGCCTTCACATAAACAACTCCCAATGATTCATTGTAGTTGAGATATTGTTTAAAATCATCCAATTTACTAAGTGCTTTTTGATCCAGAAACCCCACTGGAATAACCGTAGAATCAGCGGCTGCTAAAACTGTTAATGGTGAGTGGGGGCCGCTTACCAGATAATAATTGTCAACTTTCGTGTATGAATATCCTAAAGGCTCTAAGATTCTTTTTAAGGACTCCTCCGCTGTGTTTCCCTGAATATTTCTAATTCTCGGGCCCTCCAGTTCCGGATCAGCGATAATTAGAACATTGTATTTTTTTTCAATGTTCTTAAGAGTTTTATGAAAAGAGGCAGCCGAAGACTTTTTACTGGATGCATCCTCGGCCATAGCAGTCATTAGAATCACACTAGTAGCTAATGCTAATAAAATGGCTATTTTGGACACGTCTTTCCAAATCCTCATTCCTTAACAACCTCAGCCGTAAGGAAGACCAATAATTCACTATCTTCCTTTGTTTTTGATTTCTGTTTAAATAAATATCCGATTAAGGGAATATCACCTAAGATAGGAGTTTTTACAGTTGTGTCGCTATCATTCTTATTGGTGAGCCCTGCCACCATCACGGTTTGACCTGGCAAAAAGCGTACTGTGGAGCTATACTCCCTGCTTTTTACAACAATTTCATCGGTGGTATTACCCTGAAAATCGCTTACTTTTTGAGCTACAGTTAGTTCAATTTGATTTCCGACTATTTTAGGCGTCACTTTCAGTGTAGTGCCTGCTTCTACGTTTTCAGTACTGGAACTGGTAGAACTCGTTCCGGTGGAATAAAGTACCAAGGTGCGTTTTTCACCCACAAAAAGTTCGCCACATTTGCCCTCGGTCACCAGTAATACCGGATCAGCATGTATCGTTGCCTTCTTTTCATTGACCAAAGCGTTAAGAGTTGTTGAAAAATGTCCAAAACTACTGTCCCCTTCACCACTGATAGTGCCTTCGGCAAGATCAAGGGCCAGTGTTTTGGTTCCG
>JAEZKW010000017.1 GCA_023415375.1 Bacillota bacterium
GCTGGATTATGCAACAACTGAAAAAAGCTTTACAGGAAAAGGATTTTTCATTACTTGTCATTTTCCCCACCCTTAGCCTGCTTCATCAGATCCAGGATGAATTGTTGAACGATCCAGGTGTTAACGGCCTTGGCGGGATCCGTTTTCTTTTGTTTGAAGGGTTTATTGAAGAAATCGGGGAGCGGTTTGGTATAGCCCTGCCGGGTCCATCGCCGCTGATTCGGGATTTGTTGGTGACGGAGGTTTTTGAATCCTTAAAAGAGCAAGGAAAACTATCCTATTTAGGAAAAGCTCCATTTACAGGCGGCTATCGTCAGGCTATTTCGGCCGGCATTGCCGAATGGAAAAGAAGTTGCCTAACGCCGGATATTTTTGAAAAGTGGGCCTCTACCAAAGGAGAAAAAGAGCAACAACTGGCTTTACTCTATCAATCGTATCAACATATGCTCGTTGAAAAAAGTTATCAGGAAGAAGATTTAATTCTAAATCGTTTAGAGCAGCTTAAAACTCAAAGTGAACTACCTTCTAAGCGGCCTTTAGTTATCTTGTATGGTTTTACCGACTTAACACCATTACAAAGCAATTTTATGCAGGTTTTGAACCATTGGTTTCAATTTGAAATTATTATTGATCCGACGCCGGTCGAAGAGATTCGGCAATTTGTGAGCGGAAGATTTGCCTGCAATATGTTACCTGAAGCACAAATTTCTTCCGCAAAAGATACATTACATCGATTACAAAAATATTATGGCACCAATGTGCATCTCCCAAGCGCTAATGCTAATGGCATTATGGCTAATGATAGGGCCTCTGAGTGCAGTCCGATACCGGTTGAAGACTTTTCTGTACAGATATTGCAGACCGCCGGGATGACCAAACAGGCAATGGCGATTGCCGGGGAGATTCGGAATATTTTGCGGGAGAACCCTGATTACAGTTTAGATGATTTTTTAATTCTTTCACCCCATCCTCAAGACTTTATACAGGCAGCCCGGCCTATATTTACCGAATATCATTTGCTGTTGCCGCCAATTGCCGCTTCTGTAGGGGAGTACCCAGGACCGAACCATTTATCCCAGTTGCTTGCCGCCGGAGATTCGGATTGGCAATGGTCAGAGATGGAAGTGTTAATACGTCAGCAATATAAGGGGAGAATGGCTGAGGCGGGCGATCAAGTTTTAGTTGAACTCGGTGAACGTTATGGAGCATTATCCGGCAAGGAGCGCTGGCTTCAATTAACAAAAAATAACGATGTCCATCAGTATTTTTTAGAAAAAGGGTTATATCTTGAACCCCTCCGGCAGGCCATCGTGCTGCTTGAAAGCATTCCCGAAGAGGCTCTTTTAAAAGACTATTTGCAAATAGCCAGCAACTACCTGAATGAAGCGCAAAAGATCGCTATCCAAAGTTCAATAACGGGGGAAATCGATTTCGGGTTTCAATTGGGTAATATCAAGGCTATGCAACAACTTACCCAGGTTATTGACGAAGCCCGGCTTTTTATCGATAACTCACCATTATGCAACAAGAAAATGACTCTCTTCGATTTTCGGAATTTTTGGCAAAGTTATTTATTCACGAGCGAAGTCAAAGCAAAGGCCTCCCGCGATCCTTTTGTTAGAGTATTGATACCTCAGGAAGCCCGGGGACTTAAGGCAAAAATTGTATTTGTCACTGGTTTGGAACAAGGTGTTTTCCCCCGCATTTATATTCATGATTGGAAATTATCACTAAAAGACCGGCGGGAATTGAAGGCTTTCGGGGTTGAACTGGAAACCGGTGAACATTATCAAACCAAAGAAAAATTAGCTTTTTATTGGGCATTACAAGTGCCGGAAGAACATTTATACCTGGTGTATCAAACCCAGGACAGTAGCGGTCAGCCATTAAATCCTTCTCCTTTTTTGGACGAAATCGAGCCATGTTTTCCTGAACTTTTTAAACGCGCTAAGCGTTATCCCCTGGCGCTTGAACCACCACCGAGCCTGGCAGAGTGTTGCTCAAGCTTTGATGAAGGCAGTTTTTTGGCCACACGTTTAATGGCAACAACAATGGAAATCTCAGAGTTGGAACGAGAAAACTGCCTGGAGTTACTCCAGAATCCAATGTATCAGCAGTTAACCAAACAAATCTGGCAAGAGTATGGTTTACGTAAAGGAATAGGCTACCAGCTGTTTCAAAAAGCCGAATCCCACCGATTGGTGGAAAATATTTTTGGGGAGAAGCATACCTTTGCCATTACGGCCTTGGAAGATTATAAAACCTGTCCTTACCGTTTTTTTCTGAAGCAGCTTTTGAAGGTTAAGCCATTACTCCGGCCCCAAATGCTGCCGGACAATTTGGATCTTGGGAATCTCTACCACCAGGTTTTGCAGGAGTTTGCCGAACCTTTTCGTGGCCAAAGTTTTTCTTTGGAAGAGAGCGATGGTTATCAAAAGTATTTATATGAATGCTTTCACAGTTATTACCGGGACTGGCAACAAAATGCCGCCAATGATTTGGTCAAGCTGGTATTAAATTTACTAAAGGCTCAGATTTGGGGAACATTAGGGCGTTGGTTAAAGGCAGAACTCGATTGGGCAGTACAGTCAAATGGCCGTTTTAAAATCCGCTTTTTGGAGTTGGGCTTTGGTTTGATTCAGGGCGATTTTGATCAGGCTTCCATCCCAGAACCTTATGAACTAGAGTCTGACGGCGTTCCCGTTAAAATCTGGGGCAAAGTTGACCGGGTTGACGCTGATGCCGAAGGTAATTTTATGGTTTACGACTATAAGTCGGGACGGGGTCCCTCGACCAAAGATTTATTGGGAGCGGAATATTTGCAAATTCCTGTTTATTTACTGGCGCTGGAGAAGTTATGTTTTGGGACTGATAAAGCAGCGGGTGGAAGTTATCTGGGACTCAAAGAGCCATCCCGCAGTCGTGGCGGAGTGTGGCATGGAGAACGTTTGCGGGTCGATGTTAAAGGTAAATGCTTACTACGAGATCAGGAATGGCAGGATTGGTTAGGAGCTGTTAAAAATTCATTGACCAGCTCTGTCCAGTCGATTCGAAACGGCGACTTTTTCGCGACCACTCAGGATTGTCCCCCTTTTTGCGAATATCGAAGTTGTTGCCGTTGTGGTGAAAAGGAGGTCGAAGGAAGCAATGAAACATCCGTTGAACAGTCAGCAAGCTGAAGCAGTTGGGGAATTTGATACCGATCTCCTAGTCACCGCAGGCGCGGGTACCGGCAAAACCAGCGTATTGACAAATAAATATTTAAGATTGCTGGAGGAACACCGGGCGACTGCCAGTGAGATAGTGGCCATCACTTTTACCAAAAAGGCCGCCGCTGAAATGCGTAACCGGATTCAACAGGAAATTCTAGGTCATACTCTCGAAGAAAAGACAGCGGAAGAAGTTGATTTTTGGCAAAAGCAGCTCAGGGCTTTGGAGAGTGCACGGATTACTACATTTCATAGTTTTTGTTTGGGCTTGTTGCATGAACATCCTTTAGACATCGGCCTTGCTCCGGTAACCAATATTTTGGGCGATGGAGAAGAAACCATTTATTTAAATCAAGCCATCGAACAATCGTTGCTGAAAAGTTTCCACGATCCAAATTTAGATAGCCAAACCCTTACTAGATTAGTGCTTGATTTCGGCTGGGAGACTTTTATCCGGAATTTGGGTGACATCTACCGGCGGATCCGGGAAAGCGGCCGTCACTTTGACGAAGTGGTTCAAAGAAGTATGGCATTTTTAGAAGAAGCCATCCATCAGGTTCCTTACCAGATAAGCCATATTGATAAGGAAATTGTTGATTTTTTGGAATTTTGCAAAGCCGTAAAGCTAACGGAGCGAGCGGAAGAGATTATCTGTACATTTCGGAACGATTACCCGGCATGTCAAGAAATCTTGAAGAATAATCCTGGCAGTGACACAGTATTATCGATTTTCATGAAGTTTAAAAAGGGATTGCCGAAGACTGTTCCCAATAGTATTAAAGACCGGGTCGTCGACATTCATGAACTGATGGATGCATACAGCCGTAAATTGCTCGATCAGGAAGCGATGCAGAGGATGGAGATTATTGATTGTTTATTCAAGGAAATCGACACCGCGTACAGTAACTTAAAAAAAGAACTGGGGCTGATGGATTTTACAGATCAGATCAGGCTGGTAAGAGACTTATTATTGGAGCATCCGGATATTTTATCAGAAGCCAGGCAGGAGATTCAATATTTATTAGTGGATGAGTTTCAGGACACCAATAGTTTACAGGCGGAGATAGTCGAATTACTGGTGGGGACAGGCCATAATACCGGCCGTTTGATGGTGGTCGGCGATATTAAGCAGTCCATCTACCGTTTCCGCGGGGCTGAGGCAGATTTAATCGAGGACTTCGCAGAACGTTTGCGGCAAAGTCAGGGGAGAGTGATCCCGCTGACTCAGAACTACCGTTCGAACTCAACGGTTATTCATTTTGTAAATTCGTTTTGTAAAGAATTATTTCAAAATGAACCCTTTGATTATCAGAGTCTGGAAGCTGCCGGTAAGGAAGTGGATGGGAATATTGAATTTCTCCTGACCGGTGGCAATGATCGGGAAGCCGAGGCCCGGATGGTAGCGCAGCGAATCAAGCGGCTGGTACAAAAAGGGAATAATATCAAATATGGAGATATCGTGATTCTCTTTCGAGCCAGTACCTCCATGCAACTTTATCAACAGGCCCTGCAAAAAATGGCGATTCCCTATTACACTGCCAGTGGAGGCGGGTTTTATCGCCGTCCCGAAGTGGTTGATCAGTTAAACTTATTGCGCCTGGTGGAACAACGTTACCATGGCGTAGCACTGCTTGGATTACTAAATTCACCTTATGTCAGTTTATCGGCGGAGAGCCTATTATGGCTTAGTGAGGGACATGAACTTTTAGAGCGGTTTTACGGACAGGAGGAGTTTTCGGTGAATATTCCGGATGCCGAGCGATTCCGATTGCAAGAGTTCCGTAAACTGATCCTCTATTTGCAACAAAACCGGGAGTATCTTAACATTGCCGCGATTATCAGGACGGCTTTACAAAGCAGTAATTACCGGGAGGTAATTTGGAGTTTGCCCCATGCCGGACAGCGTCTTGCCAATCTGGACAAGCTGCTTGAGAAGGCTGATGAATTCACCCGCAAAGGCTTTAACGACCTGCGCCGCTTTTTGGAGTTCATTGAGAAACTGGAAGAAGTGGAAGTGGTGGAAGGAGAGGCTCAAACCCAAGCCGAGACCAGCGATGCAGTCCGTCTGATGACGATTCACCGGGCTAAAGGGTTGGAATTCCCGGTGGTTATTTTACCCGATCTGGATCGCCAGTTTCCTATCAGCAGCCAGGGGCGGCTGGCTTTTCATAAGTCTGCCGGACTTGGTCTGAGTATTCGTATTGGGGATGCCGAGTCGGCTCCGTCATCTTTATGGGAACGTATTAAAGAATTGGACAAAAGAGAAGAATTAGCGGAATTGAAACGTGTTCTTTATGTGGCGCTGACCCGGGCCAAGCAACAGCTGATTATGGCCGGCTCGGGCTGTAACCGCAGTAAAGGCAAAAGCATCGAAACGGCCAATAATTGGATGAAATGGTTTGAGTTGATGATACCGCTCGACACCAATGAGCCCATACTGGATTACCAAGGGAATAAGATCACGATTACGAGGGAAATAGCTTCAGAGGAAGTCCAGGCGCAGGATAAAATTTTCCTGGTTGAAAATATTGACAGATTACCGGTGGACGCCATTCCGGATAGCGGCTCTGAGCAAGAAACTGCGGTTACAAGTATTTTGACTAGCAAATCGGCCAAGTCATACAAGGTCACCGAATTATTGGTGTTTAAGGGTTGTCCACGCAGGTATTTTTGGCAATATTCTTTAGGCCTCAATGTGAATATGTCGGGAATATCCGACACTGAACCGGAAAACAGCCCCGGTGACAGTTTAGGAGCCAAGATTGGAAGCTTTTTGCACCAAGTATTTCAGGCTGGTGGCGCCAAATGGCCGGAGACTTTATGGCAGCAGACGTTTCAGGGGTTAAATGTACCGGAATCCGGGCGTCTGAAGGCTGAACTCACCCAGATGTGGCAAAACTTTCGGCAAAGCAAGTTCACTGAAGAATATGGTGAAAATTGGGATGAAGTCCCATTTATTCTGAAACTGGATGATTCCAAAAAAGTGGAAGGCCGTTTTGACCGCTTAATCCGCTCCCAAGACGGCAGTCTGATATTAGTTGATTACAAATCGCACCGGATAGGTGCCTCGGAAGTGTCAGCAAAGGCCAGACCTTATTTTTGGCAATTGCAACTCTACGCAATGGCTATAAGGGCTTTATGGGGCCGTTTACCGGATGAGGCTCTGCTTTATTTTCTATATCCCAATCAGACCGTGGCAGTCCCCTTGGATGAGACTTCGCTCATCCAGACCCAACGGGAAGTCCTGAATATTATGGAATTTATTGAGGAACATGACCAGTGGCAAGATTATGCCCAAGGGGAACGTTG
>JAEZKW010000181.1 GCA_023415375.1 Bacillota bacterium
TCTTTTAGGGAGGAATTCGAAGCAAAAAGCAAGGAATTTCTATATCATAAGGAGGAATTCGTAACTCGGAAGGAGCTTTTTCTATCCTGAAGATGGAATTTTCTATCTTAAAGGGAGGAATTCGAAATAAATAACAAGGAATTTCCATATCAAAGGGAGGAATTCGAAGCTCGGAAGGAGCTTTTTCTATCCCGGAACAAGCTTTTTCTATCTCAGAGGGAGAAATTCAGAGATCAGAAGGAGCTTTTGGAATCCGATTTACAGGATTTTATTTCCGATACTTTTTTAGCCCCACATAGCCCACATCGCCACATCTTAAAAGATAAAAGGGTAAAGAGAAAAGGGAAAAATTCAGACCCAGTAAGCTGATTTTGTTTTCAATGGGTTTCATTTTACTCTTTTCTCTTTTCCATTTGCACTTTAAATTTATCCTTTTGCCCGATAGATTTCAAGCTGTCTTTCGATTTCGGCCCTGTTGAAGACCAGGCACTTGCTACCGGAGTAATTTTTGATATCCTTAACAATTTGTAAGGAATTGATGATTTCCAGAAAGCTCCGGTAACTCAGACGCATCCTGTTTTGAGATTCATAGAAGAATTGTGAAAAAGTGTTCTTTCTGATTGTACGAAATTACTTTTTCACAATTCTTCTTGAGAAGAACTGCGATATGCAGATTAAGTTAGAGTTTATTGCAGTTCTTCTAAGGGGCGTTGAAGAACAAGAGGGGATAACATTTGAATAGCGGCTTTAGATAGGTGCCCATGATCCACAGGGCTAGCAGATCGTATTCCGCCGGGTGGCGCAGGCCCAGGTATTTTTGTAAATAGGCCCGGATGCTCTGATGGACCGCTTCCGAGGTTGGTGCTTCTTCGCCCTTTAGAAACTCTTGGATGCTTTGGCTGCTCCAGCGGGGTTCCAGCAGGCTGGGACACACTCAGCCGGCGCTGAGACCGGCTTCGGACAGGTCTCCTTCATCCCAGTAAAACATTTCCCGCTTGCTGGTTAGGATGACTGGCGGGCCGCAGGGAGTTAAGTGGGACTCACCCGGGATTTTTACGGCCACATAGGCGGTGTCCCCGGCAAAATCGAGCAGCGGATTGATGGTGATGGTTGGTTGGATGGGTAGGGATTGAATTGGTTGGTACGGCATTGATATTGCTCCTTATCATTTTTTAAATTTATATTGACCTCCATTCTTTGATGTGGCGATGTGGGCTATGTGGGGGTTTTTTAGTATAGAGAATATAGAATGGGATGTTGTTTATATCCGATTGGCACCATTTATACTTAATAACGATATTATCTTAACGAATAATATTATACATGATTTTACAATTTTGACAATATCATTAAAAAGTATATATTGTGAAAACCCATGGGGGGAGTTGAATTTCAAGGAGTGGGGAGATGGAAAAATATTTTTGTGAGAGTGAGCTGGGGGAAGACAAGGCTTTGGAAAAGCATGAGGGTGGATTTTGTAACAAAGAACAATACGGGTGGATAGGACCCAATGTCATCAGGTTAAGGAACCATATATTGACAATTCTTTCATCACCCAGGGCAGGAGCCGGAAATTTTCGCCCTATCATATCCCCTGGGCGCGCGTGCAACGCGAGTTGCCTACCAACCGTCTCAACCCCACAAGGGGCTCGGTTAGGCTTTCATGCAAAAATATATTCAAAATCAAAAACATCATCATCAAATCGATAGCATCGAAAAATCTCTGGAAATTTTATTCGTCTAAATTAAAAACACCAGCCTGATTTCAATTGTTGCAAAGCATTTCTCAGTCCATTTATGGGGTTGAGATTGGTTCTTAAAACATACAGCCCAGAGGTTGTTGAACCTCTGGTTCAATTGCTCTGGGCGGTGAATGACAATCATTTTCCATTTATTGGAATCTTAGCCTGATGACATTGGGATAGGACCCTCTTTTATTCATCCAGGGTTTTTTAATGTCACGCGCATTTTAATGCGCGACGCTATACCCTGGCATTCTGACTGGCAATTATATGAGGCTTTCGGTGGCGACCGCCGTTATTCTTCCATGAATAGAGGCGGCGTTTTTCGACTTCCTTACCTCAAATGGTGGGGAAGAAAGTATGAATAATGCATATAGTAATATGTCCCGCTACCCTGGCATTAATACTCCAAAGCTATTTTATTGCACCTTTTATGCCTAAAACTGTTGAACTAATATTATTGGTTGTATTAGTACTAATGACTTCGCCAGAGAATTTCCAAGAACCATCTATTTTCTTGCAGGAAAATACAAAAGGTGAAGTTTCTTCATGTGAAGCACTATCTTTTAATGTCACTTTATAATCCATAGTCAAACTTACGGTGGCCGAAGTGCCGCTGATTGTAACCACTCTGCTTGTTAGATTGTATGCATCGTAACTAGCAATATCAGCAAAATCAGTTTCATATTTAGATTTCATTGTTGCGGCATCATTATAAGTCGTGCCATTATCATTAAAAGGAAATGTACATACAGACACTAACTTATCAGCATCCAAACTTTTTATGTATGTTTGAATATTATCCAGCAAAGTATTGATTAAATCTTGATCACTAGGATTATTACCACCTCCACTACCACATCCAGTAATACTAATAATCAAAATAAAGAATAAAATAAGAACTAATAATTTCTTAAACATTTTCTAGTCTCCTTTGTCATAAGTTATTAATTAATTAAATAGATTATTATGAATTCCTTCCTATACAAACATATTAAAGTTTCTGAAAAATAATAAATCCAGTAAGAAACCTACTGAATTTCTCATTTTGAGTTATTTTGTTTCACACTATTGCCATTCTCAATTTTTCTCGTATAGGTCAACTAATTGCCGGTTGCCACTAAGAATCAAACAGTTTTCAGCATTATTTTTCTCAACTGCTTTCGTGAAATTAAATGATCCAGTAATAACATCAAGAACTGGTCGATATGTGTTGGTATTCCGATATTTGTTAGGTAAGTGGCCTTGATACCATTCAAATCCGCACTATACACCACCGTTATGATCTTGAAGACCAGTGGGTAACGACTCCCTTGATCTGCTATCAAATCCTCTAATACCTTCCCGATCCTAAATCCGAACCGTGTCGAATAGAAGGTCGTTACAGGAACAGTTATAGTTATTTTCTGGAGGTAAATCTCCGATGCCTTTATCACGTATCAGCATTTACACCCTCAAATAAATCCGCGTCATTTGGCACCGTCGGGGGAGAGCGCATCGTCTTGAAGTTGGGCCTTCAGTTGAATGCGCGAGAGAGGTTGGGGAAAAAAGGAAATCCCCTGCATTTTGTTTTGCAAGGGATTTTGAATTCGTTTTATTAGAAATTAGTAACAGTTGTTTTCTGTTAAGCGGTGGTAGTGGTCGTTGCTGTTGCTGTGCCATTTGCCATAGGCGCATCT
>JAEZKW010000197.1 GCA_023415375.1 Bacillota bacterium
ACCAATCCACTAATTCACGAGGATCTTGATTTTTTCCGGTCATTATAATGCCGTAAGCCGAAAGCCATTGCCGCCATTTCAGACTTTTGGCGAGTTCTTCAATAGCTCGCTGCCGCTGGGTAATTACTAGGACACTTTCCGGTGGCAAGGTCAAAAGCGCCGCTAGCCTCCGGCCACCCAAAAAAGTATGACTGCTGTTGATCCATTGAAAAAGAGAGGCTTTGCCGAAGATGTCCAAATCCGATGAATAGGGATGCTCCTCGTCCTTGAATTCTTCCCCCGTATCCGGAAAGGCGCACCATCTTTTGTCGAAACGCCACAAAGCCTTCTCGTTCAAATCCTTTAAAATGGCGGCATATTTCTGATGATGTTGAATTCGGCGGTGTTTCCAGTCGATAATAAAGAGCAGAGCGACACTTGAAATCAATACCCCTACGCTCCAGAGGTACATTTTATTCCATATAAAAAAAATGGTCATGGCTAGGCTGAATAGAATGACCAAGAGTTTGTATTGTATCATTCTTCGAAAGCTTTTTTCCAAGGCCAGCTGAAGCTGATGATAGTGTTCTTTGCGTTTGATATATTGCTTAGTCGGTTCCTTCAACTCAATCATCCTTTTAAATAACTTGTTTGTCTATTGCAAACTATCTAGCATCTCAGGGTTGCCATTTCTACCCATTACATGATTAAATGCAGATATAGCAACTTCCACTTGTTTTTCATCTGGCTCAGCAGTGGTTAACTTTTGGAACCATAGCCCCGGCATTGCAATCATTTGAGCTAGTTTAGAATCAGAAGTCGCCGCGTAGCGAAAAGCTTCATAAGAAAGCCCCGCCACAGCCGGTAAGGATAATAGCCGGATAAGCATATTCATCCATAAACTATACCACCCAAGCAATGAAAAGAACAAAATACTGATCATTAAGACCAAGAATAAATATGATGTACCGCAACGCCTGTTTTTGGTTGAGTATTTCATTACATTGGCAATGGACAAGTCAACTCCATCTTCATAGCAATTTATGGTTTTATGCTCTGCTCCATGATATTGCCAAACCCTTTTCATTTCGTGAAATCTAGAGGTTAAAACTAAATATCCCAAAAACAACGACATCCGAATCAAGCCTTCAAAGAAATTATAAGAAATAACTCCTCTGGATGTGCTTTTTTCAAAATGCAAAAACCCGGCCATAATATTGGGTAGTAATACAAAAAGGCCAATACTAAAAACCAATGAAAGAACTAATGAGAGATAAACTATGAAGTCTTTCATCTTGCCACCAAAAAGCCGTGATAATAATCGTTCCGTTAAAGGTTCTTCACTTTCATCCTCAACCTCTATAAATTCAGCTGAAAAAATCATAGCTTTAGTGGATAGAAGCATCTGCCGGAGAAAAGAAATGATTCCCCGAATAACAGGAACTTTCGCAAGCTTACTTTTTCCAGAAAGCTTTCGTCGCTCAATAAAGATATCTCCATCCGGCTTTCGAATGGCAATAGCGGCATCTTGAGGCCCAATCATGAGTAAGCCTTCAATAAGTGCCGATCCACCGATAATATTTTTTTCCATAGGATTTAAATCCTTCCACAAAAATGAAATCTATTATATTTTATATCAACATGAATATTCGAATTAATGCAGCAACCACAGAAGCTTTGGTTAGGGCTAAAGCTCTAGCTATTTTCGTCATGTAGAAATGTTGGTTGTATACTTTATTAAACCTTAGAGCTAAATATTTGGGATTTTCAAAATCAGCTAGGGTAAGGGAAATGCCATCAGCCGGAGCGTAACCTTTAATTAGCAATTCGTTGTATTTCTCATTTAAGGCTTGCTGCAATTCACAACGAATTTCCCTCTTGAGTGCACTGACGATCAATAATTCCGTTGTTAGTATATCCAAATATTCTTCAAATTCCGGGATTGTCTCCATAAATGACCCTCCCCATGGTCCGAATAAAAATTTGCCATTTTTCTTTTTCCAACTCGATAGTTTGCCTACCCTGAGCAGTGAGGCAGTAGTACTTCCGATTTGGTTTACCCGGTTCGTGCTGTACCCAATAACCTTCAATCAATCCTTGTTTCTCGAGTTTATGCAAAGCCGGATAGAGACTGCCTTCCTTCAACTGAATCTGACCATCTGTCAAAGCATGGACTTGCTTGGTAATCTCATAACCGTATTTTTCACTATCCAGTAAAGAAGATAGGATGACTAAATTTAAATTTCCCTTAATCGGGTCTTTAGATATCAAAAGAATCTCCCCTTTCTTCAAATCCATTATAACCTATATACATAGAATGTCAATGTATAGATGATTAAATTTCCTATCGAAACCCATACAAAAAAGCCAACTGTACTTTAAAGTGAACAGTTGGCTTTTTACATTTATATTAGAAATTTCTATTTAAAAAGAAAAGTTGCTCCCATCATCCAACGGTCCATATCCACCAAGCCTAAATTGAGCTTAATCTGAGAACCTAAGGCTAACTTCGTTCCAATATTTAAGCGGTGGGAGTCCCCCTCCACATAAAGATCAATGCGGTTCAATTCACTACCTTTTGAAGGATAAAACGCTTTGTTAATTCCACCGAAAATACCGTCATACCACCCTCCACCGGCACCTATATAACCATCAATACCGGCATCACTGAAATGCTTTGAAAGGACAAGGTAAGGTGAAACATCGTCGGTACCCACGTCTTGAATACCAATGGCCAGTCCCGGGGTGTCTCTCTTCTCTTCAAGCAAGCGGAATTTGGCCCGGACCGAAACATCGGTATTATCAGGATAATGAAAGGCTGCAACGCCTAACTCAAAATCTTTAACCAGACCCAAATCCAGATTGAAGT
>JAEZKW010000201.1 GCA_023415375.1 Bacillota bacterium
TTGGTTAAACTCAATCGGATTAAAAGTAATACGCTTTAGTAATGAAGAGGTGCTTTATCACGCAGAACAAGTAAGAACACGAATTTTGGAGGAATTAAAACGACAAACTAACGATTAAATTCAGTTCCCTTTGAAGAATTTTGACGTATTTTCCCTTCCGCAAAAACCTCTATGAATATACTTTTGCCCCCACGGGGGGATAGGGGGTTGACATTGAAAGCGATGCTAAAATCAGTCTAAAAAATATATGATTAACTTATTTAAGGGTGCGAAATGTGAGATCTAATATCATCATGTCTTAGAAAAATTAAACCCACTAAAAAACCCGCAGCCTTCCGCTGCGGGTATAAATTTTCTATTTGGTGGACCACAAAAGAAGCGCAGCTTCTTAGGACTCGAACCCCCAGCCTCACCGTTTTAATATATCATAAGCTTTCCTTACCTATGGCTAAATCCAGTTTGGCAGGGGCCGTAAGATAAGCCGTGATTCCCTCATAATACCCGTTAAGGGCCTGATCCAATGCTAATTGCGAATCTCTGAACAAGTTTAACTTGGCCATTTCAATGCCTTGGGTTAGCCTGCCGCCGGTGTATAACGGTTGTGTCAGACTGATGCTGGCCGTAGAGACTTCTTTGGAGTCCAATTGATACACTGGATACAACCATCCAATTTGATTCTCATTCGAATTCGATCCGGCGATCTCATACCCTAAAGTCGACCATAGTCCGCCTTCAGCCTGCCGCACCTGTTCCCGGGCAATCTTTACATTTTGTACAGATGCTTGGATTTCGGGACTGTTTTTCAAAGCAATGTCCAGGCAGTTTTCTAAAGATATAATTTCCGGTTGAACCCGCGTATTACCGTTACCTACCGCCCATGTGGGTGAAGACAAGCCGATCACCATCATAATGAATAAAAAGCATTGCTTGATACGGAACATTTTGTCCTTCCCCCAATCTTTGAATAATTTTTTCGAAATGCCGGGCTTCATTCTCATTTTATAGACCTTCGATTATTTCGACTCCTTTCCACTTACACAAGTCTTTTATAATATCTCATATATCTGATCTAAGCTTGTTATATATTATTTTTCTTCTGTACTTTGGCCTAAAAACTATGTGATACTTGCACATCCATTTTGTGTGTGCTAAACTTTGGGCCATGAAACCTCACCTTTCATTTGTTTTGTTGATGACTTGTAGCTGAGGTTCCTTTGCTTAAGCGTTTAATCTCACCCGCATAGCGGGCGGTTTTTTGTTTCAGGTGTTTTCACACCTGAAACTTGCTGAAGCATAATAAATTCGTATGCGAACAATTCGCGCACAAATTTTAATGTTACTACTCTAGATCCTTTCTTTAAATAAATCCCCCCTTTAGCCATTCTATCGATCATACAAAAATTAGGATTTATCTTTTCTTTAGCAGTGTCCGGTAGTAAACTATTTCATATGAGCATCATTTCTGATGAAGGGTCTCAACATATTTTGGGCCAACGGGTAATTTTGGTCTTCCCCCCGGTTAATCGCATTTTCTTTGATTCTCATAAAATTCCGGGACCATATTACCAATTTATGTGGGACTTAGTTTCTGATATAGCCGCCATATGAAATCAGCCTACAGGCAGCAGCGCTTTAGTAAGGGGTGGCCTAAATGCTTAACAACCCTCCGGGAGAAGGTGCTTTTTTGCAGAGTATCATCCTTACCAAACTATCATTACCGTCGATTGACAAGGATATTATTACACGTCCCCGTCTGCAGCGATTATCGACAGAAGTTACTATGAAAAGGCTCACCTGGTTGACGGCGCCTGCCGGATACGGCAAAACGGTCCTGATGGCCCAGATGGCGAAGGTCATTTTGAAGCCGGTAGTCTGGTATCAATTGGATAGTTACGATAACGATTTCCTGATTTTTATAAAGTACTTAGTGACCGGTATCCGGCAATATTGTCCCGATTTCGGGAAAGAAACCTTCAAATTGATGGAACTGGGCGAAGCGAACGCTCATCAACGGTTGTTGATAGCCACAATCATTAATGATTTGGAGGCTTTGGCTCAAAATGGTTTGGTAATTATGCTAGATGATTTCCATGAAATTAACGAACCGATCATTTATGATTTCATGCAAGATTTTCTTTATTATCTTCCCCCTGGAATCCATCTGATAATTGCCAGTCGGACCGAGTTGCCATTTTCAATCGACCGTTTCAAACTGGCCGGAGACCTTTTAATGATTGATGCGGATAACCTGCGTTTCTGTCGGGAAGAAGTTTCCACTTTTTTTGCCCAAAGAGAGCAGGCAATTACCGACAAAACCGCAGAAACTTTAACCGCTAATCTTTTCGGATGGCCGGCAGCCTTAAGATTGATTAATAATCCCCATCTGGAAGAAGCCCAAACCCTTTCTTCCAAAGATCATCAAGCAATTTATGATTACCTGGCCACTTCGATCTATACCAAACTACCGGAGCCGGTACAAACTTTTTTGGTAAATACTTCGGTGTTAGATGTATTCACAGCTGATTTTTGTAATATTTTACTGGAACGGACCGATGCGGAAAAAATATTGAATTATCTGGAAATGCGGCAATTGTTCCTGATCCCTTTAATTGGAACCGTTCAATCATTCCGTTATCATGATTTGTTCCGTGATTTTCTCTGCGCCAAGCTTGGAGGAGAACGGAAGAAACTATTATACCGGGCTGCGGAAATCATCTATCAATCCGGTAACCCGGTCCAATCTTGCGAATACTTGTTAAAAGCCGGGGTAACCGATGCGCATATCCCGATATTGGTTGAGGCGGGTCGGGAAACGCTCCGGCGTGGCCAATGGCAGACCATAGCACGTTGGTTAAAGGGATTGACAGGGGAACAAATTCAATCAAACCCTTGGTTTTCTTATTTTCAAGCTCAAGTTGACCTTTATCGGAACAGGCCGGATCAGGCTGAACCATGGGCTAAAAACGCCGCCGCTCTTTTTTTAACGAACCGGGACTGCCTTGGTTTGCTGGCGGTAAATATATTCAATGCCAAGCTTTTACGTTGCCATGGAAGATATCAACAAAGTTTTGAGTTGCTGCAACAAGCGATGTCGGAGATTCAACCCGAACAAATAAGGGACCGCATTGATCTCTATACGGAAATATATGTGGTTTCATGCCTAACCGGCCGTTTTAAGGAAGGCGAGACTATTTTAAGTAAAGGCCTGGAAATGATCAGGCTCTGGAAGGACGGATATATCGAAGCCCATCTTTACGAGGGTCTAGGGACGATCAACTATATGTTGGGAAACTACTCCAAAGCGCTAGAAATGTATAAACGGGGCGCTGAAGCATCACCGGAGCGTAGATTGCCAAGTTATTACGCTCAAGATAACGTTTGTTCCATATATGAGGATTGGGGAGAACTGGATCAAGCGTTGGAATATGGTAAGCGAAATGTGGAGATTAAAGAACAGTTGCATTTAGATGAAGCGCTTCCATCAGCCTACTGCTACCTTGCCAAAATACATGTGGCTCGCAGGGAATTTGATTTAGCGGAAGACCTTTACCGTAAAGCGATTATGATGGTAAAAACCAATAACAGCGACCATTTTGGCCTATCGACCATAGTCGTTTACCTGGCCCAGTGCCTGAGTTTGCAAGGTAAACTGACGGAAGCTTTAAAACGCTTGGAAGAAGCCCTTAAGGAAGCAAAAGGACAATCGGGGCTCGCTTGGGCGATTTGTCAGGAGGTTGGTTCTTTCGTCCTGATCAGCGCCGCAGAAATTGAAAAGGCCGAAAAAATGTTATTGGAAGCAATAAC
>JAEZKW010000214.1 GCA_023415375.1 Bacillota bacterium
CATTTCCCACCATTCATTAAAAAACGGAGCCGTGGTGTAGTCGGTTTAACATGCCAGCCTGTCACGCTGGAGACCGTGGGTTCGAGTCCCATCGGCTCCGCCATTTAAAATCAATGAGTGGTTAAAAGCGATTTGAAAAATAAAAGTCTTGACGTTTTACCTAGAAAGTTGTATAATATTTTTTGTCTCCATTGCCACGATAGCTCAGTCGGTAGAGCAGAGGACTGAAAATCCTCGTGTCGCTGGTTCGATTCCGGCTCGTGGCACCATTAAGATTCACAAAATAAGCGGAAGTAGCTCAGTGGTAGAGCATCGCCTTGCCAAGGCGAGGGTCGCGAGTTCGAATCTCGTTTTCCGCTCCAAAATTAAAAATTTATGATATAATATAAATGACCCTCGCTGGAGGGTCAAAATTTACTCAGGAAGTACTTGTACTTTAAAATACAAGCGCAAGCGGCACACAAAAGGTCACGCATTTAAGGCGGCATAGCCAAGCGGTAAGGCAGAGGTCTGCAAAACCTTTATCCCCCAGTTCAAATCTGGGTGCCGCCTCCAATATTAAAAAGTTTATAAGCTTTGCCGAAGTGGCGGAACTGGCAGACGCAAGGGACTTAAAATCCCTCGGTCCTAAAGACCGTACCGGTTCGATTCCGGTCTTCGGCACCAAATTATAAAACCGACTTAAAAAGTCGGTTTTTTTACTTTCTTTGACCGGAATCAGAACCGATGTTGCGAACCAGGAGGGTTCGTGTACGATGTACACGCGCATACCGAGTTCGGATCAGGGATGATGAGTGCGAAGCAATTCCGGTCTTGGGCACCAAATATTTAAAAAACTGACGTATGTCGGTTTTTTACTATATTGCACTGGAATTAGAAACGGTTGAGAGCCACGGAAGGCTCGTATACAAATATATGTACATACCGGGTTCGGATCAGAATAATAAAGCCCAGTTATTTCGGGTTATTTTAATATCTCATTATCGCCACAATGCGATACCGACTAATATCATGAAAGGATGCCTTAAAAAAGGCATCCTTTTTGGATTTATTTGGCTTGATAGTTAAATAAAGCGGCCGCCACAGAAGCAGCAGACAAGTAAGAGAATTATTATAATACAAATGCAGCCGCCACCACCGAACCATTCAGCATTAACGCCAGCACCATCGGCCGTACCCATTAAGCATTCACCTCCTGGGAGTATTTAATATAGCATATGTCAAGTTTAAAATTTTTTCGATAAGACAAAAGTATTTGATTATGAGTATTAAGCATTTAATGAGATAATCGAACGGGGCACGTAAAAACGGCATTATACTTTTGGGGTACATCTTATTGACGGTAAATACTTCGGCTTTTTGTGTTATCACAATTGAATGAAGTGGCGGCAGCTTCGTGCATTTCTCTAATCTGTATTAATTCTGAGTTTCGTGATGAATATATACTTGTCAAGGTTACAGGAAACTTTTTAAATACTCTATCGTTATAATTAATATCAACTCCTTTTTCACATCATTATCTCCTTTCAGCCCCGCTGCCTGCCCAGGCGGCGAGGCTTTTTTAATCACCAAGCTTTACCGGTTTTGACATCATTTCATAGTTTCTGATTATGCAAAAATAAAGGCAAATGCCTTTTTGTGTTGAATTTTGTTTAGAGTTTAAAAGCAAACATTCATCAAGGGGTTGTAAATTGAATTCATTAAAAAAGGCTTATTTAATTAGTATTACTTTCATTTTATTACTGGGATGGACTGGTATTTGTGTCGCATATGAGGATTCACAAAAAACAATTGAATTTGACCTAAAAAATTTCTATTATGATTATAATGAGGTCCAATCCGGGGAATGGCTTGACTCTGAAAAAGGATGGCTTACTGGCACGAATTTCATTTTTAAAAATCAAAATCTGGACACCCATGGGTATTGGCAAATTGTTTACGATCTAACAATCGATAATACACATTATAACGGGTTTTATTTAGGTACGAACCAGCCATGTCAATCTATAACCGCTACTGAACTTACAACCCTTGCATTCGCTTATGCTAACCCGGTAAATAAAAATACTTACGTATCGGTAGGGCTCGGTTATCATAGTTGGGATCGAATTTTAGGCGAATATCAAGAGGAAGTCTACTCCTGGTTTTATATTCCATTAGGTCTTCGCTGGGAGATAGGTGCGGGTGATCGACTGGAAGGAGCAATTGATATAACGGCTCGGATTATGTTTGCGGGCCGGATGACTGGCTATAACACGGGATATAATGATTTTAATGTGAAGCTCGGCAGTAAACCGGGATATAGGATAGCTTTACCTTTAACTTATCGTTTGACTTCCCAATGGGCATTTGCAATAACCCCCTGGTATGAATATTCCAGTATTGGTGAAAGTAATAGCGTTCCTTGGTATCAGACGGATGGATCGTATGAAGGAGATGTATATGAACCGAGTAGTACAACTAGGCAATATGGGATAAATATTGGGACAAGGTTGTATTTTTAAAAGAGGGTTCAGTAATGATGTTCATTGAAACAATGGAGAGATCAAAAGATTTGATAATTGCCAAAAAGTGATTTGAGTTTAAAAAGAATTATCCATTGGTTTATAAGTGGCTGTTGCAAAAAAAAATTTTCGATAGAGATATACAATATATTTATATTTTATTTAGTTAGGGATAATTTACTATTTATCCCTAATTTTTTTATTAAAAAATCCGAATAATAATAGTGATATTATAATTTTTTTGGAATGAATTAATAAATAAAGTGTGATTTTCAAAAAGATTACAGAGGAGTCCTAAAAGTGAAACCCAAATTAAGCATGCAGTTTCAGACTAGTTTTTTCAAAACGGCAGTTACTCCGCTTCAAACGTTTTTATCAAAATTGAAAGTTTTTCATCAAATTTTGCTCATTATTTCGATAATGGTGTTTTTTTTAGTATTAGAAGGATATCTGGGATTAAAGCTTAACAGTCAAACGCAGGATGTGACTCATAAGGTTTTCCAGGCCGGTTTTTCCAGCTTTCAGGATATTGCTGCAGCGGATGCCGATTTGAACCAAATCCGGAAACAATATTCCGATAGTCTGCTGTACCATCAAGCAATAATCATCAATTCCTCCACGCTTGAGACAGTGATAAACACTTATTCCAATGATGTTCCGATCTTAAAAAGCGAATTCGAAAAAATTAAAGAATTTTCAGGCAAGACAGCCTCGCTGGAAAATTATGATGAGTTTAACCGCGCGATATCCTTGGTTTCTATGAACCTGGAGTCGCTTCAGCATAAAATGGTGGGTAATGCAATCCAGATTATGAGCAGTAGTAATAAGTTTTTCGAGGATTCACAAATTATCAGTATCATTATTTTAGCGATCAGCTTGCTGATTTCTATTTCCATCGGGCTCGTTGTTGCCGCTATGATTTCCGGACCGTTGAGAGAGATGAAGATAAAAGTCAACGCGTTGGCCACAGGGGATTTAACCCAGACCTTGAATGTTAAAGGTTGTCAAGAAATCAATCAGGTGGTATTGGATTTTAATCATGCTGTGGGGAGTTTGCGCCAACTGGTTAGCGGTATCAATGAACATGCCAAAATACTTGCCTTGGCCAGTAGCGAGTTACAGGAAGCATCTGCTAATTCAGGTCGGGCTGCAGGAGAAGTGGCTACCGTTATTGAAGAGTTAACCAAGGCTTCATCCGAGCAAGCCAAACAAGTTGAGCAAACCGCAAATACCATTAACGAACTCGGTGAATTAGTAAGAATCGTGTCGGGCGATACAACGAATATGGCTTCCATGTCGCAAAAGATTGCCACTTCGGCCAATGTCGGCCAGAAGGTAACCGGCGATGTGGCATCGGGAATGAGTAATCTTTATGAAACCACTCAAAAAATTCATTCGGTTATTAGCGAAATGAATCAGACTTCAGCCGAAATTAACGAGGTTGCCTCTTTAATTGGAAGTGTTTCCGAACAAACCTCTTTACTGGCCTTAAATGCGGCAATCGAAGCAGCCCGCGCCGGAGAACACGGCAAAGGATTTAGCGTAGTCGCGACTGAAACCGGAAAATTGGCGGAACAATCAAAACAGGCTTCTCAAAGGATCAGTAATCTGATTGATCAGATGATCGGCCGTAGTGAAAATGCAGCTGAAGTTATCAAACAAGGGATTGGGCAGGCGCAAGAGAACAGCGCGCTCACGACACAAGCCACGGGTACTTTCCAGTCTATTTTTAAAGAACTGGGAGAGGTCCTAGGTAAGATTGATGAAGTGGCGGAATCGGCCCAGCATATGGCAGAACGAAATGACGCCATGATTGGAGCCGTAACCCAGCTGTCGGCAATTAGTGAACAAGGAATGGCCAGTACGGAGGAAGTAGCGGCTTCCGTAGAGGAACAGAGCGCCGGAGCGGAAGAGGTCGCTTCACTGGCCGACAATTTAGCTGATTTGGCAGATAAACTAAAGCAATCGACCAATGCATTTAAAATTTGATTTTTTTAAACCCGGGATCCCCCTCATAGCCCCAGTTATCCGGTTGTCGGGGTAGAGGATTTTTTGATTTGGTTGACGCTGCCCTCGTGGTAGCTTTTTCTTATGGTTTTGGACGCCGGCGGCTTCGGCTCGTTAACAAGACGCAGCACCTGGTTCCAAGGCTATAGACCCGTGTACGAGAAATAAAGGATTAAATCTTGCAATTATCACTGAATTGTAACGTCTTTTGTAATCCAAATCCTCAATAAATCAATTATAATAGATGTAAATAAATGAAAGCAAGTTAAGGGGTTGCAACCCGATGGAAAAGAAAACTATCAATCATATCATTTATCCCGCCCGATTCATATGGGATCATCGCCATAAAAAAGATGAAGCCTTTTATCTCCAAATGATCTCCCATTTACAGTATAAGCGCTTAAAAAATATTTATATGAATGTGGATGGAGAACTTTTGGGCGATTTGATGAATCCCAATATTTCCTGGATCATGAAGGCAATTATGGCAGGCAGATTTGTAGCGCGAAGACGTTATATGAAACAAGGACTCGTCTATGGGCGAAGGATTTTGAAGCAAAAGGAAATCGATTAGATTGCCCCATAAAAGAGGGATTGGTAGCATTTTAGGATGAGGAATCCCATGGAAAAGTTTTTTACAGCTCTCCTTTTATTGACCATCTTTTTGATTACCTTCATTACTTGTTGCCGGAATTGGTAAATTCCAATTTTTAAGAAACGAAATATCTTTGGGAAACTTTTTAATCAAAAAACCGTTATGGTAAATTTGTCCTCCCTGTATTGCCCGTTACCGTTGGTGGCGGGTTTTTCCTTAGGCAAACATCCATCAAGCATTTATCTTTAAATACTTTGATAAACTCTTTATTTTTTTTTATTTTTGCCGATATGGGATGAAGGAGGCGGTAATCGATGTGGAGATGTCCGGATTGTGAATATCCGGTAGGCAAAGTCTTTGCTTCATTTTCATATACCAATAAAAATAATCGTTCAAGCGAAACGAAGGTGTGTGAAAACTATGGAGCAAACGGTCAATGTAAAATAACCGGGATCGTTTGCTATAAAGGTGGAAAGAATAAGTTGATTGAAATCAAGGAGCAAGTTTAATTCCTTCATCAATTGCATCTTGCGGTAAAACCGAATAGAAGATATAGTTATACAAAATTTTGTTGCCATTTTGGAATTAGATAAGAAGCCCTCTTACCTCGCACGGGTAAAAGGGCTTTTTGTGTGAATTCTTAATGAATATTCTTGAGCTTTTTCCGGTGCTTTAACATATATAGATTAGCTCCACATTTTTGGCAATACTCGACAAAGTTTTGGTTGTTTGAAGCGCAATCGGGACAGATCATGGGTTTCCTCCTTTTAGGTAATTCTATCAATATTGTGTTGGAAATAACACTTGATCAGTATATAATTTTCCTGTTGTTCGTATTACATTATTAAAGAGATTCAGCTTACAAATGAGTAAAAAATTTATTAAAAACGAAAAGCTTGACCTTTACAGGGTAAAAAATGTCGGCCTCGTTTATCAAAGGCCCGCTACAAATGATTCTTCAATCATTGGATTTTTCTATTTTTTACCGCATTATTGGCTTTGGCAGCTCAGTTGATGATGACCGCTTCTAATAAATATTGCAGCACCGCCATAGGAGGAATCTTGTCAATGACGACGATGATTTTCACGGCGGTGCTTGGAATTTTCCTTCAGGGAGATACCTTCGTACTTTGAGCCCAAAGCAATTACTAATAAAATAGCTGCTTTTAAGGGGATGGATAAAAATCAAAGGGAATAATCTCACCTTCCGGCGGTATTTTTGGAAGAATAATCGTTAGGTAATTGTCTTTGTATACGGCTGAAGCACCCGTTGGTGTAACTTCGGATGGCAGCCGGATTTTTTGGTCGAAAGAAACCCCATTCTCAGTCATCCGATTCATGGTAGCAGTAATATGAATGCTATTTGCTGAAAGCTTTATTTGTAAGTCATTGGGATCCTCAATCCCGGGTATAGGTATTCGAATTTCAATGGACTGTTTTTTCTCCGAGATATCGACATTAAAATGTAAATCGGTTTTAGCTTCAAAAGGTTCACTCTTTTGAAACCCACCTGTGGATTGGAAATTTTGCTCCCAGGGGAAACCGGAAATGCCCCATTGATTTAAAACCGTTTTTACCAAACCTTGAATTTCTTCAAAAGAATCTTTGTCTTTTGCCATTTCGGATGCTTTTTTTTGAAGTTCTAGCAGGTCTGAGAGCCATGACTCACCAAATATCATTCCGGATTCACCGGCCTTTGGGACTGAGCGGTCATAATATCGGTCTCACTCCATGTATCGATAGAGTCCTGATCGGATACCATATTGATGCAACCATGACTGATATTTGTTCCTCCCAAACTGAGCCCAATATTGGACTTATCCATGACCGCCCAATAAGTATGGGAGTTTTCACCGCTAAATATTCCGGAGCTTGCTCTAATTTCATTCAGAGTGAAGTTATCGATTTGAATATGAAAATCCAAATTCTTTAGCCCCTTTCATTGACAGAGTGAAAAGGAAAATGAGTTCATTCCATTAAGAATTGTTGAAACGCGGAAAAGGGTTCTTCTGTTTTGCAATATTTTCAATTTTTTCATTGGGAGTACCCCAGCACATGTCGACATTATCCGGATCGTGCACGTAATTGGTGCTGGATGGCAAGGAATTATGATTTCCTGAAATGGTGCCAATACCTGCGTTGGTTTTACTCATGCTCTTAAACTCGCGCAGGAAATTCCGGCCGATATTAAATGAGGAAGCATTTTGGATATTGCCGATAGTGATGGAATGGATGGATAGTTGAAAATTAAATTCCTTCATGTTTTTTCCCCATTCTGTGACCAAAGTCCCTGCATACAAGAGTGGGTAATGCACAGAAAAAACTTTCAATACGTATGATGGTAATATACTTTATGTCTTTTCCGACTGAGGTGTGACATGGCGGTTTTTATTAATTTCGGAGTCATTGCTGTGAATGTTTTATCGAATAATACCGGAGTATTTTTTGGAGAGAACGTTCAACAAGGCTGGAATTCTCCTTCTAAAAGTAATCAGGCTCAAAGGCTTTATGGAACTGGCTGTATCACTATTAATAATATCAACATAAATACCGATCCGGACTGCGTGGATACTCCCACCATTGACAATAACCTGAATATGCCCACCGCCCCTGTTATTGTCAAAGCAATTTGATAAAACTCCCCCTGTTAACAGATCTGTTCCTGGTCACAATGGTAATCTTAAGAGGAAGGGTGAGACTTATCGTTGAAAAAATAAGTAATTTAGATGAATTTAGACCGTTAGGTTATGATCTATATTCCAAAATCGCTCAGTTAGAAGCGGAAATCTTGGAACTGAAAGCAAAGCAAAACGAGTTATTGGCAGCCAGGAACATTGTCATTGAAAAGTTATATGTCAGAAAGGTTGATGTCAAAGAACTCCAATTTAAACTTGATAAGATTACGGTTGATGATCTAAGTGGAATGCTGAATGTGGGGGTTAATAGCGACGGAAAGATGAAGAAGGAAGAGAAATAGCATACAGGCTAAATATCATAAAGTGCTTCGCGGACGATCTCTGAAACTGTAGGATGGGGAAATATTATTTTTTTTAAGTCCGGCAATTTGATATGATTTTCCACCATCATACCGGCGCCATAGATAATCTCGGAAGCATAATTGCCAAGGAGATGGACCCCAAGAAGTCGCTGTTCCTTTTTATCTACCAATAATTTACAAATACCGTCCTCGCCTTCATTTTCAGCAAGAAACCTGCCGCTGTAGCGCATGGAGATTTTGATGACTTGATATTCCAGACCTTTTTGAAGTGCCGAGCTTTCAGTTAACCCGACTGAAGCCACCTCGGGGTTGGTATAAATCACATTGGGGACTGCCGTATAACTCATAGTATCGGATTTCCCCGTAAGGTTATTAACAACCACTTCAGCCTCACGATAGGCCGTATGGGCCAACATGGATAGACCATTGACGTCACCGGCTGCAAAAATTCCGAAAATATTGGTTTCACCTCTATCATCCGTAATAATTCGCCCTTTTTCAGTGAAAATACCGGTATTTTCGAGCCCAAAGCCTTCAATCACAGGCCTGCGGCCTACAGATAGTAGTATTTTTTCCGTTGGCAACGACTCTGTTTCCCCATTTTGGACGAAAGAAATAGAATGATCCTGAATTGAAGTGACTCCGGTACTAAGCTTAAATTCTACCCCCTTTTTCTGAAGAGTTTTCTGCAGAAATTGGGCAATATCAGGGTCACTGTTACCTGCAATGTGGTCCAACATTTCGATGACAGTTACCTTTGAACCGGCGGAATTGAAATAAGAGGCCATTTCGAGGCCAATTACGCCGCCGCCGATGATAACCAGGGATGCCGGAACCGTGGTCAGGTCGAGGATTTCCCGGTTCGTTAACACAAAACCTTTTTCAATTCCTTCCACCAGGCCGGGAATGGAGGGGATGACCGGGGCTGAACCGGTAGCAATTAACAGCCGCTTGCCGGAATAAATATCGTTATTAACCCGGACATCAAATCCTTGAGGATTTTTGCCAATAATTTCGGCAAACCCTTCAACAACAGATACTCCATTCGCACGCAATTTACTTTTAATGCCTGCTACTAAGGTTTTAACGACTTTATTTTTACGCTGGATGACTATTTCCTGATTTAAAAGGGCCTTTTCAACCATCACCCCATATTTAGCACTATTTTTAGCAGAATCAAATACTTTGGCCGAGTATAGCAAGGTTTTAGAAGGAATGCAGCCTTCATGAAGGCACACTCCTCCGATATGGCTTTTTTCAATAAGCAGTGTTTGTAATCCAGCCTGACCTGCTTTTTGGGCCGCAGAGTATCCGGCAGGACCTCCACCGATGACGATTAAATCCCAAATCATTTTTCTTACCTACCTCTCTCAGCGCCTTCTTAGAGAAGACGAGCTCTCCCCCAACGATGATAATCAAAGAAGCATACTCAGTGGGAGAGTAACCGATGCCTTCGGGGTCTAAATGCTTTTGGATGTCAGAGGCTAAGGTTACCCTTCCACTGAGTATCAACAACTTTATCTGCTTTACATGGGGAAAGGCAAGAATCAATGTCATAAGGCTTCCCATAAAATGGAACATTGAATCAAGATACCTAATAGACACATAGTGTTACTTCAAATATGTTTCAAGCGGAGCCAAGTCCAATTGGCCGTATTGCTGGAGAAAAGGCCATAAGGCGGTTACAATTTGCTTAACCCCACCGGCAGAGTTCGATTCAATATTAAGAGGCATCAACGGATCATGGAGCGACATCCTTAATAGAAACCAGCCGTCTCCATTCCCCTTTCCAAAGGATACGCGGATTCCTTCATAATTATTCGGCTCCACCATCCAGTTTGTCATGGTTGCCGCATAGTTTTGCAAGTCTTGCAAGACCTTTTCTCCATAGGGTTTGAAATCGTCCTTTAAGATATTCAATCGAAATTCCTTGCTTTCTAAAGGTTCCTCCAGAGACTCAATGAGAAAATCCAAGGTTAAATTGGTTTTTAACTTAAGACTGGCCAGCTTAACAAGTATTTTTGCAATTAAATAGGCGCCGTCATCCAAAAAGAAGTTTTCCTTCAAAGCGCCATGCCCCGAGGTTTCGATGGCTAAATGGGATAAAGTCCCTTGCTGGTTGAGACGGATGGCTTCATTAATCACATTTTTATAACCCCGTTTGAAACGGTGGTGGACACCGCCTAAGTTCTCAATAAATATTTTAAGTCCGCTGGAAGTGACCGAATCGGTTACGATTGTTGAACCAGGATGCTCCTCAAGGACTATCGTAGCCATTAAGGCAATCAACCGGTTGCGATTAATTTCTTTGCCATTTTGATCAACCGCACTGGCCCGGTCCACATCCGTATCAAAAATAATTCCCAAATCAGCCTTGCTTTTAAGTACTGCCGAACTGATCAATTCCATGGCAGTTGGGTCTTCCGGATTGGGGATATGATTCGGGAAAGAACCGTCCGGTTCCAAAAATTGACTGCCGGTTGTATCGGCGCCCAAAGGTTTTAAGACTTTATCAGCAAAAAAACCTCCGGAACCATTCCCGGCATCAACGACGATTT
Source organism: Bacillota bacterium (assembly GCA_023415375.1). Taxonomy (GTDB): domain Bacteria; phylum Bacillota; class UBA4882; order UBA8346; family UBA8346; genus UBA8346. The sequence continues at coordinate 10,663 of JAEZKW010000214.1, forward strand.
TGAACCCTTTCAATGGTTCTTGATAATTTTGAGGATGGGCCACCGACCTCCGAATTTTATCGACCAGAATACCCGCATAAACGGAAATAAAGTCAATTTGGGTGACCCGGCCTGGAGTCCCGGAAATTGGAAAGTCTCCCTTTTCGGCAAGGGATAATATTTCAGTTATAGCCTGCTTTTCAAGACCGCCTTCTTTGGTAAAAAACTTGAGCCCATTCCGGTTAAACGGAAGGTGACTGGCTGTGATCATGATGCTGCCGTCATACTCATAGCCCGGAGTCACAGTAGTCATAAACATCGCCGGGGTAGAGGCCAACCCACAATCGACAACATTGCAACCAATTTCGGTTAACCCTTGGATAACCGCTTTTTTAAGAATAGGAGCCGAGAGTCTGGAATCATTTCCCATGGCAATGGTTAGCTTAGAAACAGGTTTGTTTGTATTTTCCCCCAGCCATACACCAAAGGACTTTGCGATGGCATAGACTGTTTCTTCGGTAAGGTTCACCGTTTGACTGGGAATTCCATCCAACGTAATGCCCCGAATATCACTGCCGTTTTGTAGTTTTTGCCATTTTGCTGATAACATGGATGCCTCCGAAAAATAAATTCTTGTTGAGGACTATTTCTGTAAGTCTCTCAAATCTTCCTGGTGTTTTTTTGATATTCTTCAAAA
>JAEZKW010000330.1 GCA_023415375.1 Bacillota bacterium
GGCAATTGATAGCGTTTAATGGTGGCTAATTCATTCATCGACATCAAAAAACCGCCATCCCCGACAATGGTAATCACCTGTCTGCCTGGGTTTTGCAGGCAGGCAGCAATGCCGGCGGGGATTCCACCCCCCATACTTCGCCAGTTGGTTGAAATTCCAACTTGCTGGTGTTTGGCTAAGAAGCCGAAATCAAACCAATAAGCAAATTCTCCAACATCAAGAGTTATAATGGCGTTATCGGAAACAATTTGGGAGAGGGTATTGAAAAATAATAAAGGATGTTTAGGATCGCTGATATTTTCGGCAGAAGTCATTCTTTGGTGAAAAGTATTTTCAATTTCTATCCGCCATTCCTGACGATCGATAAATTGAGAGAATTTCTCTCTCATAGCCCGCAGGATTAACTCGTAATCCCCAGTGATTTCCAAGTAATTGGTGAACCCGGGGTGAGTGGTATTGCGGAACTGAATCACTTGTGTCCCGGAGGGTAGAAATCGCTCTTCGTAAATGGCTTCTCCAAAAAGCAGGATGCAGTCACTTTTTAAAAAACTTTCGGGTAGAAAGGCCTCGCCAATCCCACCGATGACCTGGGGATTACTATCTGAAACTGCCCCTTTACATTCCCTGCTTACAACGATGGCTGCCCCAAATGACTTGGCAAATGAAGCGATGATAGTACTGTAATTACAGGCTTTTTTGCCGATGATGATTAATGGTTTATTGGCCCTTGCCATTAATTTCAGGGCATTTTCCAGCTCTCCATAATAAATTTTCGTTCCATTCAAGTTACTCATGAGGTCCGGCTTAGGGATAACGGACTCATTTGAAGGCTGGACGAGTATATCTTGGGGAATTTCCAGGTGTACGGAGGTTCCAAATGTGAGGGCATGATTCATTAGACCCGTTAAAATGGGGAGAATGGCGCTGGGATGGGTACATAAACGGGATTTACCGGTAATGGCTTCAAAAAATTCAGTTTGGTTAATATATTGTTTATAATCGGTTCCTAGCTTGGTGCTGGAAACCTGTCCGGTTATACAAAGAAGGGGGACATTGTCCAAATAAGCGTCCCCGACACCATTTGCCATATTAACCGCCCCCGGACCGCTGCTTGCAATACAAACTCCTAAAGTGCCAGAGAGTTTCGCTGAGAAACTGGCCATAAATGATGCGGCTGTTTCGATGGTGGCCGGGATGTAGCGAATCTTCTCTTGCCTTGAAAGAGCATCGGCCAACGGAAAAATTGAGTCTCCAATGACTCCAAAAATATTTTTTACTCCGTATTCACTTAACTGGGCTAAAATTAAATCGGCGACATTGCCACTCATTTGCATTCCTCCACTATTATTGTAGCAATCTTTTAAAAGAGTATTCCTGAAATCGATTCAATAATCGTATTTATACAATTGTCATACTTATTTTTAATATTGACTTGAATTCGGTTTACAGAAAAGATATAATGACAACAATAATTTGATTATTAAAGGAGGATTGCCTAAAGATGAGCGTTAGGGTTTTTAATTTTAATCCTGGCCCGGCGACATTACCATTATCGGTGCTTCAGGAAGCTCAACAGGAATTACTAAATTTTAAGAATACCGGGATGTCTATCTTGGAGGTTAGCCATCGTGGTAAAGAATACGAAGAAGTTCAGAATGAAACTGAAAGTTTACTCAAAGAATTAATCGGCGCCCCCAGTGATTACCGGGTGTTATTCATGGGTGGTGGTGCAAGCGCTCAATTTGCTTTGGTTCCGATGAATCTTTTAACACCGGGAACTCATGCCGATTACGTAATTTCCGGATCTTTTGCTGAAAAGGCCTACGAGGAGGCAACCCGGGTGGGCAAAGTCAATATAGCCGCTTCAACCAAAGGAACCAATTTTGATCGGGTGCCGGAAGCTTCTGAGATTAAAATTAGTGATAATTCAGCTTACGTACATATCACTTCCAATAACACAATTTATGGTACCCAGTGGGCACAGTTCCCGGATGTAAAGGCGCCTTTAGTGGCTGATATGTCCAGCGATATTTTGTCAAGGCCCTTTGATGCATCAAAGTTTGGTTTAATTTATGCCGGAGCACAGAAAAATCTTGGGCCTGCCGGGGTAACTATCGTCATTGTCAACCCGGAACTTCTCAGTAAGGCCAATACGAATTTACCTGTTATATTCCAATATGGTACATATGCCAAAAACAACTCATTGTACAATACTCCGCCAACATTTGCGATTTATGTTGTAAATCTGGTATTGAAATGGCTTAAAAATAACGGCGGCGTTGCAGCTATGGAAAAACGCAACCAGGAAAAAGCGGCTTTGATTTATAACGCCATTGATAACAGCGGCGGATTTTATAAAGGGCATGCTCAAAAAGGCAGCCGTTCATTGATGAATATCACGTTCCGGTTGCCTAACGAAGAATTGGAAAGTGCCTTTGTCAGTGAAGCCAAGAAAATCGGTTTGGTGGGAATTAAAGGGCACCGTTCGGTCGGTGGTATGAGAGCATCGGTTTATAACGCGATGCCGGTGGAAGGTTGTAAAACCCTGGCTGAGTTTATGAAGGAGTTTCAGAAGAAAAACGGCTAAACCGTATAAGATAGAAAAAGATTGAGTGAGAAGGCAGAGATGCCTTCTTTTTTTGTACCCTATAAAAACAAAATAACCCAACAAAAATGTTGAGTTATCAAAAAAGGGAGAGAGAGTAATGAAAAAAAGTCTCTGATAATGATTATACAGGCCGTAGGTTACAAACGAACGACATGGATGTAAAAAATAATGAAAATCTGGTAACGATTGTATTATTTTGAATGACCGAAACAATAATGAATGAATTCAATTATAGTAAGATAAATGAGGGGTTTTTTGAAAATCTGGATTGTTACAAAACTGATAAACCGAGTTATGTCAAAAGTTTGCGTGTGTGATGTTTGATAATGCTTTGATTGGAGTTACTAAGAGGTGTAACGCGAAGGAATAATTGGATATATGTGGAATAATATTGTGGAAATTTAGATTGACTTGAGATTTTATCAGCAATATACTCACGAATTCTTTGGCATGTCATTACAAAGATTTTTCATACATGGCATAATGTCGCATATGAAATCTAATTTATTTTGTTAACGGCATTATGTCACGTAACGTTAAAGTATTTCCGTAAATACGACATAATGTCGGTAATGCGCTAGATCTCCGCCATGCCAGACCAGTCCGGCCCCTCGTGGGCACGGACTAAAGAACAAACTGGGTTGAGTATAAATAAAGGAGTAAATACTGATGGATTATAAAACACCAAAAGCAATTCTTATAGTTTGAAATCTAATCTCCCGTTCCCAGAATCTCATCTCCCATTTCTAAAATCTAATCTCCGACAGATGAAATCTAATCTCCCATTCCCAGAATCTAATCTCCCATTTCTAAAATCTAATCTCCGGTAGATGAAATCCCATCTCCTGTTTCCCAAATTTCATCTCCGGCAGATTAAATCTCATCTCTGCAAAGCCCGCCGGATCAACAAACTGAAGCGACCACGAGAGTCTTGGAGCGCGTTCGGGATTACGCCAAAAGAAAACAAAAAAAGAAAAAAACGAATCCCCGCCTAAAGGACTCACAGGCGGGGATTAGCATTCAACCCGAGATTATCTGCTCAATGGATTCCGATGAAAATTCAAAGATGCAATTATTTCCGATAAGCAACCAAAGTCTTATACATGACAAACAAATAGGTTACCACAAAGATAATCCAGACATAGATAATACTATCCGAGAAAAACTTTGAAAAATAGGCTCCAAAAAGGATTCCAACCGCTATCAAGGTGATTTTAAAAGCCCCGAAATCCCAAAGATTGTAACGATGAGTCCGTTGCAACATGGTATTGATGAAATTTCTCATAAGGTAACCCTCCTTTGCATTGTTTAATATTAGCCAAGCTTGGTTGATAGTACCTATTCTACGCTTGTCAGCTCCTTTAGTACATCGTATTTGTCCCCCAGTCCTGGGAGAATAGTGGGGAAGGTAACGCAAAAAGGGAAAAAGGGTAATTGTGGATAAAGATGATTTCGATGAGAGTTCATTTATTGCCGTTAAATCCACCAATATTGGATTTAGGTTGCGGCCCCGGACATGAAAGCATGGGGTCATATAATGAAGGTCAAAAGGGATAAAAACAAAATAACCCAACAAAAGTTGAGTTATCAAAAAAGGGAGGGAGTAATGAAAAAAAGTCTCTAATAGTTATTATACAAGCCCTTGGTTAAAACCGAACTACACGGATGTTACAAATAATAAAAATAAGGTAACAATTGTATTATTTTGAGAAAGATTGTTTCGTATGGGAGATTTGAGAACGCGGCAGGAGGGTTAATTCTTTAACAGTTGGTTTTTCTAAATCTTGCATGAATGATTTACTTCCCTTTGGCCATTTTTACCATTTACACAAAACTTAATCCATTCTCTTTGAGGTTTCCGGTGGAAAATCAGAGACCGCTGGAATGACAGAAAAGTTTTGCGGATTGAAGTCAGAGACCGCTGTAATGAAATCAGTGATGACTGGAAAGAAACCGGGGACCGTTGAAATCATTCTTTGTTTTACCGGATTTTTTTTCAGAAGCATTGTTATTACGGAACGTGTCAAGAACGATGCGGAAAATCTTTCTACGAATGTTCAAAAGTTGAGTGATTATGCCATTTGATTTTGAAGTACGAGAAAAGGGCTTGGCAATATCTTTGAGTTTTCAGAAATAAAAAAGAATAATTTCTATTTTATGATATAATTATCACATTCTTTGGGAAGTTTTGGGCGCCAGAAAAGTGCCTAATGGAATAGCAGATTGGAAGGCCGCGAAGAACATAGGGGATCTGAATGTAGGGAGGGCAAGTGGGTGTAGTAATAATGATGCCAATTTGTGTAAGCATAAAGACTGTGGTTTTGTAAAGTAGCTTAGTATTTTGAAGATTCATTATTTCGTATTTTATCTATATATAATGCGAAAGGAACGCCAGAATGCAAAAACCGAAAAGACTTGAAGATTTGTTTGTAGATAACGGATTTGATGATTATCAATGGATACAGGGAAAAGATATTAAAGTTGCTCAATGGGTGCGTTTTAAGTGTATGTATGGTTGCAACAGTTATGGAAAAAGCAGCACATGCCCACCGAATGTACCGACTGTAAATGAGTGCGAACGTTTTTTTTCTGAGTATAGTAGTGCGATTATATTCCACTTTAATGTGAAATTTGAAGACTCTGAGCAATTAAAACCATGGTGCAAAACTATCAATAATAAACTGGCTAAACTTGAACGGGATGTTTTTCTCGCCGGTTTTTATAAAACGTTTGTCCTATATGTTGATGAATGCAATATATGTTCCACCTGCACTGCTGAAAGATCAGAATGTAAGAACAAAAAGATTGCCCGGCCATGTACGGAGGCTTTAGCAATAGACATTTATGAAACTGTTAGAAATATAGGATATCCAATACAAGTATTGACAGACAGTAAAGAAGAGATGAACAGATATGCAATATTATTAATAGAGTAAATAATTTTAGATATACACAGATGTTAATTCATGAAGTAGGCTGTAACATAGCCCGACTGTCGATGGGACGAGAAGGATATTTCAAAAAATAGCCTTTTTTAGAAAAGATATTGATGGAAAACCGATATGACATGATGCTTATCAATATTCGATTTTAGAAGAAGAATTCTTTTCAATATAGTGAAAATATTCAGAAGTTAGTTGCTATTGGACAAAGAGCGGCATCGTGGCCGCCGAATATTGAGGGGGAAAACGGAATGGAATCGTTTTTTGAAGAATATAAAATAAGTAATAATAAGAGCTTGATTTCGCTAGATAGAGTTTGTGAATTATTAAGTAAAAGTTATTGGGCAAACCAAAGAAGTAAAGAAAAAATTAAGGAGTCAATAAAGAATTCTATTTGTGTCGGTGTATATGATAAGGAAAAAATGATTGGTTTTGCGCGGATTGTTACTGATTATGCAACAATGTATTGGTTGTGTGATGTAATAATTGATGAAGAGTATCGGGGAAATGGGCTGGGGAAAAAATTAATTGAATATATAACGAAAATGGACGAATTAAAAGGAATGTTTGGTATATTAGCTACTCGTGATGCTCATGGATTATACGAGAAATATGGTTTTATAAGAGAACCGGAAAAATACATGAGAAGAAATGCCGACTGAAAGAAGGGTGACTTCAAAACAAAATAACCCAACAAATGTTGGGTTATCAAAAAAGGGAGGGAGTAATGAAAAA
>JAEZKW010000331.1 GCA_023415375.1 Bacillota bacterium
TTAATAAAGACGGCACTCCATTTCGTCATGGTAACTCCGATTCAACCGATTGGGGAATTATGCAGGTTAACGATAAAGCCTGGGGCGACTGGTATGATTTAAATCTGCTGAAGACAGATTGGCAATACAATGTAAAAGCGGGTTTGCAGATATTAAAACATTCCTATGATGCGGCCATGAAAAATAGCGAAGGCATGAAGGGACCGGGCGATGTTAATCAGAACCTGGCCCGGGCTGCTTACTCCGGTTATAATGCCGGAGCCGCCCATATATGGCGTTACCGGACTCCCGTTCAAGAGGCCTCCCGGACGGGTTTGTATGATGTAATCGATAATCAGGGCTATGATATGAGGGATATTCGGTTTTGGGATAATTACCGGAAGTTTTCTTGATGGGTAAAAGGATTAAACTACAGAAACACAGAGGACATAGAGTTACATCAGGAAATTCATATTATAAAATCCATAGCCTTTTCGAATACCAAGATTCAAGTTTCTTGAAATATTGTTTTTTACCACAGGGACCTAAGAGCCCATAGAGGAAGTAATAAGATCCCATATAGGATAAAGGCTAATCATTATCCATAACTAATACTAATGTCAGAAAATATAAAAAATATCTGCATATAATTTCTGGGTCCGCCACGAGTTAAAACTCATGGCTCATAAAAGACCTTACCGGTTAAAACCGGTATCAAACAAAACTACTAAGATGTATGATTTTGCTTAAATACAGGACATAAGAAATTATTTTTATATCGGTTTAAACCGATAAGCCTTATAACAGCCAATGGGTTTTTAACCCGTGGATTGGGAGCGAAGCAATTCCCACAAGAGGTCTTGGAAAAAAATAAAATCTCTTCATTTCAACATGGTTTTAGCTGAATGAAGAGATTTTTTCTATCGATTGTACTTTAAACATTCTATAATTGTAAGTTTGCAATCTATTTTTTTATTATCGAATATCACGACTCACGGCGCCACTGTAGCATAAGCCCCTACATGTTGATAATTGGACAGGAAAATATAATTTTCGTTGGATTTAAGCTCTTTCAGACCCAACTGGCCGGCGATTTTTCTTGAGGCGTAATTTTCATAATCAGTCCGCCAGCAAGGTACCCGCCCAAATTGTTCATATTGCAAACGACTCAAAGTTTGACAGCAATGAAGTCCCAAACCTTTGCCCCGATACTCCGGACGGGTGGCTACGCCTAATTCACAATAATTTTTAGTGAAAGCGAGGGTAGTCGCAACGCAGGCGATCTCACCATCAATAAATGCAGCCACAGCTTGTCCTTCGGTTAATAAACGTTCAGGGGAAAAGAAGAATTCCCATAACCATGGGTCGTTGTAAAAAGCTTCACCTAACTTTGGGGCATCAAGGGGATTAAGTGGTCGAACTCTGGGGTCGTTTGTATTCTTCGGGCGCCAGTCTTCCTTTTGGGCGGCTAAGAAGAGCACCGGAATTGAAAACTGGATTGGCCAATAACTGCCAATTAAAGGCAACATTGAAACGGGTATTACTAAATCAGTGGGTTGATTAAGTTCTCTCAAAATACGCTGGATAAATGAAATCCGGTCAGCCTTCCCATAAAAGAAATTCATCGATGGAAAAAGTGAGGGATACGTGACGACTAAAAGTTTAGGGTTTAGTGGATTATCAACCGTAATTGTACTGGTTTTACGGTGTAATAGAAAATTTGTTGAACAATTTTCAGGCAGGTCCGCTACCGGAAAATTGATTGTTTCGAACTTGTCTGGAGCTAGCCTACGCATTATGTCATCTCCCATGCGCGCATTGGCGCAATATCATTGCAGAAGCAAAATAGGCCGCCCCTATCCTGTAGGTACTAAAATAAAAATTCCCCCTTATGATTCTTTTTTAAAGAATACACCCAAAACCCATTCGCTGTAAATTACAAATTACTGTAAATATCCTTTCTGAGCTGCAAATTTCAGCATTAAAGCGCAGCTCGTGAAAATAGCCGATATTCTTGGTGGATTCCTTAGAGTTTACTGGACTTATTGCTTTGTAACAATTTTGTAACATTTATTATTCTCCTTTATGCCAACGGACCTGAATAAATATATGCAAAATCCCTATGACTTCATCATAAAAATTGAGTTTTTCGATAAAATAATCGTAAACTTGCAGGATTATTGAACCATGATGCAAAATTATATGTAACAATTTTTTAAATAAACTAGCTTATTTGGGGCATGTTTTGAAAACAACCATTATTAAAATTGATAACCAGCAGTATGAGCTGTTGGAATCGGCTGCCAGTTTACTAAAAGCAGGAGGACTTGTCGCTTTTCCTACCGAAACTGTTTATGGGTTAGGTGCGATTTATACGAACGAGGCTGCACTCTTGAAAGTGTTTGCCGTAAAAGGTAGACCTGCCGACAATCCTTTAATTTTGCATATTTGGCGCCGTGAACAACTTAATGAATTGGCGAGTGAGATTACTCCAAAAGCCGAACGCTTGATCAAAGCTTTTTGGCCGGGTCCTCTTACTTTAATTTTTCCAAAGCAATCTCATGTATCTCCGGTTGTTACGGCAGGTTTGGATACAGTAGCGATCCGGATGCCTTCCCATCCGGTAGCGAGAGAATTACTTCGCCGGACTAATGTTGCTGTGGCAGCGCCAAGTGCCAATCTTTCGGGACGTCCGAGCCCTACTCGGGGTTCACATGTGATCGAAGATCTAGACACCAAAATCGATTTAATCATTGATGCCGGTTCATGCAGTGAAGGTGTTGAATCCACTGTGCTTTCACTTCAGGAGTCAACGCCAATTATTTTACGGCCAGGTTCAGTAACCATCGAAATGTTGGAAACGGTTTTAGATGAAAAAGTCGATTTGGCAAAACCGGGAGAAGTAAATCGTCCTCAAGCCCCAGGAATGAAATATCGTCATTATGCTCCAAAAGCGCCGGCAATATTGGTCGAAGGTGATAATGACCTGGTAGTTCGGGAGATCAATCGTCTGTTGGGTTTAAATCCCCCTCAAATGAAAGTGGCGGTTCTTAGCACCACCGATAATATTACTAAATATTCTAATGAATGGGTTTTGGATATGGGGCCCATCTATGAACCGGCAGTTATAGCCAGAAGGATTTATGATTTATTACGTTTTTGCGATACATTGGCGGTCGAACAAATATACATTGAAGGAATGCCGGCTGAAGGAATTGGAATGGCAATTCTAAATCGGCTGCGTAAAGCTTCGGGAGGTCATATTGTTGATGTTTCGTAAACTATTTCCCTGTTGTTGTTTGGTTTTATTACTTTACTTCGGAAGCTTGGGGTATGCAAATGAGGATGCTTTCAAAGTTGGTGAAGTATTGGAATATAAACTTTATGCAAAATCAGCTATTTATGGGGCCAACGAAATGATTAAAGTCGTCTCCAAAGATACTTTTGACGGCCGGGAGGTATACCGGGTCCATTCTGAAATGACAACCGTCGGTATTGTTAAGAGCCTTTACAACTATTCCCAAACCGAAGATTTAATTATGGATGCCGAAGATTTTTATCCTTATTGGATCCGGCTGAACACGCAAGACCGTTCGAAAAATCAGCTGGAAGAAATCCAATTTAATTATACTGCTAAAAAGGCCACCCGGGTAATGACTAAAAATGGTAAAACTGAAACTTCCGAGATTGAACTTCCCGGCCCTGTCCAAGATGGATTGTCGCTGATATTCTTCTTGCGTCAAAATCAGATAACAGAGAAGCCCCGTAAAATTTATTTTTATGGTAATGGAAAAATTGATGAAAGTAATTTTGATATCAAAACAATTTCCAAACCGATGCGAATTGAAAACAACACTTATTCGAAATACTTGCAAATTATCGACCAGGAGAACCAGATTACGGTTTTAATTGCTGAGAATCGGGAAAGACTACCGTTTTTTGTTAAGAAAATCGCAAATTTTGGTGCAGTGGATATGAGACTTTCAAAGTCTAATTAAGCATTGGCCGAGATGTTATTTGCTGACTCAATTGACATTTTGATAGCTGTGGAATCATCCTCAAGGTGGTTCGATGATTGCATAATTCGCAACTCCAAAGCATTTGGCCTTGAAAATCAACTGCCTTAAACTGATACCGATTTTGGCAAAGCGGGCACTCTAAAATATAATACATCCCATATTTATTTTTTAAGGGCCAAACCATTTTTGAATCCTTTCTTGAATGGATAATTTGTTTTTATTGTCAACTTTTAAAGTTTATTTATGCGATTTTTAGAAAAAATCTTTTTTGGGAGAGATTTTGATTTATGATTAAGCAAGTTTTATTTGTTTGTACTGGTAATACTTGCCGCAGTAGTATGGCTGAGGCGTTGCTTAGAAAAATGTTGAGTGAGGATTTAGCCGAAGAGGCCACAAAAATTCGCGTTGTCTCGGCCGGGACCGGCGCAATATCCGGAGAAACAGCTGCTCAAAATGCAATCGAAGTGATGGCCAGAGAAGGTATTGATTTGCGCTCCCATCGGGCTAGGCGTTTATCCGCAGAATTGATTCATGGAGCAGACTTGGTTTTGACAATGACCTTGGACCAAAAAAATACGGTTTTAAGTATGGTGTCCGCCGCGAAAAACAAGGTCTTTACTTTGAGCGAATTCGCGGAAGGCATGAAGGAAATCGAATCTTTGATGGCAAGTGCTGAAAGAATTCGAGAAAATTTAGAGGAAAAACGCCGTAAATATTTGGAAAAAGAAGGACCCAAACTCGAACAATTACGCCGGCGCAACCAGGATTTAAGCCGCCAAATGCGAGCCCTTGATGGAGAATTGCGTCAATTCGAACAAAAAATGGACCAAGAGGTGGCAGCTGAAAAACGTGATTTGGAAGCAATTCAATTTCGGTTAACTGCTCTTGAAATTCCTGACCCCTATGGCCAAAATATTGAAATGTATAGAATTTGCGTCAACGAAATCAAAGAAAAGCTAAAGATCGTTGTTAACCGGATTAAAGAATCCTTAGAGGAATAGCCCTAGGATTTCGCGCGCGCACTAGTGTAATGTCCGCGAATTATCTTTACTATTATTGAGGGACATTACACTTTAAGTCTAGCGTTCAACCCTGTAAGATTATTTTGGAGACGCTACACTAGCGCGTGTTTTTATAAAAACTATGATGAGGAGATGACCCCCCAGTGTCAAAAGTTTGCGTAATTGATCACCCTTTAATCCAACATAAGTTGTCGATAATTCGTGATTCAAACACCGGATCCAAGGAGTTCCGGGAATTGGTTGAAGAAGTATCTATGTTAATGGCTTACGAGGTAACTCGTAATTTTTCCCTGGAAGAGGTGGAGGTAGAGACTCCGGTAGCTACTGCTCATTGCAAGACAATTGCCGGTAAAAAAATTGCCGTTATTCCTATTTTACGGGCAGGTCTTGGAATGGTGGGAGGTATCCTCAAGTTAATTCCTACCGCAAAAGTTGGACATATCGGGGTTTATCGTGATCCCGAGACTTTACAGCCTATAGAGTATTATTGCAAACTGCCTCAAGATATTGTAGAACGCGAATTAATCATTGTAGATCCTATGCTGGCTACCGGAGGTTCGGCTGTTGCCGGAATCCAATTTTTAAAACAAAGAGGCGCCACTCAAATCCGTTTAATGTGTTTGATAGCGGCACCGGAAGGAATTCAAAATGTCCAGGACAAGCATCCGGATGTCGATATTTATGTGGCAGCCGTTGACGATCGCCTAAATTCCCATGGTTATATTGTTCCGGGTTTAGGAGATGCGGGAGATCGGTTATTCGGAACCAAATAACACTCCATCGATGAAAGTGTAATTGTTAAGGGTTGTCTCAAAGAAAGTTGCAAAAAATCGGAACAGGCAATATGTGCTTTATATTTAATGATGTTTGCATATTGGTAGTCCTACCGATTCAAATTTAACCTTGAGATAACCTTTTTTCTTATTCATAAAGTGATATTTACCTAATATTTTAAATCACTTAGGTTTTTGGACTAAAATACTTCTAATTTCAATTGGTCGACTTTATCAGGCTAATTGGGAATAATTAGTGGTAAAATCGTCCTTGCGATATTGTCAACTTAGCGTTACTCTTTATATGAATGATAATGGGGGAAAATTTTTATTTTGAGTTACATTTTAACGCAAGGGATAAAAAATAACCCAGTCATCAAAATCATGGTGGTCTTTGGCACTAGGCCAGAAGCAATCAAGATGGCTCCAGTTGTCAATGCACTTAAAAAGTCCCCGGATTTTGAAGTGAAAACGGTTGTAACGGCCCAACATCGTGAAATGTTGGATCAAGTTTTAAAGCTTTTTAAAATTAACCCCGACTATGATCTCGATATCATGTCCCCTGGTCAAAGTTTGACCGAAATAACATGCAGGGTTTTAAAAGGTTTAGAACCCGTTTTAAAGGCGGAGACGCCCGACTTATTGCTTGTTCATGGGGATACAACCACCACTTTTGCCGGGGGACTGGCCGCATTTTATCAACATATTGCTGTGGGACATGTTGAAGCAGGCTTAAGGACAGGGGATAAAAAACAACCCTATCCTGAAGAAATTAACCGCTTACTTACGGGCAGAATTGCTGATCTTCATTTTGCGCCGACCGCAGCGGCCAAGGAGAATTTACTCAGGGAGAACATTTCAGCGGGAACTATTCTTATTACAGGTAATACAGTAATCGATGCCTTGCATTATTGTTTAGCAGATATTCAAGTGGAAAAACAAAACGAACGACAATTGATACTGGTAACCGCTCACCGTCGTGAGAGTTGGGGCCAGCCGCTGCAGAACATCATCAAGGCTTTAGAAAATATCATAATAACAAATCCGTTGGTTAATCTAATCATACCGGTACATTTAAATCCATTGGTTCGACAAGCGTTTTTCGAAGCCTTCCAATCGGAATCCCGGGTTCAATTGGTAGAGCCTTTAGACTACCAATCAATGATTAAAGTGATGGCTGAATCGTATTTGGTAATTACCGACTCCGGGGGTATTCAGGAGGAAGCGCCGGCACTTGGAAAACCAGTTTTAGTTTTACGGGAAAAAACTGAACGGCCTGAGGCGGTAGCTGCCGGAACGGTAAGGCTGGTTGGTACGGATACCGAAAGAATAACAAACACTGTGAATTTGCTTCTACAGGAACCAAAAGAGTATTTGGAAATGTCAAAAGCAGTAAATCCTTATGGCGATGGGAAAGCCACCGAAAGAATCTTAGCCGGGCTGCGCTTTTATTTCGGCCTCACGTCTGATAAACCAATTGATTTTATTCCTTCATAGAAATTTAACAAAAAAAGACTTCTCAAAGCCAAAAAAAGTGATATATTTAGTATAATATTTAACTATATATTAAGTTATGATTTTGTACTTTTAATAATACCTTCTAAAAATCTTTTTTTGAGCTTTATCCGGCCTAAAACGGAGTGAAAGACTATTAACGAAAAAAAAGATAACCATAGTACCAAAGAAATGTGGCAGAATTTTGCTCTTTATAGTTTTTCCAGCCTTAACGTAGGCGTTCTAATGTTTGGTGGTTTTTTTTTAGGACGTTTATTGGAACGAAAGTTTCATTGGGCTAATATGTCCGTTATCGGTGTTTTTGTGGGACTGGCTTTGGGATTGTACGAAATGTTTACTTTTGCATTTAAGACAGGCTCAAAAAAATGATAATTTTATTTGTAACTTTCTTAATCGCTATTTTGGCCGCCGTTTTTATAGTACCGATCCATGGGTATACCGGTGCTATAATTCTTGGAATCGAAACAATAGGTTTTGATATTTTGTGGCAATGGCTTCGCTTTAAAGTGCTGGCTCGAAGACCCAAATCTCCGAATGATGGGCATGGACAGTTGTTACCTGGAATTATCGTGGGATTTGTGCTTCGAATTATCAACATGATTGCTTTTTTAAAATTGGGTTCGTGGTGGTTATCACAAAATGAATTTTTGTGTTATGCGATTTTTCTTTTGACTCTCCCACTTTGGAGCAAGTTAGTTGCCTATAAATTCAAATCTGTAAACTGACAAAAGAGGAATCATCATGGAATTTGAACCCCAGGTTGTACATTGGTTTGGACTTGAATTAAATTTGAAAATAGTCATCATGACTTGGATTGTTATGGCTATTATCATTTTGATTTCCTGGATGGCGCGCCGTAATTTAAGCTGGATTCCCAAGGGCTGGCAAAACGCAATGGAATACCTGATTGAGTTTGTCCAAGGGGTAATTAGAGGCGGCATTGGTGAACACGGTCTCAAGTACACTTATTTTTTCAGTTCATTGTTTTTGTTTATTATCATCTCCAATATGTTAGGTTTAATCCCGGGATTTTCATCACCCACCAAAGATATTAACGTTACAGGAGCCCTTGCAGTTATTTGGGTTATCTGGTTGCAAATCGTCTCAATCAAAGAGGTTGGTTTCAAGAATTATGCGAAACATTACTTCCAACCTTTTGCCCCCTTTGTACTGATTCATCTGCTTGACCTAGTTACCAGACCGCTTAGCCTGGCCATCCGCTTATATGCCAATATTGTAGCCGGTGAAATTTTACTTGAAGTTTTAACTAAAAATTTCCCGGTACTGGTTCCGGACTTGTGGCTGGCGCTGAGTATTTTCATTGGTGCTATCCAGGCGTATCTATTTACCATTTTAACTGTATCCTATACGGGCTTATCCGTATCTCATGAGGATAATCATTAAACAACCAAATTAAACCGGAGGTGTCTAAGAATGAGTTTAGGGATGATCGTAGCGATTGTAGTAGCAATTATTTGTTTTGGAGCTAGTATTTCAGCAGCTTTTGGTGATGCTAAAGTCGTTGCCACCGCTCTTGAAGGAATGGCACGCCAACCTGAGGCTTACAACCGACTCTTTACTTCAATGCTTATTGGTATGGGTATGTTGGAAGTTATGCCTTTGATCACCATCGTTATCGCTTTTATGCTTATCGGAAAAATTGTTTAAT
>JAEZKW010000332.1 GCA_023415375.1 Bacillota bacterium
AAAATGCGGTTGCTGCGACCCACACAATTTTCAGCACCTAAGTAATGTTCGACTTCAAACTGATGTAAAGCCCAGAAACGGCGGTTTGGATCAAGGTAGAGTAATCGTTGAGCCAAATCCAGCTTTAGAATCTCCAAATCGGCGCTTCCTAAATTTTCTTTTGGCAAGGGAAACCCGGTTAAAAATATTCTCTCATCAGGCACTCCATATTCTTTTAAACGCCGTACAGCGTGTCCGCAGGATGCAAAATAAGTAATCCTACTTTTAGCAGCATCTTTTGCTACCCAAACCCGGTTTAAATCAGTATCGGTAATTAATAAATAGGTTTGGGGGTATTCCAAATAATCGGCAGCCATTGCCACTGCAAAAAAGGTTGTAATCAATGGAAGTCCGGTAGACCGAACCCGTTCGACCAAAGTATGCCCGAGACCTTTCTTAACCAGTGAAGATAAGTAATTCACTTGAAGGGTTGGGTATGAAAGGTCGCGAAACGGGTAATAGGGATTAATATCCTGCAATTTATCCATCAATCCGAAAAGGAAGCCCCCGATAACCGGTATATGATTGAGCCGCGAAATACCTTCATATAGTGTTCTCATTCGCTTCCAAAGCTTGTTTTCTTTTGAAGTTGAGTATTCAATTGCTCCGGCGGTAATGATTTGGCCGTTGCCTAAATCTTTTAATGGATAAGCGGCTCTTTGATGACCCAGCCCCATATCGGCCGCAACAACCCAAGCCTTTCGATCCGAAGACGGTGTGAGTGGCATTTTTTCCTCCAGTAATCTTTTTGATCTTTATAAAGATCTTCGTCAAAAGTCTGTTTTTTCTGCAGCTTTTCATGAAAACCCGTAAATGAATAGATGCCAAATACCGATGTTAAATTAGACATACTGTTTTTCGGCGGTTCCTTGCCTTTAGAGGAAGCAGGCTTAGTGAACCCCAAAGTTGGGTTAGGGATAAGGAGACATCAGTATGAAACTTCACGCCCGATTTAATTTATTTTTGATTATCGCCTGTATTGTCCCTGTATTTATTTTTTTAGTGCTTTTTTTGATATTTTGGGTACAAAAAAACACCTATGGTTTGGTTTATCAGGAATTTTTATATCACGGAAATATAATTGGGTTTTTGGTAGAATTGATTGTAGGCATTATTGTAATTGGCTTCTTTAGTCTTTATATTCGAGGGGTTTTAAATCGGATCGAAGAAATCACCGATTATATTCGGTTATGCCCCGGGGATGATATTCCCGCTTTAAAGCCGGACCCGTATTTTGATGAACTCGGTAAATTACGCCAGTCTCTTATTGACATGATGGAGCGGGTTAAACAAAATCAGTCTGAAATCGAAGAACGATATCGGAAGTTGTTACGAACCAATATGAATTTGGAAGAAAATTACGCACAGTCATACACAGTCCGTTTGATTTTAGAAGAAATAAGCCGGGAACTTGATATTGACCAATTGCTTAGGAAAACTTCAGACATCATTGTTGGAGTCTTTGGAAGTAAACGATGTATGATTTATTTATTGGATGAGAAGCAAGAATGCTTGGTTGTGCGGGCTGATACAGCAGCCAACGAATCCAATGATGAAAAATCCATTATTTCACTAGAATCGGATAATATGATTGCCAGGCTTTGGAAAACAAAACGTACTTTTTCAGAAGCTGATGCCAAGTCAAAAGAGTTAAAAGCCATGAAAGCGCACCATATCAATAGCTTTCACGGATTTCCTTTGACCGGAAGGCGAGGAAGCTTGGGGTTGATTTTTATCGAACACCAGTTGGCCGATGGATTCACCGCTGATTTAGAAGATTTTGCGAAATTAATCGCCCAAGAGATTAGTCTTTCGATTGAGAATGCTTCTATTTATGAACAAATGCGTTTTATGGCTAATCATGATGCTTTAACCGGTATTTATAACCGGATGTATCTCATGAATTATATGGGAAAGATATTTTCGAAAAGTCCTAAGACTGTATCGGTGATTATGTTTGATATGGATCATTTTAAGCAGGTTAATGATAAGTATGGACATTTAGCAGGGGATATGATTTTGAAAAATACTACAGCAATTATTCAGGACATGCTGCCTACCGGAATCATGGGACGTTACGGTGGTGAAGAATTTGTAGTATTACTGCCGGAGGTTGCTCAAAATGAAGCATATTTAATGGCGGATGCCATGCGCCGAAGAATCAGTGAACACAACTTTATCACTGCCGAGGGTGTTCGGATCCCGGTTTCAATTAGTGCCGGACTCGCTAATTATCCACAGGTAACGGATAGCTTTAAAGGTTTACTCCAATTAGCGGATGAGGTATTGTATAAAGCTAAAAATTCCGGGCGAAACAAAGTTTGTGTTGCAACGAATAAAGATAGTTAATTGTTATGTTATTTTTTAATGTGCAATAAATTGTATTTTTTTACGTCTAATCTTATATAACAGAGGAAAAAAGATGTTTTTTGTCTAGGTGAATCAAATGAACCAATTCGGGCGTTTTACGTAATGAAAAAATTTTATTTAGGCAGGATTTTGACAAATGGCCTTAATGGAGCGGCAAACCGAAATCGTTGACTTTTTTGCGAAAGAACAAAATCATTTGCATGACTATATTCGCAGTCGGTTAACGGATATTAGTGAGATGGATATTGAGGATTTGCTGCAGGATCTTTTTGTTAA
>JAEZKW010000006.1 GCA_023415375.1 Bacillota bacterium
TTATGTTCCGCTACCATGATACAACGTTGTTCAGGAGCCTTGAGCATTAATTCCAGTCCTTGGCGTTGTTTTTCTTCATTAAAAGAAAAATCCTCTTCAATGGAAAATAAAACTTTTAATAGAGCAACTAAGGCAGGTATGTCTTCAAGAACGGCTTTCCGAATGAAATAATTCACCGGCATAGGGAATGCACCTCCTATATTCAAAAATCAACATTAACTGACCACTTTGGGGTAGCGCTTTGCGCCCACTAAAGCAATCAACATGGTGGCTATAGTTAGAACTCCAAAATCCAATCCTAAATGGGAAAAAGAATGGGTCAATATCAGACTGCGCAAGGCGTCTACCAGATAACTTAAAGGATTGACATTGGCGATGATTTGAAGCCAATAGGGCATAATGTTTATAGGATAAATGGCATTGGAAGCAAAAAAAGCGGCATAGTTAATAATTGCCCTATTCCCATAAACCGTTCACGGGTTTTGACAATCGATGCTATGATCATCGACAAACCGGCAAAAAAAGCTGCACCCAGCATGATGATAATAACAACTCCGAATAAACCAAGGAAGGTAAGACGTAATTGGATACGCATCAATAGAGCGACGGCAATAGTAATCAAAGCCTGGCTTATGCCCACGGATCCCGGCGGCAGCCTTTTTATCGCTAACTAAGGCTATGCGCGGAGTGGGGGTAATTAAAAATTTTTGAAGCAGACCCAAGTCGCGTTCCCAAATAATTGGGATACCGTAGAAAATTGCGATAAAGACGACAGACTGTGCTAAAATACCAGGAGTCATAAATTGTAAATACGTAAATTCATTTGATAATTGTCGCATAGCTCTTTAAGATGGGACCAAACATTGCGCCGGGCGACCGGATCGAGTCCAATAATCGGTTCATCTAAAAATAACACTTTTGGAGAATGCATAAAAGCTTGACCAATCTCCAGTTTCCGGATCATTCCCCCGGAGTATGTTTTAACAAAATCATCAGCAACCTCGGTTAAACCCAATAAAGAAAGAGTTTCCCGAATTTTGGGTTCCTGCTCTCTTCGGGAAATATCGCATAAGCGGGCAAATAATAGAAGGTTTCATAGCCGCTTAGCGTTCCGTCTACGGATATCATTGGGAAACATACCCGATACTCTTCCTTACTTCCCTGGCATTTTCACGAACGTCAAAACCATTGATCCTAGCATTACCGGCACTTGGACTTAAAAGAGTAGTCAGCATTTTGATAGTGGTGGTTTTACCGGCGCCGTTCGGTCCAAGTAAGCCAAAAATTTGACCTCGTTCTACAGAAAAAGAAACACCGTCGACTGCAGTAAATCTTTTAAATTTTTTCACAAGTGAGGTCGTTACAATAATATTGTCCATTAAAAGCCGTCTTCCTCTGCGGGGCTTGGCTGGTTACTTAATTGGCGTTCCCAATGGGGTTCCGGTCCCCGAAAATAAGATATCACCGCCGCAAGCAGGCTGAAGGCAAAAGAAATACTAAAAGCAGTTCGCAAACCGGAAATAAAATGAGATATCGCGATTCCTTGAGATCCGACTTGGGTCCCGACAAATAATCGGAGCAAAGCATCCTGACTGATACTCGAGGAAATGACCGCCATGGCCATGGCAATACTTATTACACTTCCCGCATTATTCATCATCGTTCGAGTTCCAGCAGCAATACCTCTTTTATCAACGGGTACTGCACCCATGATAGCGCTGGTGTTGGGAGAGAAAAACATTCCTGAACCGGTGCCCATGATAACCATCCAAATTATTAGCTCAGCAGTGGATGTATTTTGATCAATCTTCATGAAACCAATTAAGCCGATGGCGGAGATTAATAAACCAACGGAGCTTAAGATTCTTGAACCGTATTTATCGGAGAGCCACCCGCTGATCGGAGAGACTACCATCATCGCCAGTGCAAAGGGAGCCAGTAATATTCCGGCCAGTAAAGGATCCATGCCCTTAATACCTTGAAAATAAAAGATTAGTAAGAAAGTTACCGCACCGCGGGCTATACCGTTCAATAAATTGCTGCTAAAGGCGAAGGCTAAAACCCGGGTTTTAAATAACTGCATATCCAGCATCGGTTCTTTCAGTTGACGTTCTACCGAAATAAAACGGATTAATAAAATGGCCGCCAGAACCAATAAGCCTAAGATATAAATATTGAACCAACCGGTAAAACCACCGAATGTTAAAGCAATTAGTAAAGATAACATGCCGACCAAAAACAATAATGTTCCATGCCAATCAAATTTTTGATGCTCAGGGAGAACATCGAGCTCTTTAAGCTGGAGCCATGCCCAGATGGTACCAACCACCCCAATGGGAACGTTAAAAAAGAAAATGCTACGCCAACCGATATTAACCAAAAATCCACCCAAAATCGGGCCAATAACCGAAGCAATACTAATCACCATACTGTTAATTCCCAAGGCCTTCCCGAGTTC
This sequence comes from Bacillota bacterium, assembly GCA_023415375.1. Classification (GTDB taxonomy): domain Bacteria; phylum Bacillota; class UBA4882; order UBA8346; family UBA8346; genus UBA8346. Next base: position 2,459 of record JAEZKW010000006.1, read on the forward strand.
CTTTTTAGGGAAAGCATCGGCTACAATTGCGGTGCTATTGGCGACCATTAACGATCCGCCGACAGACTGAATTAGGCGGAATATCAGAAGCTCGACACCATTCCGGGAAAAACCGCATAATAAAGAAGATACTGTAAATATAGCAAAACCGCTAACAAATAAATTTTTCCGGCCAATCATATCCGCTACCCGGCCAATTGCAGGAACTAAAATCGTTAATGCCAGCATATAACCCATAAGTGTCCACATAATGATCTCCATTCCAGCATGAAGATCTTTCATTATTACTGGTAGGGCAATAATCAATGTACTGCCGCTTAAAACAGAGAAAAGTGCCCCTAGAGTCGTACATGATAGGGCAATCCATTTATAGTCAATTTTTCTCATCCTGGTGGGTCTTCCCTTCTTGGAGTGATTGATAATAATGTTCTAATTTTGCTGATGCTTCTTTATATTTGTCCATTACTTTAGCCAAACTTTGTTCTTTTTTTTCAATCCGGGCGATTTGAATCTGGAGAGTTTCCAGTAGCTGTGCGATGGATTGGGGATCAACTTCAGGCTTTCTAAAAATCATCTGCAGGTTTTGCTCAAGCTGCATAAATTCCTTGACGTCATTAAGGCAAAAACCTAGACTTTCGCGAAACTCCTTGATTTGGATAATCTTCTCGATTTCGGTTTCCAAATATAATCGGTAACCGGATTCAGTCCTGAGTGGACTGATTAAACCGAGGTCTTCGTAATATCGTAAAGCCCGTTTGGTTAACCCCGTTTTGATAGCAACTTCATCAATATGAAAAGCTTTTTTTTCCAAAGATTCGACCTCCTGTACTATAATCCTTAGTTTATGATAGATTAACCTTAACGTCAAGGTTAGAGTTGCCTTTTAACAATGTGTTCAACTCGATGGAAAAGCAGACAATCTTCGCCATTACTTGCAGGTTCGTTTTTGGGTTGTCCTCTTGTAAACTAGGAAAAACGTCTTATAAATAAGTATTAAAATTGGAAGAGGCGTTTTATCTTAAGTAGAGCATTTCTTACTATGGCCAATATCCTAAATCCTAATATTGATAATATTGGTATTGGGGGGTGAATGGTT
>JAEZKW010000028.1 GCA_023415375.1 Bacillota bacterium
ACTGCAACTTATTCCGATAATAGTACGAAAGATGTGACCAATTCCGTAAGTTATAGCGTTGGCGACGGAACGATTGCCAAAGTGGATGATACTGGGACAATCACCGGATTGAAAGTGGGGCGGACATGGTTATCAATCTGGTTAAGCGGGTATGGTGCTTTAGGCGGGTATTATATCAACGTAACCGAACCGGTTATTACTGCGGTTAAACTTGATACGGATACCTATAGTGTGCCGGTAAATACCGTTAAAAATGTAAGTGTTACCGTAACCTATTCGGATAACAGCACGAAGGATGTCACCAATTCCGCTACGTATCAAATTGCCAATACCAATATCGCGACCGTCGATTCGACCGGGAAGATTACAGGTCTGGCTCCTGGAACCAGTACACTGACAGTCGGTTACAATGGACAAACTGCTGTTGCTCAGGTGATTGTGAAAGACCCTGCCGGTGGAGATATGTATGAACCTAATGATTCAATCGCTGCAGCATACGAAATTAGTAAAAATACAACCATCACTCCTACGATTCACAGCTCGTCTGATGGCGATTATTTTAAGTTTACACTCTCGAGTACAGCCAACTGTATAATTACCTTGACTCCTCCATCGGACAAGGATTATGACTTATATTTATTGAATTCATCTGGAAGCCAAATTGGAACGTCATTTAAGGGTACAGGTATTGTTGATCAGCTTACCAATTCATCCTTGGCGGCTGGTACTTATTACATTAAAGTGTCGGGTTATAATGGAGCGTGTTCTACGGCGTCATATACACTTAATATAGTTTCAAATTAACCGTAAGATCTTTTTTGTGTAGGGTTATTTTCGATAGTAATCTAAAACTAGGACTAATTTAAAATGGGCTATACACTTTACTGTATAGCCCATCTTTCTTTTTAACGGGTTTCACCCCTATTTCAGTTTTGAGGGTGCATATTTAAAGCATTATGATGACAGTAAACTATTATAGGAATTATTCTTATGTTAAAATATAAGTAATAACTACATAAATAAAAATATAAGGAGAGAGTCCGATGAACCATTTACCTTCCAATTCACGTTATAATGATATGAAATATAATCGCTGCGGGAAAAGTGGATTAAAACTTCCGGCTATATCTTTAGGACTTTGGCATAATTTTGGGGGAGTTACCTTATTTGAAACCAGCCGTGAGATGATTAGGCGGGCTTTCGATTTGGGGATAACTCATTTTGACCTGGCCAATAACTATGGGCCGCCTCCCGGTTCCGCAGAAGAAAATTTTGGGAAAATATTGAAACAAGATTTTCAAGGTTACCGGGATGAAATGATTATCTCCTCTAAAGCCGGATATACGATGTGGGCGGGTCCTTACGGCGATTGGGGTTCCAAGAAGTATTTAGTATCCAGTCTTGACCAAAGTCTTAAGAGGATGGGGATTGAATATGTTGATATTTTTTATCACCATCGTCCGGATCCCGAAACTCCCCTTGAGGAAACCATGGCGGCTTTGGATTTAATCGTTCGTCAGGGAAAAGCTCTTTATATCGGACTTTCCAACTATAAATCACAGCAAGCCAAAGAAGCTTTCAAAATTTTAAAAAGACTAGGTACTCCTTGTCTGATCCATCAACCTTCTTATTCAATGTTTAATCGCTGGGTAGAAGAAGATGGTCTCCTGGATTTATTAGCGGAGGAAGGAGTAGGCAGTATTGCTTTTTCTCCATTGGCTAAAGGATTACTCACAGATCGTTATTTAAATGGGATTCCTGCAGATTCTAGGGCTGCTAGTGCCAGCGTTTTTTTGAAACCAGACGATATTACCGAAGATAGACTTAACAAAATTCGGCGTTTGAATGAATTAGCCAAGATACGGGAACAAAGTTTAGCCCAAATGGCTTTAGCATGGGTACTTCGCGGAGGCAAAGTTACTTCAGTTCTTATTGGTGCCAGTAAAGTCCGACAAATCGAAGATTGCGTTGGGGCTATCAAAGGGTTAGAATTCAGTAGTGAAGAATTGAATCAAATTGAAGAAATATTAAAATAAGGTTCTGATTACTGATTGATGAGAAAATATAATGGAATGAAGATATATGCTTCATATCAAAAATAAATAATGATATCAATCGAAAGCAGTAATTCATGACGGAATCTCCTTTATTAAAATAATTGCAGGATTATCAAAAATCATCTTGAAATCATCAATCAAAATCCTAAGGGGGATACTTATGCTGCTGACATTGTTTCAAAAACAAACTTTTCCCGAACAAATGTTATGGTTTATTGGCTTCTGTGTTGGAGGCTGGATACTCAGTAAATTATTGATTTTATCCTGGGTAAAAATCATTTTACCGATCACTTCTAAGACAGAAAGCACTTTAGATGATCACTTGGCCAAAAACTTGCATAAACCGGTATCCAGGCTTTTGGTTTTAGGTTCAATATATTTAGCCGCACAATTGACTATAGCCCAAGCCCCACAAGTTCAAAAATTTGTAAAACCGGTTGAAAATTTAATTTATCTTATTTTAGTTATTTTATTAGCGATGCTGGTTGACAGTATCCTCAAAAGTTTCATTGATTGGTATCTTGAAGATTTCGCTTCCAAGACCGAATCAAAGCTGGATGATACGTTATTTCCAATTTTACGAAAAGCCGGCGCAGTCGTTATTTATTTTATCGCCACGACTGTTATCCTTGGACAGTTTAAAGTCAATTTAACCGGATTTCTGGCAACTGCGGGAGTTGCTTCTTTGGCAATTGCCTTTGGTGCCCAAGAGACCTTTGCCAATGTAATTTCAGGTATTAGTATATTGGTTGATCGTTCGATTCACGTTGGTGAGCGGGTAGAGTTAAAAGATGGGCTCGTTGGCGATGTTATTGAAATAGGTCTTCGCAGTACTAGGATTATGTCTCTTGACCAACGGCTAATTATAGTTCCGAATAAAGAAATTGCCGGAACTCGTTTAATTAACTGGAGCCAACCCGATGCTTCAACAAAAATCAAGTTAAAAATCGGGGTGGGTATGGAAGAGAATCTCGAAAGAGTCAAGAAAATTATAATGGACGTATGTAATCAAGAAGCTTTGATATCAAAGAAATCCCCAGCCGCGGTTATATGTACGGGGTTTGGACCATATTTTATTGAAATACTAATTGTTGCTGAGGTGGAAAACTGCCGTATGGGAGGCAATGCGACAGACCAATTAGTCATTGGCTTACAAGAAGCATTTAAACGTGAAAATGTAAAATTACCGTTTCCGATGCAACAAGTATTGGTACAAAAGTAGGGCAAGAAAAGTAAATAGTATGTTCTTTGCACTACCGTTCCAGGATTTTATGATTTAAGCAATTAAGGTTCAATCAAGGTACTTTCTAATAAGTGTTTTTGGGCTCTTGCTAGGAAAAAAGAATTTTATAAGCCAAAAAAGTCATTCAGCTTATAGCGAATAAAGTTGCAATCCCATATTATAAAGAAAAAGGGAGCGCTCTTAAGGAGGTACACTATGAGCTGTTGTTGTAATCGAAGTTCAAGTAATCAAATGGTAACCTTAACAACGGAACGTCTCAAAGTTTTAAAGGTAATCGGTGAAAAAATCGGGCAAGTTGTAGTCGAAAATACGGTTGAGATTCCTGCCGTAAAAATTGCTCACATCGACGCATCAGTTAAAGATGTAACGGATCATATATTTACCGATAAAATCGTTAAGCAAGGATTCATTCATAAACAAGTCTATTACGTTGACCCGGATGGGATCGTTCGTGAAATGAATGAGAATGTGCCATTTATTTTAACCGTCGATATTCCTGGGGTGGAGAGAGATAATCCTTGGTTGGAGATTGAGGATAAAGTACTAAAAATTGAAACGGACTATACCCTTCATCACGGATCTTGTCATGAACCAGCTATTTTAAAACAAAAAATTGTTGCTGACTTTTTGGTGAAGGTATCCGAATGGGTTCAACTGGATGTTTTTGTGAAACCAAACTTCTTTGCTAAAATAAACCCGATGAATACCATTGTGATTCGGAGTCAATAGTTTTTTAATCATGATTCATTGTAATATATTTCTCATATAATAGTGAGTGCAGCTTAATGACCCAGGTTCCTTAAGGCCCGAGAGCAGAAAATATCTGCCATGGGCCTTCTTTACTTTAGCAACAAATTATTTTTAATAAGAATACATATCTCTCCCGGCATCAGTTAAAAATAAAATAGAAATAATTTAGTGAATTGGTAATATGTTGACACAATCTATCATTTTAAACCCTATCTAAAGGGTCGAAAATGATGAGCGAAAATTTACTAATGAATTGGTGCCAACATACTTTTCGGAATAGTTTAGGTGGCCCCAAAAATCTCATTTAAATCTAAGGATTAAAAACAAGTTCTTTTTAATGCAGTTTTTGTTAGTATTAATCGTCGGCGTAACCAGTATTATCGTCATTCAGGCTACATTTACAATTTATGAAGGAATATT
>JAEZKW010000044.1 GCA_023415375.1 Bacillota bacterium
GAATATACCGGCATTAATCCTAATGGACATTTTTTATCCGGAGTGGCACACCCACCGGGATACTTTGGAAAGCTGCTGTCAAGAGTCTCTGCGGTATGTGGGTGATGCTCTTTTTGAGTTTTTTACCACATGAATGTTCCTCCTTGTTAATCTTTCATCTTCTTCATCTTTCCTTTAATAACATCCTTGATTTTATGTTCAATATTTTTAAATTTATCATGAACCCATATAGTATTTAGAACCAAGCCCCCGCCCATACCACCAGAAATTATCTCACCCAAATTCTTCGTTTCTCAATCTTTGCCATGCATTCCATGTGATAGGTTTGGGCAGACTGATTTTATGTCAGTTATTTCGTTACAAGATTATCAAAACACTTAAATTAACCAACTAATTAAGAGTCAGCTGCAATTCCAGAAAATGTAATTTCTGACGTTCTTTTAAGTTCCTAAACACCTGCAAAATAGTCTATTGTAAAAATATGGTATATTAAATAATTCCAACCAATTCGAAAAAATTAGTAGATAATGGTTGTAAAATAGTAGATGGCTGTCTAAAGCACTTTTTAAAAAAAGTAACATCACGGACAACCCTCTACTTCAGTCTTGACAAATGCTTTTTCCTTTTTCAACCTCCTGTTTTAATATGATTAACTCTCTAAGCCATTTTGAAGTTTGGAATATGGCAATATCGCTTTTTATAGGTGACCCCATCATTGTGTTCATCCCCCTTCATCGAACAGAAGATAGAGAAGTAATTAACTCTAACTTTTCTAGTTCAAATGTATCATAAAGTTAAAATTTAGGGGAGATTGAAATTGATCAACCCCCCTTAAAAAATAAAAGGCCAGATAAAAACATTTAATGATTATTTCATTAGCTCAGTATAGCTAATAGATTTAGTGACAAGACAGGCATAAAGTAGTCGATCAAATAATTGATTTTCCCAAAACCCGGCGATTAAAGCGAAAGCAAAATTCATCAAGGTATCTTTGCAAATGTTTCTCTTCTAAGCCGTGGAAAGTACCGTTAATATAAGTTTTAGCATTGGTAATAATAACATGAACCCATTTTAACACCTCAGAGGATTTTAAATTTTTGGATACTAAAGCTTTTCTGCCATATCCTTGAAGATAAACCCTAGAATAAATCCGGTAACCATCTGTTTGGAGTGTACTTCCTTGAGTTATATATTTTTGCAACTGTTCATGGACAGAAACGCTGTTTAGTTGATTAACCACTTGGATTTTAGCATATTTGGGTTTACCTTCTCTGGTTAATGAGATTTCAACAAAAGCTTTTGGCTTTTGAGTTCCACGGCCACGTTTATCTCCGCCTTTAGGGCTTCCAAAATAGGTTTCATCCATTTCGACCAGACCAGCTAATTTGTAATGAGTATCTTTTTGGGCCATGGCTTCCCGAATTTTCTGGGTCATTGCCCAAGCTTTGGGATAATGAATTTTAAGTTCTTTACTGATCGATAAAGCTGATTTACCTCGTTTATCCCGGCTTAAAAGATAAATCATCCAAAACCAAATCCTTAAAGGTGTTCGGGTTTTATGCATAACCGTATTAGCAGTTAAAGATGCCTGGTAATTACATTGGGCACATTGATAAAGATGTCGTTTAATGATGAAATAGTATTTTTGATGCCCGCACTTTGGACATGTAAGCCCTTGTGGCCAACGCATTTTAAAGAGATGTTCCTGGCAAGCATCTTCGGTACTAAATTTATCTTGAAATTCTATTAATGACAAATTCCTTTGTTGAGTCATGGTATCACTCTCCAAACATATGTTTTTTTCCATTATATCCCATAAACATACGTTCGTAAAGTGGTTCCTGTTTAAATCAAATAATCATTAAACATTTAAATCCCTTTAAAATTCGATAAAATCCTATCTCAAGATTATTCTACTACTCAGTTATCTCTATAATAATAAGATTTTGCAAAACGGATTCCCAAAAACAAAAATTCAACGGCCCAAAGTACCGTCGAATCAACAATTTTTTAATGGTCGGGGCGACTGGATTTGAACCTACGACCGTACAATAATTTCTAATTTTTTCTAGTCGAATTAAATCGAAAAAAATCGAGAATATAGAACGACAATTGAACGTCAAAATAAATTTGTTCAATTACAAGGAACTTTGTTTTTTCCGATGATCTCGTAGCAAATTTTATTCCCCACTATTACAATAAAGGAAAGGTACAAAAAATCTAAATTGTGAGAGGCTATCTACAAAGTACTTCAAAATAATCAATTAAAGCTAAGATAGCCAATCCCCGAATTCTATTAAGTTAAATATCGAGCTCAAATTCTTCTTGGCTGTTGATCTGTAACTCATTATTTTGATTTTGTATATAGCTAATAACGACTTCCTCCGTCACTTTTCCGCAACTTCCTGCAAAGTATCCCCTTGCCCACAAATGTGGAATCAGAAACTGCTTTTTCAATTCCACGAATTCTTCAAATAACTTCCGAGAGCTATATCCCTTAATAAATTGCACTAGCTGACTTACCGGTAAGTCAGGTGGCATGGAAACAAGTAAATGAACATGATCTTTGGAAACAAAGCCTGACAAAATTCCTACTTTATTTTTTTTGCATGTTTCTTTGATTAACTCCCGAGTTCGATTAGCAATATCACCCAGCAATACTGCCTTACGATACTTAGTAATCCATACCGAATGAATATTAATCATAAATGTTGTATGAGCTGCTTTTCTATAATTATCCAAATTTATCACCTCAAAGTAAGTATCTCTTTATTTTGAAGTGATATACACTTAGCGACTTTCGGCTAAAGCCGAGGGATTTAACCCCTTGTTCAAAAATTAATAAGTCCCCTAAGCAAACGACTAAGGGGGACTTAAAATCTTTCCAATAGCTGGATCAAAATTCAACGACTTTATTCAATACTCAACAACTTTATTTAATATTCAACAACTTTATTATTTTTTCACATTAATCCTGGTCTAACACTCCGAATGCCCACAACTCATGCACTTAGCGCACCCTTCCACGAATCCGAAGGTATGCATCCCGCAAACCGGGCAAAGATTATAGCTTATCTTACCGTTTTTACCGTTCTTGTTATGATTTTGAGCCGCTTCCTGTTGCACCGGAGCCGGTTCGGTGGCCGCCGCCAGGCTTAACTCCAATTGAGCGGAGAGTTCCGACTTGGAGTCACTGTCCGCCATTTTGTTGATGTACTCAGTGAGAAATTGCCCGATAGCATCGGGGACCGAGCGCACCCGGTTCGGGCCAAATCCCACAAAGCGGCTGCCGCCGATTCCGGTCAGTTCATCGGCAACCGCCTCCGGATCGATACCGCAGCGGAACGCCAGGGAAATTAAACGGGCGATCGCCTCGGTGAAGGCGGAGATATCGCTGCCGGCCTTGCCGATCTGGGCAAAGAGCTCGAGCGGATGATTTCGATGAAAGTTAAGGGTCAAATAAAGATTGCCTTCCGGAGTGAGACGAGCGTCGGTGACGCCGGTCAGGCTCTTCGGACGTTTGATGGGCAACAGATGACCCCATTCGCCATAGGAGAAATGGGCTTCTGTAGTAGTCTCAGGAGCCACGGGGGTCGTAGTAATCCCCTTTTGCATCGGCTGGTTGTCCAAACTACCGTCGCGGTAGACAGTCAACCCTTTGCAACCCAGTTTGTAAGCTAAATGATAGGCTGAGGCCACTTGTTCCGGTGTGGCGCTACTCGGGAAGTTTATGGTCTTCGATACTGCGTTATCGGTATATTTCTGGAAAGCGGCCTGCATCCGGATATGCCACTCAGGATCAATATCATGAGCGGTTACAAATACCCTCCTCCAGCTTTCCGGGATCTCTTCTATATCCTGAACGCTGCCATGCTCGGCAATTTTCTCAATCAATTCTTTACTGTAAAACCCTTCGGCTTTGGCAATCTCCTCAAATGTATGGTCGACTTCAATCAAACGATCGTTATCCATAATCTGGCGGGTAAAGGCCAGGGAAAATAACGGTTCAATGCCGCCGCTGGTATCACAGATAATGCTGATGGTGCCGGTCGGCGCAATGGTAGTTGTTGTGGCATTGCGCAGTTTCAGACCATTTTTGCAATCATAAATACTGCCTTTGAAATTGGCAAAAGTACCGCGAGCTTCGGCGAGCTTAGCCGAGGCTTTCTTGGACTCGGTATCGATGAATTGCATTATTTTTTCAGCGAATGCCAGTGCCTCTTCCGAACAGTATGATATTTTTAATTTCATCAGTAAATCGGCCCAGCCCATGATACCTAAGCCGATTTTCCGGTTTGATTTGGTTACTTTTTCAATTTGCTCAATCGGGAAACGATTGGCTTCGATCACATTATCCAAAAAGCGGATTGCCAAATGGGTGACCCGTCCCAGTTCGTCCCAGTCGATTTCGTAATTGCCGTCATCATTTTTACAGACCATCAAGGCCAAATTGAGGGAGCCCAAATTACAGGATTCATACGGGAGTAATGGTTGTTCGCCGCAGGGGTTGGTGCTTTCAATCGCCCCAACCTGCGGAGTGGGGTTGGCTTCATTCATCCGATCAATAAAAATAATCCCCGGTTCTCCCCCGGCCCAAGCCGATAGAACTATTTTCTCGAATACATCGCGGGCCGGTAACTTGCCCACCGGTTGTTTGGTGTGAGGATTGACCAAATAGTATGTATCGCCTTTTTCCAAGGCTTCCATGAACACATCGGTAAGCGCTACCGATAAATTGAAATTGGTAATCTCGCCTTTCACTTCTTTGGCGGCGATGAATTCCATAATATCCGGATGATCCACCCGTAAAATACCCATATTGGCGCCGCGACGGGTACCGCCTTGTTTCACCGCTTCGGTGCTGGCGTTGAAAACTCTCAAAAAAGATAACGGTCCGCTGGCTACCCCGCCGGTGCTGCCCACCTGATCATTTTTAGGCCGGATCCGCGAAAAGCTAAATCCGGTACCGCCGCCGCTTTTGTGAATCAAGGCAGCAGTTTTCAAAGATTCAAAAATACTCTCCATGGAGTCGTCAATCGGCAGCACAAAACAAGCCGAAAGTTGACCTAATTCTCTCCCGGCATTCATAAGTGTCGGTGAATTGGGCATAAACTTTTTTTGATCCATGATCT
>JAEZKW010000076.1 GCA_023415375.1 Bacillota bacterium
GATTAAAATCCATGAAGGTAGTGCAGAGGTATTTCGGGCTGGGAAGCCTGGGGAAGCATTTACAGGAATTATCATTATGAACCATAAAGGTCAAGGGAGTGCAAAAATGTTCTTACACCCGGTAGCCCCGCACGATTCATATCCCACTCGCGAAAGGACCGGCGACGTTAGGACGAGGATATATGGGACTGCTTATGAGGACTTGGTAACCCATCAGCAAGGCGTAAATCCCTCGCATGAGATGTTATGGGGGAGGATTGAAGATGCACGTAGCAGAAAATCTGGCATGGAAAAAAATGAGCAATGGGAATCATCGGAAGTTGAGTCGGCGGAGTATCGTAAAATTGGATTTACGGTTATTAAGGTTTCTCCTGGACGGCATCGGTTTAGTTTTACTTCAACATCACAAAATGCAGCTTCATTTAAAATAGCGCCATTTTCATTATCAAATCCGAAATATAGTCAATATTTAAAGGAGTTATTTCCTAAAATTGAGTCTCAACAAGAGTATGAAGAAGCTTCTAAATCATTATCCAGGCAGCTTCCAAAAGATTGGACTCAGGCAATTGCTGATGCAATAAACGCAATTCCCGTGTAACGTAACTATTTTTCTGTCGACGGCTTTACCAATTCCCGACAGCAAAATTGCTTGCGGGATTTTTTTATGCCCAGAAAAGGTAGGTTTATGAGGCGCGGAATTTAAGGCAAGAAAGCTGAAAATGGAGTGAAGAAAATGATCCAATCCTTAAATCATGTTGAAAAACTAATCGTTCATCATTCCTGGTCACCTAATAACCGCTTGGTGAACAACTGGGAATCCATCCGGAAATACCACACCTCTTGGCGCTATAACGGGGAAATCATTGCTGAAGAAAAAGCCAAGAAACTCATAATGAACGGAGTCGAGGGTGTTGAATCTCCCTTGTATGATATCGGTTATCACGCCGGGCAGGAATGGTATCAAGGACGGCTTTATCTTTGCGTAGGTCGGCCGGAATGGATTGCCGGAGCGCATTGCAGGGAGGAGCGGATCAATTACCGCAGTTTGGGATATTGTTTTGTCGGTTGTTTTGATCTGGAACCGCCGAGTGATGAAGAACTGCAGTTTGCGGCCAAAATAAGAAAGTATAACTTGCCCGGGGTGGACTGTATCGAACCGCACCGGAATTACACCAAAGAAAAAAGTTGTCCCGGCAGTAAGTTTCCCATGGGCAAATTAAAATTATTTGTAGCGCAGAGATTACGAAAGGATGAAAGTGAATCTCCAGGGTAATCCTTTGGGATTCAAGATTTGCTGAATCAAGGGTTAAGTCACTCAAGCCGTCCCGGAGACCGTGGCGGTTTTTTTATGGTCACTTTTGGGATGACCAAAGTAAATACACGCGCATGAGTGCGTGGGATGTGAAAGGATGTGCGATTTTATGAATCTTTCGGAAAAATTTTTCGATGATCACCTCAAAACCAATCTCCATATTCTCAAGTGGCTACTCATTATCAGTCTGACCTTGTTGGGTCTATCATGCTATCAACAGAAAGAAGTTCGAATACAGAAGTTACAGCAAAAGCTTATTGAACAGAGAAAGCAGATTATCCAATTGCAAAAAGAGACAGTTAAAGCGGTAACAGTAAAACGGATTATGGCTTCCTATGGTTGCCGAAACCAATTGATTTACAGGGAAATTATGGCGACCTGGGATCCGGTCATCGTGGCCATTATTATTGGGATTGAAAGCGAATATCAGCAGTATGCCGTAAGCCCAAGTGACTGTTACGGATTAATGCAAATCAGTTGGAAGCATGGCTTGGCCGATCCATTTGATATTCAGACCAATATAAGGTTTGGCGCTTATTATCTCGAAGAGCAATTTAAGCAATTTAAAACCCTCGATGAGGCAATATGGGCTTATAATGCCGGCCCCGGAATGGTAGGAAAATTCATGCCGGAGGAGACCAGAGAGTATATTCGCAGAGTCCGGATGTTAATAGCGGTTTATTATTGTCAGGAATCAGCAACCGTTATCAGCGTGTCGTAAAGCGCAGAATTTTAAAATGCATTTGAATGGGAAAGAGGTTTTATCAATGAAACAAAAGATTATGGATGACTGTTTGGCAATTTTAATCTTACTTACATTTTTGGTGGGACTTTATTGGCTGGGGGGTGGAGCTGGTGAAACTGCGGTGGATAGTCCCTATCCGGATTCCAAGGTTTTGCAAAGGGTGGATGAAGTTCATTAACTATAAAAACGCAAAGGATTGTCAGATATGAGAACAATTAAACAGGATACGGTTAACCGTTTTTGGTTATTTCGCGCTCGAAAGTATGCCCGGATATTAAAAGAAGCGCAAGAAGTGAAGACTAAAGCGGGACAGAAAAAAGAAACAAGATAAATTTCGGGGGGATTGAGCAGATGCACCGGTCTTACCAACGTCTTTAATTGAAATTGGACTTGTTGCAACCGAGGAATGTGCAAACCTTGGTCGCACACCGGTTCACCATGACCAGTATAGCAAAGTTGAGGCGATGGCCATCGGAAGGTTGGAACTGGAGAGTGAGATCAAGTTGATTCAAGCCTGTTTTAACATTATGACCCGGTATGAGCGATTGTTCATAGAGTACCGTTATTTTCAGGAGAAAGCCATGGAAATGGTGCCAGTTTTATTAAATTGGTTCCACCGGGAGCCCTTCCGTCTCCGCCAATCGGTGTTTGTTGAAACCAGGTGGTTTTTGAGTTTGGAAAGCCTGGAAAGTAATAAAATACAAAATGCCTGCTAAATTAGTTTTAAATGGGCACTTTTCCGGCACCAAAAGAGATGAAAAATGAGATACAATATTATTGTTGGAGAGTGTAAAAAATAGTATGAAAGTGATTCGTAGGCGGTTATAAAAATGGTATGAAACCAGTGAATAAGTATATAAGATTAAAAACTAAAAACCCTGTAAATCCTGTCTGAGTAATTCATTTAGACTGCTTTATGTGCAGCCCAAAAGATATTGATCTTAAATTTGTCTAGAAGAAAGTTACGTAGACGGGATTAACTGGATTAACGGGATTAAGAACTTGAAGGCGTAACTGTGAATTAGTACCTTTGTATAAAATCTAAAAGAACGAGAAACGCGCAGCTAAACGAGTTTTATTTTGGCATTTTGCTGGCACCAAAAAGTAAGAAAACCATGATATATTATTAATATCTGATAGTTAAAAGACCGTGCCGGAATCTCTCTGGGGCGGTTTTTCTATTTGCGATTTCAATCAAAGGTGGGCCTGTTTTGGACAGGGGGTGTGATGTGCCGAGGAATGCGCAGGGTGGGGCGTTTAAAATAACAAAGCCGTTTGGTCTATAAAGGCCGGGCGGCTTTTGAGTTTTGAAGGGTTCTTTTCGGGTCCCAAGAGGGTATACGCGGAGGACAGGTTTCTAGTTGTTAGAATTTGGAACAATGCTATAATAAAGGAAGTGGCTGAATGTGAGAGGACTTGAAAGCCGACGTGAGGCTGGAGATTCTTTTGATGTTGTCAAAGAAAACACTAAGCTGACCCACGATCTAAAGCAAGCTGCTAGGTCGCTGGTGGAGGAATTACGGAAACCCCGCGAAAATACCAATCGACGAAATGAGCTGGCCCAGCGCTCCCCGGGCTGGAAAGTGAACCGGGAAACCGCCTTAGCCCAGGCATCCTTGGCAATTGCCGGTTACAATATCGGCCCGTCCGGGATTGATGGAAAGCTGGGCTCGGAAATTGGCAAGGTAATTCAGCGATTTCAAAAGGCCATCGGTTTAAATGGAAGCGGCCAGCTGGACCAAAGAACCAAGACCGCGTTAGAGATCGTCACCGAACAGGGGTTGAGTTTCCGGCAGATTGAGATCACTGGCCGGAAAGGACTACTTGATGCGGTCAATCAGCGTTTAAGCCATGAGCAAGCGCAGAAGACCGCTTCCCGGACGGAATCAGTTCCGACGAAAGAGTATCAAAAGTTTTGGCTGAAAACGGGGTACTTCACCAACAACTGGATCTTGGATAAAATGAAGCAAAATGTGGCGGTTGCGGCGTTAAAAGCGGAGATCGCCGCCAAGGGGAAGATCATTCTTCCCAATGAAACCAATCCCAATAAAATTGCGGCCATCCAGTATTTAGGCGGAATTTTAGACACCGGGGAGTATGGTCCGGATACATACGATAAAATCCAAACGATCCAGACGAAATACCGTATTCAGGGTGACCCGAAGGTTATCGACGGCCGGACGTTTGGGGCGATTCTGGCGAGATTTAATAAGGGGTTGATCGGTCAGAAATCGGGGGATTTTTTAAAGAGATCCGGCGGACTGGCGTATGCCCCTTATGATGTGGCGTATGGTTTGGTGGGTGGGGAGTCGGTTTTTAAAGAGAATCGATTTAACGAAAACGAAGGACTTAAGCTAGAAAATTTAAATGGAGAAAATAAGAGAGGTGAAATAGTAAAAAATGGAGCTTATAATTCCGAGTATAATTCACTTGAAAAAGGATTCGGCAGGCTTGAGGGCAAAAATATAAATGTTACGCAGAAAGGTTTGGACATAATAACAAAACATCTATCAAAATTTGGTGAAGATGTATTAAATCAAGCTATGCTACAACGATTAGAAACGGCTTTAAAAGAAGGTAAAACAATTAGTGGCGCTGATGCAAGTTTTTATTTGCATGAAGCAACTGAAGCCACCTTAATGTCGAAAAATATAAGTTATAAAGTTGCACATGCTGCCTCACTTAAGAAATATCAAGTTTCACCTTATAGCGTTTATGCTTCAGAAGTGATTCAAAATAATCCTGAACTATTTAACGAAAAATGGTTCGAATTTTGGGGGATAAGAAAATGATTACACTTAACCTTGGCGGATTTAGAGAAGGTAGATTATGGATTAATGAAAAGCCGAATATAACAATGGAAGTTATCGACTCTTTAGTGGAATCTGTTGATGTTAGTAACTTTCAACAATGGGAGGAAAAGAATATTGTGCTTGAACTGTTTTTAGCTCCCAGAGATGTTAGCAACTATGCCATGCTCGGTGTCAAATATATTCCAACGGACACCCAAAAACTTAATATCTTAGTTAATATTACCGGTTTTAATGGTGATATTTTGAAAGATAATATAGCGCTTTTAACTGATGAAGTACATATGGGTATTCCTCAAGATTACGCTTCATCAATAATTAATACGGCAAAAGAAAAGGCAATAGAGTTGAAATTTCCGGTAGGTTCCCTAATGTTTGAAATAGGAGCTCATGGATATGTCGGTTCTAGCAAAATAACCTTCGTAATTTTAACAAAAGTATTAATGGGATTATTAAGTGAAAATATTAACGAGGGTTTGGGTGAGAAACTGAATGATATGGTAGTTAGTTTTTTAAAAGTTTGAAAGATGCTATTTTGGCTGTAACATCAGAATGTGTAATAAGATGATAGAGTGGTTCATCGCGAACAGAAGATGGTTAGAGAAACGCCGAAGCTATGCAAAGGCGTTTTTTAGTTTAATGATCGCTTAATAAATTGTTCTGATATAATTGAAACAATTTTTATTTAAGGTGAGTACTTCATGGAGGCTGATACTCCGGGACTTTCGTAGGGTGGGGCGGGGTTAAAGATAATAAAGCCGTTTGGTCCGGAAAAGTTCAAGAGGCTTTGAAATTTGAAGCTCTTTTTGACATGAGAAAGACTAGGAAAGCCGAAGTGAGACCGGGTTTCTCTCGAAAGTGTCAAAAAGGGGACTGGATTAAATGGGGAAAAGAGTTGAGGGCAGTATGAATGATGTATTGGGGGAAAAGCAAAATGGAGTTAACACAGCAACATTTAAACGGCAGTAAGCACCCGTTAACCCAAGCCGGGCTTTGGGCTATTAGAAAAAAGATTTCCATGGACTTTGAAGACATAACTAAAAGTCTGTGGGCGAAGCAGAAAGAAACAGTGCTATAGAGAATGGGACTTCCGAGGGTTAATTGAAGGTATCGTTATAAAATCAATAAATATAAAGAAATAAGCAGCTAAACGTGTTTTACTTTAGCGCTTTCCCGGCACCATAAGGCCGGAAAACCATGATATATTAATAGTATCGGATTAAAAAAACCGCTTCGGGACCTTCCTGGGGCGGTTTTCTTATGTCAAAGTTCATTCCATATTGGAGCGCCCATTTTGATGGGCGGGTCTTATGTGCCGGGTAGTGCGCAGGGTGGGGCGCGGCACAAGAAATTTCAGGGGCTACTGTAAAGTAAGAAAACTTCAGATTTTTTCGAGACAGCCCCTTTTCTAATCAGCATAATAGATTCATCCATAGAATGGCAACACCAATTCACTAATAAACGGCCAGGAATCAGTGGATGAATTTATTAGGATAAAAAAATAAATTTAGCCGGTTTTTGGTTGTTTTTTCGGCTGGTTTATTTTTTTAGAGGAGTATTAAACCATTACTTTGTAAAAATGTGGTAAACATTATATAATGAGAGGTGAATTCAATGAGAGGAATGGAAGGGTCATCTGAGAAAGAGTCAACTTCCATAAATAAAGGCAGGAAATTAACTGATAATCCAAGTCTTATGGCACAGAGAATTGTAAATAAGATGCGCCAGGGGACTCGTCCATCAGTAAGGATACCCGTATTAGATGCTTTAAGAAAGCAGTCTATGAGGGAGGCTCAATCTGAACGAAGAATAATTAACAATAAACGTTCTTTAGAGCAAGTAAAAAACCAACAGAAATTAAAGGAAGAAAAATCCTTAAAGAAATCAGATGCCATCGAACAACAAAGAATTAATAATTATTTAAATTCCTTAATCAATGATACTAAGATTACCGGTAATCGAAATGTAGATATTGCCTTAAACAGATGGTATGCATCCCATCCGGAACAAAAGTATAGGGATGATTTAAGATGGAGCGCTAATTCCCTGGCCTCATTTCAGCTTGCATTATTAAGAGCTTCCGACAAAGGTATCGATGTTTCAAAAATGTCAGTTGCTGAATTAAATGCAGCATTTGAAAGTGAGGGTAATAGTCAAATTGATATGACCCTCGGTATGGCGGCAGAAGCAACGACAATCACAAAAAATATCGGAAAGGATATCCTAGTAAAAGGAGTCAAGGCTACCCCTAAAAACGGTAATTTAAAAACCCGGGCAATTGAGAAGCTTGCCACCATAAAAAATAAGGTATCTCTTTTGTTACAAGAAACCAAATACGCGAATGTAATTAAACTACAGGCTGAGCAAAAAAACCAATTAGTTAAAAAAGCGGTTCAAGAGATTCAGCAGTACGCTGCTAAAAAGAGATTAAAGGAAGTAACAGATGAGGTTGCAGGACAAGCTATTCAAAAAGCAGTCAAGGAGTCTTTGAGTGAGTTAGAAAAAAAGACCGGGAAGAAGATTTCCAAGGAGATCCTTGAAAACATAACTGAAAAGTCTGTCGGCGAAGTTAAGAAAGATATTTTGAACAAAAAAATTATACATCGCTATGATACATCAATTTTAAAAAGTGAATTAAATATAAATAAAACTCCGATGGATAAAATAAAATTTCAAAGGATCAAAAGTATTTTTGAAAAGAACGGTGGGGTTATTGACCAATCTGAAGAAGCACAAAGATTTTTAGAATATCGGGGAGCAGAAGCGGCGACATTTAATGAAAAAGTCATTCTTATGAAACTAAACCCATCTGCCTCGGATGTATTTGAAGAATTAATTCATACCGCCCAATATAGAGCAGGGAAAATACCTGATCAAACAGTTTTGACTATTTTAAAAGCAGAAATTGAAGCAGCCGAGAAACTGGTAAAATACAGTAAACAATATGGAATTCCAAATTCAGAGACATTAGAGACAATTCAACGATTAGAGAGAATGAAGATTGAATTATCAAATTTATAAGGGAGGTAAAATAATGTTTACTATTACTGTTTTAAAAGCATTTCATTTAAAAAGTTTAAAAATAGTGGCAATAGAAGGGGAGGTTAAAGGAGTTTTAAAGGGTTCAAATATTTTATATGATTCTATGGATAGAGAGAAGAAGTATATTGTAAAAGGGGCTATATTAGTTGATGGGAAAGATATCACTCCATCTAGAGATAGAATGGATATTCAGCTGCAAGAAGGAGATTTTACTACTGAAGAACTGATTGGAAGAACTTTGATTGAAGAAGGATAAATTAGTCTGGTATAAACTAGGATAATAGTTATATTGGCATATTATCGCAAAGTATCTATAACAAAGTGTCACCAATTTTGGATGTATTTGATAGTTCTCGTTTGAAGGAAGAATAACACCGGAAGAAATAGTAAAGCTGACTGACCTTGTAGAGATATTGAAGTTAAGATGAATAATGTAAAAGTTTTGTAATGGCTTCAAAGGTTTCGGACTAACTTATTCAAAATTATCTTAACTCTGGTAAATTAGAAACAGGGTCAACATTATTACAAAGATATGAATTTAATGAAGATGATAGGCGGAGAAGAATAAATGAAGTCTTCATGGGTGAGCGGGGTCATCGTTGTAAAATCAACAAAAATTAAAAAAAGAACAGCTTAGCGAGTTTTATTGTGGCACTTTTGTGGCACCAAAAAGTCGGAAAATCATGATAAATTATTAGTATCGAATAATGAAAAAAACCGCACCGGGAAATTTCTGGGGCGGTTTTCTTATGTCAAAATTCATTCCATATTGGAGCGCCCATTTTGATGGGCGGGTCTTATGTGCCGGGTAGTGCGCAGGGTGGGGCGCGGCACAAGAGAATTCAGAGGTTGTCTTTAAAGTAAGAAAACTGCAAATTCATTTGAGACAGACTCTTTTTCTATCTGCATAATAAGTTCATCTGTTTTGAAAGGGTGGATGAATTTCATGAACTATAAAAACGCAAAGGATGGTCAGATATGAGAACAATTAAACAGGATACGGTTAACCGTTTTTGGTTATTTCGCGTTCGAAAGTATGCCCGGATATTAAAAGAAGCGCAAGAAGTCAACAAAGCGAGAAATAAAAATGAAACAAGAAAAATTTCATGAGAAAGAGCTACACTAACACTCTTATCATGAAACGGGAACTTTGTTTTTCTAGTCAAGATCGTTATAAAATCAACAGAAATTAAAAAAAGCACGGCTTAGCGAGTTTTGTTGTGGCACTTTTGTGGCACCATAAACTCTTAAAACCGTGATATATTATTAGTATCCGATAAGAAAACCGCACCGGGAATTTCCTGGGGCGGTTTTCCTATGTCAAAATTCATTCCATATTGGACCGCCCATTTTGATGGGCGGGTCTTATGTGCCGGGTAGTGCGCAGGGTGGGGCGCGGCACAAGTCAATTCGGGGGGTGTATTCACCATAAGAATATTCCAAATTCTTTTGGAACAGCCCCTTTTCTAATCTGCATAATAGATTCATCCATAGAATGGCAACACCAATTCGTTAATAAACGGCCAGGAATCAGTGGATGAATTTATTAGGATAAAAAATAAACTTAGCCGGTTTTAGGTTGTTTCTCCGGCTGGTTTATTTTTTTATTGGGTTCTTATGAAAGGCTATTTGATGTCCTTTCATAAGAATCGTTATCAAAACAATTCAATTGGTCGATTAGCACAGGCATCAATATCAATCCTGTTGCCGAAAACAACCGAATAAGAGGTGATTGCCGCAAATATCAACTAAAATGTGATGCAGTATGAAATTTTGAAAGGAGGCTGATGTTTATATCAGCAGCAGAAATGGAAAACGAAACGGATGTTATTTTAAACCGCATGGATCCGTTCGCGATTAAAAGGGCCTTATGGGAAGGACCGGTCAGGGTCAAACGGCCGGCTGCCAAGGTGCGCTTACAGGGGGAGAGGGCATGACTCCACTTGCATTGCAAGATTTTTTGGTAACTGAAATATCTACACTGCTTAAAGACATTCAATTAAAAAATGAAGCTGGGGAACTTACTAGTATTAAAGTTCTATCTCAATATTCTCCAGTGGACGAAACCGGGCAAGCTGTCCATCAGTTTCCCTACGTCCGGGTGCTTCTTAAATATGGAAAAGACCCCAAAGAGCTTGAGCCTTATCATTGGACTGTTATGTTTGTGGCCGGGGTTTATGACAATAGTGTCGATTGTCAGGGCTATCGTGACGCCATCAATATATTGCAAAAAATTTATGATCACCTCATGCGGGTGCGGGTATTCGACCAAAAATATCAAGTCGAATATCCGGTTCACTGGATTTTAACGGACGACAGATGGAAGTCAACGGATGATAGATGGAATCTAACGGATGAGAGCAGTTACCCATATTTCTATATTGGATTAAAAACGGTTTGGACTCTAGGTAAAATTACAATGGCGGATACATTATCTTAAATTAAAGGGGAGATTATTTTTGTCTTATACACATGGTGTTTATATTAATGAAAACTCGACTGCGGTGATTGCTCCAATTATCTCCGACAGCGGGGTGCAGTTTGTAGTTGGCACTGCACCGATCAATATGCTGGCCGATCCATCCGGAGCAGTCAACAAACCAATCTTAGTTAACTCCTTGTCGGAGGCCGTGACTAACTTTGGCTATTGTAAGAACTTCGAAAAATTTACGATTTGCCAATCGGTCAATGCTTCATTTAATGTTTATAATGTTGCCCCATTAGTGATCGTAAATGTGTTGGACCCTGAGAAACACACGGTGGCGATATCTCCTGATGATCAGCAGTATTCTATCGACAAAAAAACCGAAAAGATTACTATCGCCAAAGAAGGAATCTTTCTAAATAGTTTTGTGGTTAAGGGCCAAGACGGGGCTATTACCTATAAAGAGGGAAACGATTATACTCTTACCTTTGATGAATATGGTTATGTGGTATTAACTCCAGTTTTAGCTAAAGACAACGGGGCTATCTTTAAACAACTTGAGAAGCAAGAGCAAGAGGGTCAGGAGGAACCAAAAGTTCAGTTAGCTATAAGCTATAATAGGCTCGATCCCTCCTCGGTCACCTATGAAGATATCATAGGCGGCTATGATTCTGTAAACGGTAAATATACAGGGTTGCAAAATATTGAGCAGGTTTATCCCAAACTCGGAGTAGTTCCCGGATTGATCGTGATTCCCGGTTGGAGCCATATTCCGGAGGTTGGCATTGCCATGATGGCCAAAACGGAGGATATTAACGGTTGTTTTAAATGTATGGCCGTTTTGGATGTGGATACCGATTCAATTACAGGTGCTTATAGTTATCAGGCGGTAATGGATTGGAAGAATAAAAACTCCTATACCAGCGAAAACTCCATTGTCTGCTGGCCCAAGGTGAAAATTGGTGATGCACAATACTGGTTCAGTGCAGTGGCTGCCCCGTTAATTGCTTATACCGATGCGAATAACGATAATATACCCTATGTATCGCCTTCCAATAAAAGTTTCAGAATTACCAGCACGGTTTTGAGCGATGGTTCCGAGGTTTATCTGGACCAGTCCCAGGGTAATCATTTGAACGGAAATGGCATTGTAACGGCAATCAACCTAAACGGCTGGCGGTTATGGGGCAATAATACCGGCATCTATCCATCCAGCACCGATGTGAAAGACCGCTTTATCCCAGTGCGCCGGATGTTCTCGTGGTGGGGTAATAGTTTTATTTTAACTTATTTCCAAAAGGTCGATGATCCGATGAATACCCGGTTGATTGAGTCGATTGTGGATACAGAGAATATCCGGGCCAATGGTTATAAGGCCCGCTACCAGATTGCCGATGCCCGCATCGAATTTTTGGCCGATGAGAATCCCACCACCGATCTGTTGAACGGTAAAATTCGCTTCCATCAATACCTTACACCGTTCCCACCGGCGGAGACCATCATCGACACCTTGGAATTTGACGCCAATGCCTTAACTACAGCTTTGGGGGGTAAATAATAATGAGTGTTAACGCGGTTCCTGAGAAGGTTGTTAATTTTAACATTTATGATGAAGGCGAAAAACTGGTTGGAATCTCCGGTGAGGTCAAGCTACCGAAACTGGAAGGCAAAGGGGAGACCATCTCCGGAGCCGGTATTGCCGGTGAGTTTGAAAGCCAGACTCCGGGCCATTTCGGCAATATCGATATTGAGATCCCGTTTCAGACCGTATTGGATAAGAGCTTTTCATTGATGGCCCCCGGCGGCAAGACCTTGATCTTACGAGGTTCCCAACAGAGTTACGATGTCTCGTCCGGCACCATTAACTATGTACCGCTGAAAATCACTCTAAAGGTGGTCCCCAAAGGTTTGGACCTGGGGACTTTGGGTGTAGGCAAAAAGACGGACACCAAGAATACCCTTACAGTCCTTTATATCAAGGTGGATGTCGATGGCGAGACAATGCTGGAATTGGATAAGCTGAACTTCATCTATAAAGTTAACGGCACGGATGTATTCAAAACCATCCGTCAGCAAATCTAAGAGAGAAAGGGATAAAGATGGCAAACGAACACTTAATTGAGTTTAAGAACCCATATCTCTTTGAGGAAAAAGAATATACACAGATTGATCTCTCCGGTCTGGAGTCGTTGACAGCTAAAGACTTAATTGACGCGGAGAAACAGTTTGCCGCGGGCGGCCAAGTGGCGGCCATTAATGAGATGAGCATCGGATACATCTGCATCGTAGCAGCTAAAGCCAGTAAACAGCCGGTGGAATTTTTTGATAAACTACCGGCCAACGAGGCAATCAAGGTTAAAAATGCGGTGACCAGTTTTTTCTATCTATAGGAT
This sequence comes from Bacillota bacterium, assembly GCA_023415375.1. Classification (GTDB taxonomy): domain Bacteria; phylum Bacillota; class UBA4882; order UBA8346; family UBA8346; genus UBA8346. The sequence goes on from JAEZKW010000076.1 coordinate 12,728, forward strand.
TTAGAGCTGAAGACGGGCGGCAGCTTATAAAGCTGGCCGTCCGCCTTGCTTTACAATCCTATACTAGCATGGAGTTTTTCCTGAATCTGGCATTGGAAGACCTCTTTGAAATTGCCCAAGAGATAAAGGAGGTGAGTGGCAACGGTGGCTGATAGTAGAACACTTGAAACCCAGCTCCTAATCGGATCGAAGGTTCAAGGGATGATAGGTAATAGTTTGATGAGAATACAAAAACTTATCAATATTGCCCAAAGGAATGCCAAGAATATTTCAAAGATTTTTCGATTATGGAAGACAATTATTGATTTAATGAGCAGAAACATCGGTTATTGTTTTGATTTTTATTCTATTAGTAAACCATTGATAAATGAAGCAATCCCGGGTCAGGAAAAATTTATTACCATTTTGAAAAAAGATAATGGAGTTGCTGATAAACAAATTGCACCAATTGCCATGTTTGGCAATTTATCAGTTCTTGAGGATTTCTTGGCCATACAAAAAAGGCAGGTAATGGCTGATACAGATAACTGGACTCAGGAAAGGATAGTAAGACAGGGGTATATGCCACAAAGGGCCTCTGAGATGACTAAGATTATACCTAGACAGATTTTAGGACAGTTAAATATGCAACAAAGAGGATCAGGTTTGGCACAACTCCTACCCGGACAGACCTTAAGCAAGGAAAGTGCGAGACAAAGAGTCTTTCATTTGACACAGATTTTTGGAAAGTCTGAACCTGCTAATAACTTCATAGCAATAAGTAATGCGGGAATAGTTGTTAGGCCTAGTAGTTTATTCATCAGTACAAAGCCGGATTGCGGCAGGATAATTGCTTTAAAACCGGGCCAATTGGAAGTATTAAGGAATCAGGCTAATATCAAATCAGTAGGGAAGATTGGATTTAGGAAAAATATGAAACCAATGTTGGAAACGTTCAGCCTAGTGAACATTCCTAAAAATCCCGAAGGTTTGGACCGCTTTGCCGGCGCTAAAAAAAATACCCAAGAAATAGACGATTTGACCGGAGGCAGCCAATTCTTTACTCATAGCAGGACTCAGAGTTTACTGCGTGGGATGGGTGAAGATAACACCGAAAGGCCGGTTAAATATCCGCCACAGCTTATTACTCAAGGAAATCGGAATGCGGATGTCAAAGTTATGAAAGAGGCGAGTCAACAATCACACATAGATTTTGAACGAAAATCCAATGCTTTAATGGACCGGCGGCGCCGGTTAAGTTTTACCGGAGGTTGATAACATGTCAAGTACTTATATAACAAAACTGGGCGATACTTTTGACAGTATCGCCTTTACGCAATTAGGGGACGAAAAGTATACCAAGGAATTGATGGAAGCCAATCCGGGCTATTTGGATGTTGTTATTTTTACTGGGGGGCTTAGTTTAGTCATCCCTGAGGTAAAGAGAATGGATACAGCAGGTAATACGCCACCCTGGAGGGAGGAATTATGAAGAGCAGACGGGTGAGCATAAAATTAATCTATGAAGGCAAGGACATAACGGATGATATCGCGCCGGACTTGAAAAGTTTCACTTATAACGACAACGCCTCCAGTTCGGCGGACGATGTTACAATCGAACTCAAAGATGACTTGGGAAAGTGGATCTCTTCCTGGGCGCCGTCCAAGGGTGACATCATCATACCAACCATAATCACTGAAAATTGGAAATATGAAGGTGATTCCCAAAGCCTTTATTGCGGCAAATTCATTATTGACGAACCCAGTTACAGTGGCAGACCACGCATTTTAAGCCTTGGAGCAATTTCTGCGCCTGTAGACACCCAATTTATGACCGTCAAGCATAGTCAAACCTGGCAAAAAGCGTCAGTCAAAAAGATTGCCCAAAATATTGCGGATAATGCCAACCTGGCGCTCTATTTTAATTCATCTTCCGATCCGGTCATACCATTTGTAGAACAAAGCAAGGAGGCGGATGCGCCATTCCTTACCGAGCTATGTCAAAGGAACGGGCTGGCAATTAAGATTTACAATCAAAGAATCGTCATCTTCAACGAAATGGAATATGAAGTCAAATCGCCGGTACCGACGATTGCCGAAAGTGATTTAATTCAATGGAGTGCTAAAACCACCTTAACGGATACGGCATATGATGGTTGTAAAATTGTTTATACCGATCCCAAATCGCATACCACATTCACTTACACCTTCAAGCCAACCGATAAATCCGGGAGTAAGGTTTACCTGATTAACGAGACTGTAGGCAGTTTGGCGGAAGCAGAGCAATATGCCAAGTGCAAACTGCGGGAGCTGAATAAAAAAGAATACACATTAAACCTGGAGCTGCCCGGCAATCTTGAATTGTATCCTACCCAAGTCGTAACTATCAAAGACTTGGGTATTTTTAACGGTGATTATTATATTGACAAAGTCAGTCATAAAATAGGCGGCGGGTTTACGACCAGCCTGGAACTTCACAAATGTCTGGTGGGATATTAAATGATTAATTTAAAGAATCTAATCCGGATCGGAACGGTGTCATCGATTAATTATCAAGAAGGTAAGTTGCGGGTCTGTTTTGAGGACCAGGATAATATCATCACCGATGAACTGCCGATGCTTTCCTTTGAATATGAGATGCCGAAAATTGGTGAGCCAGTATTATGTCTATTTTTGGGAAGCGGGATTACTAAAGGGTTTGTTTTAGGGAGGTATTTCTACGATAGCGATCCGCCGGTTGAGTATGGGCAAGGCATTTATTTTAAACGGCTTTTGGAAGATAAAGATGCAACAATAAAATATGACCAGTCCACTAAAACTTATATTTTAACTGCTGGAAACATTATTTTTAACGGGGACGTACAAATCAATGGAACCTTGTCGGTAACAGGTGATACAACTATAGGAGGTAATATATCGATAGGTGGAGATGCAACAATAGGTGGTATTCCTTTTAAAGGACATACACATATAGATTCCCGTGGCGGTACAACAAGTCCACCTCAATAAGGTGATTAAAATAATTGACTGTACTGAGACGGATAGGTCGCTGCTCATTGATACAAGCGGCAATACAAACCACCATTCGCATTAATAATGAGGTGATGTTATGATCGGATATTTTGGAGATATCATTTTTGAAACATCGGATAGTAAAATATTGAATTTCAATAGTTTTAAACTGAATGCTTCCGCACGGTTCAGCACTCATGAGACGATTGGGCAACAACAAACTTCTTCAGAAACAGTCAATGTAGCAAAGTATAAGCCGAAGACTGTATACATTGGTCCAAATCTGAAGACGGCTTCATTCTCCGTTACTCTTAATGGAAATTTTGGCGTTAAGCCCCGCCAAGAGATGGAGAGATGGCTCAGTTTGGCCGAAAACGGCCAGGCCGAACTGCTGGTTATCGGCGGCCAATTAGTAGGTGATGACCTTTGGGTGGTAAAATCGGTCAGTGAAGCTTGGGACGTTATCTTTAACAATGGCGAACTTTTTTCCGGCAAAATCGATGTAACGCTGGAAGAATACATAACGGAGGTTAACAAATGATTGATGCGGGAACAGTTCAATTACAAATGGACTTCAGCGCAAGCGGTAATGATGAAATCATACGCAACATCAGGACCATCCTCACCACCAGGGCCGGTACTGTCGTAATGGATCGAGACTTCGGAGTGAATATGGATATTGCCGACTTGCCGATGGAGGTGGCCAAAAATCGTTTAACGATGGAATATATTAAGAAAATAAAAAAATATGAACCGCGGGCCGAAGTTAAAAAAGTTACTTTCGGGTACGATGCGGTAAACGGCGTCTTGAAACCAAAGGTGGTGATCGGTCTTGTCGAGTAGTGTGGAATCATTAAAGAATTTACCAGATGTCAACTTTGTGGATAAAGACGTGGACACGCTTTTAGCAAATATGATCGCCGAGTATCAAAACGCATATCAAATATCTACCGGCAAGTCGAAGACTCTAGCCCCTGGCGACCCTATCCGGATCTGGATTTATTCCCAGGCGCTGCGAATCTATACAGCATACCAATTGATTGATCAAGCGGCTAAAAATAATTTATTAAAATATTCCAGCGGTGAATACTTGGAAAACCTGGGGGCCATGATCGGGGTTACCCGTAAAGATGCAACTCCGGCCAAGGTCAGTCAAAGATTTACTAAGGCTCAGGATCAAGAGTTCGTAGTAACAGTCCCGAAGGGTACCCGGGTTAGCGCCGGTGGAGATGTATTTTTTGCCACTACTGTAGATGCCGAGATACCGGCAGAGGGCGAAGTTATAGTGGAAGCCGAATGTACTAAACCTGGAACTATCGGGAATAATTATGTCAAAAAACAGATAACGACGCTGGTTGATCCGATCCAGTATGTTGTAAGCACGGAGAATACCACTCAAAGCATGGGCGGGGCCGACATAGAAGATGATGATTCCTTACGGGAAAGGATATTTACCAAGCCGGAATCTTTCAGCGTTGCCGGACCCAGCGGGGCCTATGAATATTTTGTTAAAGACTACGATTCTACGATTTCGGATGTGAAAGTGACAGGTGGAGATGGAATTGTCAATGTGTATTATATTCATGAAGACGGTACACTAGCACAAGATCCAATAAAAACTAAAGTAGCCGAATATCTTTCGGACGATACCCGGAGGCCTTTAACAGATAAGGTCAATGTTTACCCGCCGGGAATATTGGAATATTCGATAGATATTGATTATTACATTAAGAAATCGGATCAAGGTTCAATGAATACCATTACAACGGCGGTTAACGGGGCGGTCAATGATTACATTCTCTGGCAGAGATCCAAAATCGGCCGGGATATCAACCCAGCCAAACTGGTAGCCATGGTCATGAATGCCGGGGCCAGTCGGGTGGTCGTCAATTCACCGGTTTATACTGTGGTCGGAGATACGCAACTTGCAATAATGAGTGGGGAACCTCGGATTATGCCGCACGATAACTCGGAGGAGTTGGAAGATGACTGATATAAATGGAAATGAGTTAGATGAACCCTATTATGGGATCAAAGTGAATAGGGTTACCCTTTTGGAATTGTTGCCGGAAAACCTGCGTAGCGATCCAGACATCATCGCCGCTAGTTGTGGAGTTGACAGCGAGTTTCAGGACCTAGCCGATGCTATCAATAAATGCATAACCATTGCCGACATCGACAAGGCTCGTTCGGAGGTAATCGACAATCTTGCCGGGGAGATGAATGTCGACTTTTACGATCAAAAACTGTCCCTTGATAATCGGCGGGAACTGGTTAGAAACGGTTATAAGTTCAAATACCGCAAAGGTACAGCTTATGCAGTGAGACAGATTGTTAAAGATGCTTTTGCTGATACTGAGCTGAAAGATGCTTTTGAGGTGAAGGAATGGTTTCAATATAATGGTAAGCCATATCATTTCAAAATCTCCACCAAGGTCAATTTGCCCGGTGTGAGTAAAATAACTAGTGTGGTCAACGCAATTAACAGTGTCAAAAATGCCAGGTCGACACTGGAGTCCATTGAAGCAATCAAAAGGGCTGAATTAAAAGGATATTACGGTTTTGGAGTAAAGCAAACATATTATCATAGTGTTGCGCTAAATCTACTAACCTGGAATGAACTGGATGCCTTGGACTTAACTTGGGAGGAATTTGATGCTAAAAATATAACTTGGGTGGAATTGGAGGCGTTTCAATGAAAAAAAGCAATTATTTGGGTTTAAATATACCTAATAACGGTAGTGATTTAGTTACCAGGTTGAATTACCAAGAGAATCTTGAAATTATTGATGCGGCCGCTATTGCAGAGGTATATAATGTGAGAAATTTTGGAGCGACGGGAGATGGAATTACTGATGATACTGCTGCTATACAAGCTGCGATAAATGCGATCCCTTCAACTGGAGGTACGGTATATATTCCGGCAGGGACTTATAGGATAAACAGTCCAATAATTGTTAAAGATTATTTAACTTTGGTAGGTTCCGGTCTAACAAATTGCATTATCAAGCCTATTGATGGCGCGGGATTAACAGCCGTTATTACACAAGCTAGTTTAACCTCTGGTAAAATTTGTCGTGCAGTATTTTGTGATTTTCAGATTTATGGCAATGTAGAAAATGGTAATAGTAGTGTATATGGTATTAATATTGCTGGGTATGAATGCGATTATATCAATATTTCAGTAAGGTACTGTAAGGTAGGTATTGATACTAATTTAAGCACTGATGTGGAACGATTAATGAATCATATCAGCGGTTGCCGTGTCCACGATTGTGATCAAATAGGTATTCGACTTAGTACGGACTCTATTATAGATAATGGAACTTTGGTATCAAGTACCGGATTAAGGCTTGAGTCTAATAACTGGGAATGGAATACATCCGGGATATTTGTTGATGGCTGGGGCTGTATTATCAACGGTTGTCACTTATGGGGCAATCCACGGCAAATATATGCAAGTTGGGTTAAAGGATTACAGATTGCAAATAATTTAATAGAGGCCAATGTTAATGAGAGCATCTATATTAGTGGAAGCGCAAATAACATGCTAATTTCCGGTAACCAATTTGATGATAATAACGCTTATGCAATGGCCGCCGGTACAAGTTTTCTAGTACTGGATATAACCGATACGGAAACAGGTGGCCAACGAATCTGTATCCAGAATAATTTATTTGTTCCAAGTGGAACTTACACACGGCTGCATTGTGTGATTGAATCAGCAAATTGCGACCATAATGTAATTATAAATAATACCATGCATAGCGCATGTTCTGGCAATCCTGTCGTAAAAGTTGGCTCTCATACTATTACAGATAATGTTAGAACTTCTGGATCTGTAATAATACCGGGCGGCTCAGCGTCAGCAAGTGTTACTCATAGTTTAGGCTATATTCCTGATATGTCCGATATAACGGTAACACCTGCCAACAATCTGGGTGATGCCACAAAATATTGGGTGTCCGATATTACAGCCACGACTTTCGTAATCAACGTAAATACCGACCCAGGCACGAGTACAGCGATATTTGCCTGGCAGGCAAAAGTATAGGAGGAAATAATATGGCACAATTCACTGCTTTAACACTAACGGATGCCGGATATCAATTACAAGCCAAGGCCCAGGCCGGTACCAAATTAGAATTTACCAGGGTGGCGCTGGGTAATGGAACTTTACCGGCAGGGACAAAACTTAATACATTAGAAGAATTACTCAGCGAAAAGCAGACGTCTGAAATCAGCAGCTTGACCGTTAATGACGGGACTGTTGAATTTAAGGCCTATTTTTCAAACAAAGATCTTAAAGAAAGCTATTATTTACGGGAGCTTGGCGTATTCGCCGACAATCCGGACGATCCGGATGAGAGGGATATCTTATATGCGGTAGCTAACGCAGGGGATGCAGCCGACTATATGCCCGCTTACGGGGGGGCCGAAACCATTGAGCAAGTATTCACCATTGAAATTTCAACGGGTAATGTCGCCGATGTGAAGGCTGTATTTGCGGAGTCGGTTTATGTTTTGAAGGCCGGGGATACTATGACTGGGCCATTGACCCTTAGTGGCGACCCAACTTCTAAACTTCAAGCTGTTACCAAACAGTATGTAGATACACTTTCGGCTCAATCCTTAACCAAATATTTACCACTCGCTGGAGGAGATTTAACCGGCGCTGTTAACGAAGCTTTAGTATCTATGACATCTGCAAGTACCACTGACATTGGTTCTGCCGCTGCGAATACTATAAAAATAACGGGGATAACTCCGATTGCTTCTTTCGGGACTGCCGCACAAGGGGCCCGTAGAACGGTTATTTTTGGAGATTCGCTTCCACTTATCCATAATGCTACAAGTCTTATATTGCCGGGAGCAATAAGCATTTCAACCAGAGCAGGCGACGTAGCTACTTTTGTTAGTCTTGGGAACGGGATCTGGCAATGTATTAATTATTTGGTCAACTCTGATTCGGTATATCAACAGGTTGCAGTAGCTGGAGATAGTATTCTTGTATTATCCAATGATGATGAGCGGAAATTTAGTAGTTCATCCGGCAATAAAGCTGGATCCTATACGAAGTCTTTTTTTGTTAAAAGGCCGGGTACTTATAAAATCTCTTTTCAACTAAAAGCATCATCTACGGCACCAACGATGTCAGTATCCAGTAATTATTGTTCGAATACTTATACCTATACCGGTAATTTAACATATGTTAATGGAAACTTTACCACTGATTTTGTGCCTGCAGAATCTACGATTACTGTCACATTCAAAATATCAGGTGGATATAGTACTGGCTATACTGGATATGTTGCCAATTGCAGATTGTATGTTGGATCGTGGTTAGGCACCCTAAGTGATACAGCGGTGGCAACTTAATAGGAGGTAAAAAGATGATAGTATTTTATGATAGGGAAACTTTGGCAATAACCTCAATAGCAACAGTTAGAACTCCCAATAATACTAAATTATCAGAGATTGAAAAGAATGATGTTTTAATTGAAGAACCCCCAGAGCCGATCGTGGCGGAAAAAATTACCGATGATGATCTTATCCTTAAGGTATGGGATGCAATGGATTCGATAGCGGAACAATGTAATGTAGTATTAGATGAAAATAGAAAGATTGTTGATATTGAAATAATAGCAGCTAGTACAGGGGAAGATCGATGATGAAATTTTGAAAAAATGATGGACAATAAAAAGCCGGACAATCTCTTTCAGCAATGGCCGGTGAAAAACGTAGAAGGCAGACTATGCACTTTTAGGTGCGGGTGTAGTTGATCATGAGTGTCAAAAATCTAATCATTACAAAGCCGCTCAACAATAAGGGCACCATTATATCAGAATTATTGAAAATAATAAAGGCGTGAGAATAATAATCAATGATGGGAATGAAAATCAATGAAATTTTCAGCACTCATAGCAGATAAACCTTCAGATTTTTACCGTATAAAGAATCTGGCTATTGCAAAAAAACGTTGGCAAGAGAAAATGCCTGATGTGGAACTCGTCATCGTTACAAATAACGATGAACCCTTTAATAAAGCAAAAGCATTTAACCAAGCCGCCAAGCAAGCTACAGGCGATTATTTTATTTTAGCCGATGCGGATATTATGTTTGGCACAAAACTCATCGACAGAATGGCAACTTTTGCACAAGAACATGATTGGATCATTCCGTGGCGAACTTGTTATGAACTCAGTAAAGAGTATTCAGCTAGATTTTATGATAATGAAACTTTTGTTCTTCCTAAAATGATTACAGTAGAAGATTTATATCCACAGACGGTCGTTATAAGAAATCATTCAATTACAAATCAATATGTCAATTTATATGAAACAGATGGTGCCTATATAAATGTTATATCCAGAGAAGCCTTTGAGGAGATAAAAGGGTTGGACGAACGATTTATAGGATGGGGTTGCGAGGACCTGGCATTAGCTGCCGCACTTAACACGTTAGTAGGCCAACCATACCGAATGAATGAACGGATCTTCCATTTATATCATGACCGGAAAACAGGAGTCGCAAATCCTCGCTATAAAGCGAATGAAGAATTATGGTTTCGATACAAAGAGGCACTTGGAGATGTAACTAAGATGAGATCTATTATTGATGAAAGGGAAGCACGGTAATGAAATTCTCGGCCTTAATCCCATATAAGCCCAATGATTTTTACCGGATTAAAAATCTTGCCATCGTTAAAAAACGATGGCAAGAAAAGATGCCCGATGTAGAATTAATTATAGGTCTTAATCATGATGAAAATTTCAATAAAGCGAAAGCTATTAACGAGGCCGCCAGGAAAGCCACAGGCGACTATTTTATTATTATCGATAATGATATTGTATTCGGGACTAAACTTATTGATAAGATTGCGGATATAGTAATGGATTATCCTTGGATTATACCTTGGACTCGATGCTGTATGCTAAGTAAAGAGTATTCAGCTAAATTTTATGACGATAATGTTTTTGTACTTCCTAAAAAGTTTTCAATAAGAGAGATTGAAGACCATGATATTGAAATTGATGAACCAAATATTGATGGACCGTATATGAACGTTGTTTCTAGAGAGGCTTTCGCGGCTATTGGGGGTATGGATGAACGCTTCGTTGAATGGGGCTGTGAGGATGTGGCCATGGCTATCGCTCTTACAACGTTAGTTGGAAAGCCATATAGGATGAACGGACAGATATTGCATTTGTATCATGATCGGAATACAAATATTACAGAGTGCCAAAATTATAAATCCAATAGCGAATTATGTTATCGTTATAGGGCAGCGTTTGGCAATCGGGACGCCATAAAAGCACTTATACCTGAAAGAAATGCACAATGAAACAATAGTGTTTCATATGTAATTTCAAGCTTTTATCATATACCAATTTCATTATGTTCAAAAGCGATGGCGTGACACGACTCGATAGATTGCCAATTAATGGAGGAACTGAAACATGGTGAATTGTGAGCGATGTTTGTTTGAATGGGAGCACTTTACGATTGAAGAATTTACTAAAATGGATGACAAATTGATACCTGATGATATAGATGAAATACGATTATTTATGGTAGTTCGAAATGAAGCCCTTCGATTGCCTTATATTATCCAATACTATCGAAAAATGGGTGTCAATCGATTCTTTATTATTGACAATAATTCAACAGACACCACCCAGGAATTTTTATTGGCCCAGTCGGATGTCCATGTTTTTTATATCAATCAGAGCTTTATTAGGTTTTGGAAGTGGATGCAAGCGCTTCTTGAAAGATATGGAAAGAATTATTGGTGCCTGGTAGTCGATGCAGATGAGGTTTTTGTATATCCTCACTATGAGGATATATCGTTACGGGACCTATGTATATATTTGGATAAAGCTAAAACTGACGCTCTACATAGTATTTTGGTCGACATGTATCCTGATAAGGAAATTGCTTTAAACCAATATCAAGTTGGAGACGATTTATTACAAAATTCTCCTTATTTTGATCCTTATTGCTATGCCATAGATAAGTGGAAGTGGCCTAATCATAAAACAGGGCGAGATTTTTATTTTAATACGTATCATGATGGAACTAGATTTAGAATTTTCGGGTTGCATTTATGTTGTTCTAAAGTTTCTTTATTACGATATAGTGACAAGATTTATCTGACGGAAGGAATGCATACCATCGATGGCGCCAATCTTTCTGAACTTCAAGGAGCTGTTTTACATTTTAAATTTTTATTCGATTTTATCTCTCGGGCCAAAGAAGAAGCGAGGAGAGAGCAACACTGGAATAGTGCATTTGATTATAAAGCATATGCTCAAAAAATTAACCAAGGTAATTTTACAGGGTTATACCATAAAAACTCGATTAAATATGAGGGTAGCAAGCAGTTATTAGAATTGGATTTCATGAAAAGTAGTTTTGAATATGAAAATTATCGGGCAGAATTATTAAAGCTGAGAAAATAAGGACCGCCGGTGGTGGAGAGTTTATCCATCTAAGCGAACTGAGCAAGGCAGGACCATTAGCCTTTATGAAATTGTGACAATTAATCAAGTTAATTTTTACCAATAAGCCACAAGTACTCTCTACAGCGAAATGCGATTTTATGGGAGTATCAACCAAGAGTTTTATAAATGTAAAGGAAGCATGTAATAACAAAATTCGCGAGGTGATTATTTTGAGCGTATCAACGAATGTTCCGATAATTGTTTGTGCCAGTGACAACAATTTTGCAATGCCATTAACTGTGATGCTAAAGTCAATCGTAACGAATCTGAAAAAGTATGATCATATTATTGTATATATATTAGATGGGCATATTGCAGAATCCTCAAAAGAGTTAATAAAAGAATCATTGAGTTCCTCCCATATTATAATTAACTGGATAAATATTGATAATGATGAAATAAAAGACATGAAAACCTCGGCCTCTTTTATCGACAAATACAATAACAAATTCAATAAAGTAAAAGATAAACCTCAATTCACCTTGGCAACATATTACAGGTTACTAATTCCGAAATTACTGCCGGAAAGTGTAAAGAAAGTAATATATCTGGATTGTGACACCATAGTTTTGAATGATATCAGCGACTTGTGGGATCAAGATGTTGAAAATCATTATTTGCTGGCAGTTCCAGACATGTGGACGGAGGCGATGTATGTTTCTTCTCCATATGGATTAAAATTATATAAGGAATTAAATATTCCGGCTGAAAATAAATATTTCAATGCCGGGGTGTTGGTGTTAAATTTAGAAAAGTGGAGAGACGATGATATTGCTAGTAAAATTATCGACTACATAAGGCGGTATAGAGAATATGTGTTATGGCTTGATCAAGATGGGATGAATGCCATTTTGTCGGGCAAATGGGGAGAACTGAATCCCCTGTGGAATGTTATGACTATTTTATATAAATATAGGTCATGGAATGAAAGCTCTTTTGACAAAGAGACATTTGACAAACTGATTGAATCCCCATATATATTGCATTTTACAGAAGAAAAGAAACCTTGGCATAATGATAGTAATCATCCGAAAAGAAAACTTTTTTTTGATTATTTAAATCTAACATCTTGGAATTATCCCCATCCGGAAGTATAAGAAATTAGTTTTCTGTGTTCATTGACTAATGGAAAATTCGGAGGACAAGGGATAAATAACGAAGAAATAAAATGAACTGATAATATTTAAAAGTAACATGGCTGGAATCATACTTCTAAAACTAAAGACCTCGTTTACAAAAAGCAAACGCCGGTTTTTTTTATTTGCTATTTATTACTAACCAGTTATGGTTAAGATAAAAATTAATTTCGAAAATTGGAAACGATGTTATAATAAGGGAGTGAAATATTTTTATGAAAAGTCTCGAAGGACGGTCTGAAAATAAGGGTTCTTTTGATATAGGCAAGGAATTCAATGAATTAATGGAAGATGTAACGAAATTCATTAAAAACGAACCCCACCCAAAACCTAGCAACGTAAATGAGCGAAATAAGTTGGCTCAAAAATCTTCCGGTTGGACGAGAAACCGAGAAGTCGCATTGGCTCAAGCTTCCTTGAAAGTGGCCGGGTATGAAATCGGGCCTTATGGGGTTGATGGGAGGACTGGCAACGATACAGGAAAGGCAGTTAAGCAGTTTCAAGCGGCATTGGGATTAAAAATTACCGGTGAATTAGATTCTAAAACTATGATGGCTCTAGAGAAAGTTACTGAGGCGGGGCTTAATGGTCAAGATGTAATGATGTGCGGTAGGGCAAGGAATGAACGAATGAATCTTCAGAATCCTGAGAAAAAGTCGTTATTACCTGAGATTAAAAAGACAAAAGAGAATAGAGATAAATGGTCTAAAGGTACTGACAAAAATGAGACCGATAAAAATCAAAAAAGATTTGAGACTGACCCAATAGAAAAAGTTAAAATTCTCTATAAACACTTCGAATCAAAGAATCCAAATATTGAAAAAATAACAGCTCAGACTGTTAAGACATTTGCTGAAACTAATTCTTTAAATGAAGTAGAAAAGTTATATTTATGTTTGATGATTGCTCATTATAATTTGAATTTCTTAGCTGGTTTTAAAGGAATCCCAACAGTTGATTGGTTAAAAAATTTTGCTGCAAAAAGTCCAACTTGGTGTAATGCTTATGCAGCGTATGCTTTATACTTATTTAGTGGTAATAAAGAATTGATGAATGAAAAGGCAGATCCAACTAAAATGGGAAATTTTAGAGATCCAACCAAAGGATGGACTTTGACTGTTCCTGGTCAATTGGAAGTTATAAAAAGCAAATGGACTAAAATAACTGCCATAGAAGCTCAAGAATATGCAAATCACGGAAAGTTCGCGGTAGGAATAGCAATAATTCCAAAAGTAGACTCGAAGGGTAATCATTATTCAGATGAACATATTGCAGTAGTAGCACCGGGTGAACATAAAACGGTAAATGGAGTGTTTTACCCAGCAGTAGGGCAAGAAGGTGGATTCAGCACGAAGTATAACGAATATAATGATCTTTTGCAGGGGATAACTGGTAGAGGCACTATGGATTATAGTTGGACATCTACAGACTTCAATAAAGTAGAATTTTACGTTAAACTTTAATTCAGAAGCGAAAGTAAGGTGACAATAAGATGAAAAAGATATATTTAGTGAGTTTAGGGGCTTTATTAGTAATTACTTTGGTTTTAGTAGGTATTTATCAGATTCAGGAATCGAAAAATTCTATTCTTGATTCAACCAAAGAACCGGAACGAGTAATCATATTTCAAACAACTAAAGATTTAGATAACGATGGTAAGAAAGAAAGAGTAGTACTTGATGAGGTTAAGGGATACGAAGACCCCTTTGGAGTTTATAGTAGGATATTAATTTTTGAGATTTTGAATAACAAAAAGGAAAACTTGATTTTTGATTCGCAAAAAGAAGGCTTAAGTATTGAGGGAACTTATTTTGATAACCCTAGAGAACTTTTAAGAATTGTAGACTTAAATAAAAATGGAATGTCCGAAATTTACTTAACCGAGCAAGATACAAGTACGGATACGCTCACGATTATTGAAAAAAGAAAGGGTAATTACCGAATAATGTACCATGGTATGATTCATAACTATCGTTACGAAGATTTCGATAATGATGGTACATTAGAGTTTTACGGGATAACAGATAATTTAATTGGTGATCCAAGTTTTAAGAAAGAAACGATTTTTAAAATAACAGATAATGGGTATTCACCATCTTATAAATTAACACGCCAATATGTAGAAAAAGAATTTGAAAAGGTCAAACAAGAGACTAGTGTTGGTCAAAACTATGGGAATTTTAGATATTTGACTTCTTACTATGCAGTACTGGGTTTAAAAGAGGAAGGTATTGATTTTATTAAAAAAAATTGGAATTTCACTAAACCAGAAGATCAGGAACAATACATGAAAAAATTTGAGCAAAGTATTAGTGGATGGGAAAAATGGTGGGAAAGTCTCAAGTAGAATAAGCATTTAATTAAGGGTTATTATTGGGATAAAATCCGGGTCAAACAATGTGAAAATAATTTATCAAAAAAAGGATTTTTCTTTAATACGTGGGCAAATCCGGAATTATTTATTTCAATTTAGAAATGTCTTGCGGCAAAATTAATTAGCACTAACAAGGGTAAGCGGTGGTTAAGCTAAGAATTGATTTTCAAAATTAATACATTGCGGTAATTCAAAACTCAGACCAAAAGTTGGAGCCAACGTTTACAAAATGACGCTGGCTTCAATTATATTTATGCACCATTAAAACTCTAAAAACCAGAGATAGATGAAGGGAGTTAACATATTGGCGACAAATAATTTAGGTTTACAACAAATCCTTCTTAAGGATTTTATTTTTTGCCGGGAATTTCTTGATTCTGAAACCAAAATCCGGCCGTCGATCTTAAAACCTATGGAAGATTTAGCATTTATTAGAATCCACGGTATGTCGGATTTTTGGAAAGCCCGGGAGATTAAAAATTTCAGTTTAAACATGGCGGATATTGTAAATGGGTTCGGCGGGAGCGGCAATGAAATAGCATTTCTAGTAACAGGCAACGAAAGTGAGATAGGGCTTTACATGGGTGTAAGCCGCCATTATGCCAAGGCCCTCGAAGGTTCACTTCAGGCTTCCTATCCATTTATTAAAATCTCTCAAATTGAAACGGATTTCCCCCAAAGACTGTTGCAACAAACAGCGCTTCATGGCGGTTTGGTAACCGGATACCCCACCAATAAAACTGTTGGAGAGACTCCCATCTACCAAATCGAACGGTTGATCCGGGGGATGCAGGGGAAAAATTGGGCATATTTGGTACTGGCTCAGTCGTTAGATCCGCTCCAAGTTCCAATCATCCATCATTTGCTGCTCAATGAGTTAAATGATACCATTAAAATGGTGAAGCGAACGGTGTCGGCCGATGGGCCTATGGGAAAGCTGAGTGTTGAAGCGACGAACTATGTTTATCAACGGTACTTAGAGAATTTGGGCTTTTTGGAGGAAAAGCTAAAAATAGGCCGAGCCCGCGGTGTCTGGCGGACCGGCATTTTTTATGCGGCGGATTCGCCGGAGAACGCTGTCCAGTTAGGAAATCTCATTAAAGGCATTTACTCGGGAGAAAAGTCCCGGCCGGAGGCGCTCCGTAATTTACAGCTGGAAAATATCAGGGAAGTCGTTCCCGGATTCAATTTAATCTTTGATCCGTTGCCATCGGGTTATGGTAAACGCCATCCTTTGATAGACGAGGCTAAGGCTGAAACGGCGGCCTGGTTTAATTATCCCTATCAAACAGTACTGACCAGCGATGACTTGGCTACCATGATGCAAATCCCCCGGGAGGAAGTTCCGGGGTATTTTATTGACGGCTTTGTGAATTTTGAAACCGCTATCCGGCGGCCCGGAGGCAACCTGGAGCTGGGATCGATCCAGAGCGGTAATTCACTTTTTTCCAATGACTATCGGTTAGACCTGCAAGAATTAACCCGCCACGGATTGATTGCCGGGAACACCGGCGGCGGTAAGACCAATACCGCTCAATATCTGCTCGGTGAATTATGGAAGAAACAGCGGATACCGTTTTTAGTGATCGAGTCAGCCAAGCGTGAATACTGGGAGTTAGTGAATCAGGAAGGCTATGACGACTTGGTTCTTTTTACGATGGGCCTTGAGGAAGAAGGCAAATCCGTACCTTATCGGTTAAATCCCTTTGAAGTCATGCCCGGGGTGGCTCTGCAAACCCATATCGATTACCTACTAGCCACATTTAAAGCCAGTTTCGAGCTTTACCCGCCCATGCCGTATGTGCTGGAGACTTGCGTTTATGAAATCTACCAGGACCGGGGCTGGGATGTGCTAACGAATAGAAATATCTATGGCTGGACGGAGTTTCCCACGCTGGAAGATTTGTATTACAAAGTAGATGTTGTCACCGACCGGCTGGGGTATCACCATGAAGTCGAGTCCAATGTGAAAGCGGCCCTGAAGACCCGGATTAATTCGCTGCGGATCGGAGGCAAAGGGGCGATGCTGGACACTCCCCATTCGATACCGATAGGGTCAATCCTAGAGCGGCCGGTGGTAATGGAGTTGGAGGACATCGGAGATGACGACATCAAAGCCTTTATCATCGGTATATTGTTAGTCCAGCTGTATGAATATCGTAAGGCGGCTGGAAGTAAAGCGAAACTGGGACACGTTCTCTTATTGGAAGAGGCCCACCGACTGCTGGCCAATGTTAACAAGTATGCCGGGGAAAACGCCAACCCCAAGATCAAAGCGATTGAGTTTTTCTGCAACCTGCTGGCGGAGATCCGCAGTTTCGGCCAGGGGATCATGATCGTGGACCAGATCCCCACCAAACTAGCACCGGACTGCTTGAAAAACACCAACTTAAAAATCGTCCACCGGACCGTGATGAAGGATGACCGGGAAACTATTGGTCACTCCATGAACATGACCCCGGAACAGATAGATTATTTAAGCGTCTTAAAAATGGGCTGTGCGGCCGTTTACTCCGAAGGTGACACCCGGCCCAAGCTGGTGAAGATGCCGCTGGTGGCCAAAACCAATCAGTGGACGAGACAGGAGTTGATCCAAAGATCCCGTGAGGTGATGCAAGAGGTTTATGAAGGGGATAAGCCGGTTTACCGGATGAGTCCGGCTTGTTCGTTTTGTAAAGAGCGGTGCCAGCATTATACGACAATACAAGGGTGGTTTGTTGAAGGGAAGATCGGGGAAAACGGAATCGATAAAACCCTCAAGAAAATTAGCGAATTATTTCAACAAAAAGCTATGAATGACAGTTGGTTGCATGATGTTAAACCTTTGGTTGCACCGGATACGATTTCTTTCGAAACAGCATTATGTTTTTTGGGACTGATACTTAATGCTTCTGGTTTGAATGAAAGTTACCGGTGGGATATAGTTACAAGTTTTATTAAATGGGGTTATCATTTCAGTGACTGCAGCCTTTTCGCTAATTAATTTGCTCAATAACCAAAAGCTAAAATCAAATCTGTTTGTTTAAAAAGGAGGTTCGATCATTATGAGTTTAGAAAAGGAATCAGTAATGGGAAAATCGGATCCAAATAAGGCTTTTACCGGAAGTAAGGGGGATGGTGCGAATAATCTTAAAAAATCGCTTGAAATGCAGTCATTGACCCCGGAATTTATCGCGTTTTTCAAGAAAGCATTTGATATACAAATTACAAATGGAATAATTCAAGGGAATTTACCGGACTCTATTGATAGTTCAAATTTGAATGAACGGAATCAACTTGCTAAAGGAACTTTTGGGATTGGTGACCCGAAAATCCGTTTAGCCCAAGCTTCTTTAGTCATGGCTGGTTATAATATTGGAAACTCTGGAGTTAATGGGGTTGATGGAAAACTGGGAGATCTTACCAAAAAAGCTATCAAAGATTTGCAACAAGCTGTCGGGTTAAAACCTAATGGTAATTTAGATACAACAACTATGTTTGCGTTGGATTTCATTACAAAAAAAGGATTTACTCGGAGTAAAATAGAAGTATTTGGAAGATCTTCGAGAAGTATTGGATTAGTCAAAGTTGATATGCCGTTACCTGCAGATAAATCAAGATTCAAAGAGTTTACCCCATACTTAGATGCGAGTATAGTCGATAAATTTAATGCATTTGTTATAGATTGTAAAAAAGAAGGTATACCTCTTGTAATATCGGAGGGATTTAGGACTAGAGCCTACCAAGAATATCTGTTTACCACAGATCCTGATGCTGCTAAGCCTGGAACCAGTCCACATGAATCTGGGTTAGCATTTGACTTAGACTGGGAAATTTTAAATGAAAAGCAGCAATCTAGGTTACTGCAAATAGCCGAGAAATATGATTTTTATCAAACTGTAATGCCTAGCGAACCATGGCATTTCGGAATAAAAGCCAATGGAGAAACTTATCAACGCAAAAGAGATTATAATTCAAAAGATTGGTTAAGAATTGAGCAGGAATCCAAGTCAAAATGATGTAAGGAGTGTTTGCTATGAAGAATAAATCTTTAATATTAATGCTTATCTTAAATTTTATTGGATTAATTGCTGTAGTTGTACATGCAAATAACTTAGATTTTTATTCTATATCTAAAGTAACGAATCTTCCTACTGAGTACAAGTTGAAGGATGATATACAAAAAAAGAAACAATTAAATATGCGCCCTCAAAGAGACTGGGTCTTGGCCTATGATTCGGTAAAAAGTATCGAAGCAAAAGTTAGCGGTAAGAAAAAAGATCCTAGCGGTATGGATTATTTCACAAGTTCACTTTTCGTTAATATCAGAGGAAAGAAAACATTAATTGATAGTGGATGCTATAGTTACGGAAGAGTTGCATGGAATATTAAAGGCAACCAAATCGTTTATTTTAGAGTAGAGATTCCTCCGGCAGACGTATCAATTGGCGATATATATTTAGTATCAGTTGATGATTCAAACAATACAATTTCAAAAAAAATGATAATAAATGGAATAGGCGCATCAGATTTACGATGGGCACAAAAATCTAATTTAGTAGCCTTCTCTGATTTTGAGGCGGTTTATATTCTAGACTCCGAAAATGGGGCGATTAAAGTAATTAATGGGGATTGGGCGAAGGAGACAAAAGAATACAAAAAAGGAATCGGCTATCCAAGAAGATGCAATTCTTTTGTTTGGCTTAATAACGACAAAGACTTATATTTTTCGTATGCTCCAAATTTAAATATCAGAGGAAATGAGCAATATTATATTATTAAATTTCAATAGGTCGATTTAATATAAACTAGGGACAAATATCGTAGCAAGTCCAGATAGTGCGCCACATGCGATGGGATCAGCTTTTGATTTGAAAGGTGTTGATGAATTAATCAAAAATAAGAAATTCGAAGATCTCAAAGGAATAGCATTGGAATGTGGATTTATCTGGCAAGGTCCTAAGGATAAGGTTCATTTTGGTTATTATGATTATCAAAAATTAGGGTATAAAAGTAAAGAAGAAATGGTTAATTATAATGATCAGATTTTTAGTCAGTTAAAAAATAGTGTACTTCATGTCAAATATTGAAAGGGGATTTAAAATATGAAATTAAAATTATTTTTTGTTATATTGGTTATCATTATTTTGCCTGTTACGAACAATTGTTTTGGTAATAACGAAACTCAATCTTATTATGGTCACCTCGATCTTGGAGAAGGAATTTTCATGGTGTTAAAATTGGATGTTGATGAAAAAGGAAAGCCAATTCGCCTTTATTGTGTACCGGATGAAATTATCATCTCGAAGGATAATCAACTTGCTGATGAGTTGAGAATGATTGATGATAAAAATTTAACTCCAGATAATCTGAAAAAAATTAAAAAGGCTTTTACCAACCTTGAAGAAACTTCGTTTCGAATTTCAGAATCAAGCCTAAATAATAGGAATTTATCATTTATCTCAACACGGCAAAAAATGAAACCCAATTATGATATTAGCTTTCAATTTAAGGGGACACAATTTAAAAACAGTATATATGGAGATATGACTATTATTGAATATAAAGGTTCTAAGAAAGAAATCTCTTATGGAATTGCTGGTTTAAGCAGATAGAAATTCTTAGAAAAATATTTTAAGCTTGATAATACAACACTTAATATAAATTCCGGAACATCGTATATATTGAATATTAATAGTGCGAATATAGTAAAAAATTAAACCGTCTTGAATTTCAGGCGGTTTTTCTGTTGCCTTTTTTAAACTTGTTACAGGCGATATGCAATAACGAGTCCTGAAAATGGGTTAATACAGGCGGGGTAGTAATTTCATTTCAATGAAAAGATATTTTTTGAAAGGAGTATCTTGCATGAATGGTAGGGAAGGAACAGCGGAAAATAAATCTTCTCTGGACAGACCGGCTAAAGAGAGTATGAGCCTAACGGAAAACCGGGAGGAGATGGCCAAAAATATTGTAAAAGAATTGGGAGAAAAGTCCAAGGAACTAAAACCTTTGGATTCAGAGCCCGACACGATATCCATTTATATATTAAAACAGCTGTTTAATGGGCATGTTATCGCCAAAGAAGTAAAACAAAAAGCCATAGCCCATCTAAGCCGGAGAATCAACGAAATCCAATCGAAAGTGAGAAATGATCAAGCTTTAACCGGTGCTGACAGGCAACTTATGGGCAATATCATAGAAATAGGTAAAGATTATAAGATTCCGGAATTTGAATTCGAGTGGTTCAAAGAGCACAAGCCCATTGATCAAACCAAAAAAGAGAATATTTCAAAAGTTCCCCCCGGATTAATTAAAGAGTTTACAAATGTCACCGGGACTTATTGGGATAAAATCTTGTCGTGTGCCCTTACAGGCCTTACGGGTTTAATAGGGAGTATGCTGAAAGAAAACTATACGCTCAGCAAACTTGATAATCAATTGAAAAAGTATCATTTATCGGTAAAAGATTTATTTGAATTTGTATTATCTTTTCAAAACTCGGCAGTCGCCAAAGCGGAGGAGATGATATTTGAAAACCGGAAGATCGTCAGGAAAGAAAGAACTCGATACAAAGAGAATAAAAATGGGGCCATGGATGATTTATATAAGATCTTAACCAATACCTATGCTCCCAAGTTTAAGATAGCGGACCGGCTGAGAGCCAAGGGTTTGATACGTTGTATAAATAGTCGTTCGGATTTAAAAAAGGAGTACCTAATCAGTGCTCCTTTTTTCAATAACAATTTATATAAAGATTTTTTGCGAATTTTGGTATCGACTCAATCTGAAGAAAAAATCGCCGAATATATCTCTAAATTTCCACCCAATACGGCGGAAAATGTTGCTTTACTGATTGAAAGTTTTAACCCGGTCACTGCCGTAATAACACCATTGGTAAAACCAGGTTTTATTCGGGAGAAATATCCGGAGTTTAGTATGGCCCAAGTAATGGACAGCATCACCATCCACCAAATGAGGGCCGTTGATGCATCCAAACATCCGATTTTAAATGACGTTAATACGGATTATCGAGAAATGGCCCGTAAATTTCAGGGGAATCCAAAAGGATTTAAGGATGAGATTCTTAAGATGCTGAGCAACCGTGAAGAAAGCGCGGATAAAACCTTAGAAATTTTATACAAAACTCCGACAAAGGTTTGGGAATTAAAACCCTTAATTGAGCTGACATTGGCTTTCGAGAACATCAAAAAGGGAGATAATATAAGTCAGTTAATCCAGGATCGGTTGGATGATGAAGGAAGAGGGAATACGATTCGGTCTGTCGGCATGCTGGCCATGGGTATTGGACTCGGCATCGCCGGCTTTTTTACCGGCGGTTCAGCCTGGGCGGGTTTAGCCTTAGCGACCGGAGGTGCTACCCTTAGCGGAATTGATTTATATTATGAGCTAGATAATTACAAGTTGCATTCTAATGCGGCGAAAGCTACTTTAGGAGGTGAGTTCTCCGATGATCCGGGAGTTTTAGGTATTACACTGGCAATATTAAGCATGGTACTTGATATTGGTACGCTGGGATCAGCAATAAAGTCAATTAACCGTTCTGCCAAACTTATCGCAGCTTCAAAAGAGGTTGCAAGTACGACCGAGGAAGCAAGTAAGCTTCTTAAGGAATTACAAAGAACAAAAAAGATCGGTGATGTATCAGAAGAGGAATTTGTTAAGACTATTCAACAAGCAAGGGAAGGTATTCAATTACCAAAAGATAATGATATAATTAAAATAAATAAGAGGTTAAAGCAAAATGAAGAAAAAATAATTGAAGCTAGTAAGGAAACGGTTAGTAAGCATATAAATGAAGCCATAGGTGATTTAGAAGTCAAAGAGATAATTGCTCCTACAACTGGAAAGCCGATAAAGGTATATACAGATGGACATACGGAAGTACCGATCGGAAAAATAGAAAAATATATGAGGGGCAAAGTTGATATTAAAAATTATAATATTGAATCATTAAGAAAGGAAATTAGTGAATTAAAGAAATTAAAGCAAACTCGAAGGAAATTATTTGATGCTACCCCCCAAAATGTAACAAGATTAAAAGAACTTGAAGCTCTCGAACATAATTTTAACCGTTCGAAGGATATGGCTAGCAAATTGGATTCAATTGGTCTTTATGATACGTTGGAAAATAATCAATCAATTGTTAAGCATTTGCTTGAAGTTGGTAAACGGATAACACCCGAAAATCGAGTGGACATTGTAAGCAATTTAGTAGGTCCTAGTGGTAAACTTAAAGTATTAACTACGTGGAGTATTGTTGATGGAAAACCATACTTATCAACAATTAAGCTAATTCCAATAAAGTGAATAAAACTTATTTTAATTTTGAAGTGAAGGAGGGTATTATATGGATAATGGTAAAAACATAAATATTAATGAAAAAGAAGCAGAAATCTTAGATAGGATGGTTAATCATGAACCATATTTAAAAAAAATGTCTAATGAAGAGCTCATAGACATTTTTAATAAGTTTGAAAATTATGATGAGGTTTCTACAGCGCTAACAGAATTATCTATTAGGGATAAATATGTTATAATTCCTTTATGTCAGAAAATATTTACTGAAAATCTGGGTGATGAATTTCTTCAAGCTGTAGCTTTTAATTTACTTTATGATGGGGATAGGGAAAAGGCCATAAAAATGGTAGATACTATTGTTGAACAGGTTCCTGCGATAGTATTAGGTTCTATAATGGATAATTTATCAACTGATAGTTTACAGGAATTTGGGAGAACGCTTTCTATAAAAATACTACAGTCCATTGTAAATAGGTATATAGATTTAAGTGAAACCGAAAAAGAAAAGGTTTCTGAAAATTGGAAATGGTTTAAAGAGTCATATCAGGATAAACTTTCCAATGAAGTATTAAATGAGAAAGGAATTTAGAAAATGGGTTGAGACGAACAATTATTGGATGGCCTAAAGTAATGAGGAAAAGGTGAAATGTCATCGAAAATGACCTCAATCCGATAAGAAAAGACTCGAGATCTTAAATGGCAGAATTCGGGCTTTATACGGGCATTCGATCGATCATAAGATAATATTTCAACCTAAACAGCCACCGGATATTTTGTATCACGGAACCGCCAGAAAATTTATCGAAAGTATCAAAGAAAACGGGATTTTACCAATGGGACGAAACTACGTTCATTTATCGGTTGATTGGGAGACAGCAAGTTCCGTTGGCAAAAGGAAAGACTCTAAACCGACAATACTTAAAATCGATGCTAAAGGAGCTTTTAAGAGCGGGGTTCGATTTTATCAAGGGAATGAAAATGTTTGGTTGGTGGATAATATTGAACCTAGATTTATTATTTTTGAGTGACACATTGATTAATTGATTATTTAACTTAACAAATTAGAGGGACCCTTCACCGGGTTCCTTTAATTTTTTCAACAAAGAAGAGAGGCGGTGAAATATTTTGGATCAAGCCACATCAATTATTACATCTACCGGGCAAGCGATCCAGCAAGCGGGTAGAGGAACGGACGGTGCACTGGCTATCGTAATCGTGATTCTCTTTATAGGAAAGTTGGCCGGTTTTACCATCCTTTGGCGGGCTTATCAAAACCTGTTCAATGAAAGCCATATGGCTAAATCATTGGCTGCGGAGACACCGGTATAATAATGATAAAGGCACAGATGCTTATGAAAGGGTATTAAAGTTGGTAAATTCACAATCTCTTGTGGATTAGCAAAGTATCTGGCTTACAAGTGTTGGCTCAGGATCCGGGCAGGTAAAGTGAGCTAAAAAGGCTTGAAATTATGATGTTCAACCTGCCTAGAATTATAATTACAGCAAATAGATTCTGATTAAATTCTTCAAGAAGGAGGTTTCACAATGGTTAGATGGATAATAGATAAAGGTGGTGGTTGCCATTGAGCAGCAATATTGAAGAACTTAACAATCTTACCGATATCGACTTTGTGGATACCGATGTAGACACATTATTAGCAGACTTGATATCCGATTATGAAAAAGAATATTTGGTTGAAACCGGCGAATCGAAGACCCTCTCCCAAGGCGACCCGATTCGCATTTTGTTATATGCCAATGCGGCTAGGATTTACGCGATATTGCAATCAATCAATAATGCGGCTAAACAAAATCTTTTAAAATATGCCAGCGGTAGTTATCTAGACCAATTGGCGGCGCGTGTTGAGGTCACAAGAGAAAATGCAACTGCAGCAACGGCTACTGTTCGACTTAAATTGTCTGCCGCTCAAACTAGTGTGGTTGCTATCCCTTCTGGAACGCGGGTAGCGGCTGGTAATGTGTATTTTGCGACGACAGAGTACAACGAAATACCTGTCATGATACCGCCTCCAGAAAATGGTACATATATGGATATCGTCGTTACATGTACTGAGACCGGAACGGTCGGCAACGGATATACAGCAGGTCAAATTAATATCTTGGTTGACCCGATTGAGTATGTGGCTAGTGTGTCCAATATCGATACCAGCGCAGGCGGGGCTGATCAAGAGGATGATGATTCGCTCCGAGAGAGGGTTTATTTACGGCCGGAGTCGTTCAGCGTGGCTGGACCGAGCGGGGCCTATGAGTATTTTGCCAAAGAATATAGTTCCGCAATCGCCGATGTGAAAGTATTGAAGTCCGAGACAACCGATGGGGAAGTTGATATCTATATCATCAAAGAAGATGGTACCACGCCGGGAGAACTACTTTCAGGATTACAGACTTATTTATCAGCTGATAGCTTAAGGCCTTTAACCGATAAGGTGGTTGTCCAGTCTCCAACGCAGGTCCCGTACAACATAGACTTGACCTACTATATCAAGTCCAATGATAGTGATACTGCGAAAGCAATACAAAATGTGGTAAAAAAGGCGATTAATACTTATAAAGCTTGGCAATGTTCGAAAATTGGCCGGGATATTAATCCCGATTATTTACGATACTTAATCTGCGATGCCGGAGCCAAACGGGTGGTCATTCATTCCCCCGATTTTACCGTGCTATCCGATTCACAAGTCGCGATGTTGGGGACGGAGACAGTTACCTATGGAGGCACAGAGGATGAGTAAGACCATTGGTGATGTCGCCCTTCTGGAACTGTTGCCGCCAAATCTAACAAGCAGTCCGGAGGTTATCGCGGCCAGCCGGGCTATTGATAAACAGTGGCAAAAGTTGGCCGGCAAGATTAAAGAGGTTCTTACCTATGCTGGAATTGGCGATGCCGTTTCGGAGGTGGTCAATATGATGGCTGCAGAGATGAATGTGGACTTTTACGATGAAAACTTATCCTTGGACAAGCGCCGGGCGCTGGTTAAAAATGGCTACGTCTATAAATATACCAAAGGTACTGCTTATGCAGTGAAACAAGTGGTAACGGATGCGTTTAATAAGGCAACGGTTGAAGAATGGTTTGACTACAAGGGAAAACCATATCATTTCCGGATTATCACTGAGGCCGCAATGCCCAGTGAAGATACAATCAATCAAATTTTTAAGGCAGTCAGTTCGGTTAAGAATGTACGATCAAAATTGGATTGTTTGGGGGCTATGAAGGATGTGGGTTTAACTAAATACTGGGGATTTGTAGTGCATCAGTGCCAATATCATAAAATCGTTCAGCAATCATAAGGAAGGTGTTTAAATGTCGCAGTTTAGCAATATGGTATTAACGACTAAGGGGAGTGCTTTGCAAACCAAGGCCCAAGCCGGGACAACCCAATTAAATTTCACCCGGGTGGCGATTGGATGCGGTTATTTGCCGGACGGCGCTAAGCTTGAAGATTTAACGGCCTTAGTCGAAGAAAAACAGTCATTGGATATTAATCTCATTTCGATTGAAAATGGATTGGCCACTTTAAGGGCTACTTTTACCAATTCCGGATTATCGACCGGATATTATGTCCGGGAATTCGGAGTATTTGCCACTGACCCTGATGAAGGTCAGATACTTTACTCGGTGGCTAACGCAGGTGGCATGGCTGACTATCTGCCGCCCGAAGGTGCAAACATCGTTGAGCAGATATTTGATATGGTGACAGTAGTCGGCAATGCCGCCAATGTCAGCGCAACGATTGACCCGTCGTTAACATTTGTCACTATTAAAGAGTTTACAAATCATCATCATGTAGCCAATGGGCAAAATGATGGAGCACAGGTAAACGCGGTTG
Organism: Bacillota bacterium; assembly: GCA_023415375.1. GTDB lineage: Bacteria > Bacillota > UBA4882 > UBA8346 > UBA8346 > UBA8346. The sequence continues at coordinate 39,885 of JAEZKW010000076.1, forward strand.
ATGTTATTAACACGCCTTCGGGGAACATCACCAAAACCAATGTCCAGGATGCGCTCAACCAGCTTCAAACCTTAGTAAGCGCTGTAATTCCACCAGGGTCAATATTCCCTTATGCGGCTTCAAACGCGCCATCCGGATTTTTGCTTTGCGCCGGTCAGGCAGTTTCCAGGACTACTTATAGCAATCTATTCGCTGTAATTGGTACAATTTATGGGAAGGGTGATGGATCAACTACATTTAATTTGCCGGATTTGCGTGGTCGGGTTTTAATTGGCCTTGATAATATGGGCGGAGTTTCCGCTAATGTTGTAATAAATGGCAATGCAGATATACTTGGTGGAACTGGTGGAGAAGAAAATCATACGTTAAATATTGATAAAATGCCATCACATGCCCATGATACATATAGTCCTAGTGGCTATGGTTTTGCTGGTGGTGGTGCTCCAATTCCTGCAGTGCATCCAAATACTGGTAATTTAAGCACTTTTCAATCTAGTGGTGCTATCATCCCTAAAGGTGGCGGAGCAAGCCATAACAATATGCAGCCATGGATAGCTTGTAATTATATCATGAGATATTAATTTAAAAAGAAGGGATTTGAAATGATGGGATATCCTAACTTTCAGCATCATCCTGACGGCTATATTTTTATTCGCACCAGCTCCGGGACATACATGGATACGATTGCTAATTTTAAAAAAGATTATGGCGGCTTCTATCTGGATTTACCAGATGGATATATCGGAAGATATTATGAGCCGGAAATATGCCATCATTTAACGACTGGAAATAATATCGTCCCACAAAGTCTAACCTGGACCGAAGGGGACCGTTTTATTGCAGCGTATCAGCAGTTAGTTGCGAATCAAAATATTCGGAAACAGTTGCAATAGACCATTATAAGATTTTTTATCCGTTCCTTTGGACGGTTTTTTTATATTCAATAACAGGACGGTGGCTATAATTGAACGACCTACAAATATTTCTTCATTTTCTCAAACGTCTCGGCGAATACCCGGTAGTCAAAGTGATTGCCGGGATTTTTTTGGGGCTGCTCCGTATTCTTTTCGGCGCATTTCGTCCGGTCTATGGAGCTGTCATGGTTCTTTGGCTACTCGATACGGCTACCGGGTTTTATTATGCCCGGGCCAACCCGGCCATGAAACCGGAATCACGCAAAATGTACCATGGTTTGGTTAAACTTTTGATATACCTAATTTTACTTTCCATCGGCTATCAATGCGGCTTGGTCGGACTCCTTGCTGTGGTGCAGGGGATGATTGAGAGTTTTATTGTCCTGACCGAAAGTTATTCGGTCCTGGAAAATGTCCAGAAAATTTGCATACTCCATAACATCAACTTTCCGATCCTGGATCAGGTCATGAAGATGATTCAGGGCCGGTTAATCAATCAGAATCCGAATTTGGCGCCTGTAAAGGGAGGTGAAAACAATGGTACCGATCACGAAGGCGATGCTTAGCCTGGGGCCAAACCGGCCGGGGGATATCATTACACCCCGGATGATCATTGTCCATCGGACAGGCAACCCGGGGACGTCAGCCAAGGCCAACCGGGATTATTTTGAGAGCCTCAATCATCCGCCGTTAGCCGGTAAAACTTATGCCTCGGCCCATTATATTGTGGATGCCGGTCAAATCATTCAGTGTATTCCCGAGACTGAACGGGCCCATCATTGTATCGGCGCGAACCGTTTTGCTATTGGCATTGAAACTTGCGAACCGCTCCAGCAGGGGGCATACCATAATCTACTTGATTTGATTCATGATATTTGCAGCCGGTATGGGTTTGCGCCAACCAAGGATTATATCCAGCCTCATTCCAAATATGATCCGGTAAACCGGCACTTCGATCCGTTTTGTTGGGAGGATTTCCTGGTCGGGAAAACCAATCCGGGGAAGGATTTGTTTGATCCAATTCGGTTTTATGAAGACCTGGGAAAACAATAACCGGGAAATGATGCCGGAATTCGCAAGAACCTAAAGCTTCGGCGGATACAATAAATGATAGCGGTTCAAAAGTCCGTCCAGCTCGATGCTGGCCGCCAGTACTTCAGAATCAGTGTAGCCCTTGGCTTCCCAGAGTTCTTGCATCCGGCGGCGGCTAAGGGCGATTTGTTCCAGGAGTTTGGAAATTTCTTGAGAATCGGTTTGTGACATGGTAATGAATTATAACCTCAAAATATGTTATAATATTCTAAAAAATGTAGCCCCAAATTTGTTAGCCA